>JAUNUO010000010.1 GCA_030538135.1 Paracoccus sp. (in: a-proteobacteria)
TCGTCAGGCTCATAACCTGAAGGTCATAGGTTCAAATCCTATCCCCGCAACCAAACTTAGCGAAGAAACAGCCGCCTCAAACGAGGCGGCTTTTTTCTTGTCTGCCGCGCCCAGCAAGTTGGCGACAACCAAGAGGCCAAGAAGCAAGTTCTGGAGATGTTCTCAAACGAACTATTTGACACCCCCAAACCCGAACGCCTGATCCAGCGCATCCTCCATATCGCCACCAATCCCGGCGACCTCGTCCTCGACAGCTTCCTCGGCTCGGGCACGACGGCCGCCGTCGCGCACAAGATGGGCCGGCGCTGGATCGGGGTCGAGATGGGCGATCACGCCCGCACGCACTGCGCGCTGCGCCTGAAAAAGGTCATCGAAGGCGAACAGGGCGGCATCAGCAAGGACACCGGCTGGCAGGGCGGCGGCGGGTTCCGGTTCCTGACGCTCGGCCCCGCGATCTATGATGCCGAGGGGCGTATCGCCGAGGGGGTGGGTTTCGCCGATCTCGCCCGCCATGTCTGGTTCAACGAAACCCGCACGCCGCTGGACGACACGCCGACCACCCCGGTGCTGGGTCTGTTCGCGCCGCCGCTGCCCCCCGCATCGGCCGATCCAGACGCCCCGGCGCCACCCGCCGCCCCGCCCCGTGCGGTCGCGCTGCTGTTCAACGGCATCCTCAAGGACCGGACGCCGCAGGGCGGCAATATCCTGACCCGCACCACGCTGGCGCTGATCCGCGAGCATCTGCCTGCAGGTTTCAGCGGTCCGCTGACGATCTATGCCGCCGCCAACCGCCTGTCGCCCGGCACGCTGAAGGCTCAGGGCGTCAGCTTCCGCCAGACACCCTATGAACTGAACGCGGGGGCCCGGTGATGGAGCTGAAACGCTATCAACAGGCGACGCTTGAGGCTCTGGACCGCTTTCTGACCCGCGCCAATGCCACCGGCCCGGCCGAAGCCTTCGCCCACGAAGTCGCCACGCAGGAACGTGCGGCGCGGATGTCGGGCGATCCGGTGCCCCCTCGGAGTGACTATCAGCCGCTGGGTGGCCTGCCCGACGTGCCCTATGTTTGCCTGCGCCTGCCCACCGGCGGCGGCAAGACCCTGTTGGCCGCCGAGGCGGTCAGGGTCTGGAGCCAGGTCATGGCCCGGCCCTGGCCACTGGTGCTGTGGTTCGTGTCCTCGGGCGCGATCAAGGATCAGACGCTCGACGCGCTGTCTGACTCCACGCACGCTTATCGCGCTAGGCTGGACGCGGCGTTCGGTCGCCGCGTCCGGGTGTTCGACATCGAGGCGTTCGAGACCATCCGCCCGGTCGATCTGGCCCAGAATTGCTGCGTCATCGTCTCGACGATCCAGGCGTTCCGCGTGGAAAACACTGGCCAGCGCAAGGTCTATGCTCATCACGAGGATCTCGAGCCGTTCTTCAGCGCCCTGCCAACCGGCGGCATGGAGCGGGTCAGCTACACGGAGGCCGCATCGAACCCGATGCTCACCGCCGGCGCGGTCAAGTTCAGTCTGGCTAACCTGCTGTATCACCAGCGTCCGCTGATGATCGTGGACGAGGCGCATAATGCCGTCTCAAACCTCTCGCGCGAGGTGCAGGCGCGGGTTCGGCCCGCGGCGGTAATCGAATTTACGGCCACGCCCAAAGGGCGCAACAATATCCTGTTCTCGACGACGGCCAGCGCGCTCAAGGACGAGGAGATGATCAAGCTGCCGATCCGGCTGCGGCCCCATGCCGACTGGCGATCCGCCGTCGATGGCGCGCTGCGGACCCAGAAGCAGCTGGAGGAAAAGGCGCGGTCCGACAAGGATCACATTCGCCCGGTGGTTCTGTATCAGGCCCAGCCAAAGGGGCGCGAGCCGACGCCGGACCAGATCCGCGACTATCTTATCGAGCGGCTGGTTCACGCGTCGTGGATCAAGATCGCCACAGGCGACCGGCGCGAGTTGGACGGCGTCGATCTGCGCGATCCGTCGGAACCCACGCGCCATGTCATCACCGTCCAGGCGCTGCGCGAGGGATGGGACTGCCCTTCCGCCTATGTGCTGTGCGCCACGCAAAAGCTGCGCAGCGCCACGGCGGTTGAACAGTTGCTGGGTCGCGTGCTGCGGATGCCCTATGCCGAACGACGGCAGGATCCAGCGCTCAATATGGCCTACGCGCATGTCTCCGAGCCCGAGTTCAACGAGACTGCGGCGGCGCTGACCGACAAGCTTGTCGGTATGGGCTTTACCGACGAAGAGGTGCGCGGCAGCGTTCAGCCTGCGGGCCTTGTGCCGAATGGCCAGGGCATGCTGTTCGACCCTGCGCCCGTGCGTCCCCATCCCGTCTGGCAGGTACCGCTGGCCGATAGCGACGAGGTCCGTGCGGCCCTGACCGAGATGGCGGAGGACGGTGTCGAATGGACGCCAGCGTCCGATGGCGGCGTTTCGGCCGGCGTAAAGGGCGATGTGCCCGACGATGTGGCCGAACGCATCATCGACCTCGCCGCCGAAGCCGACCGGCCCCTGGCCCGCGCCGCGCTGGCCAAGCACCGCGCAAAGGTCGACGAACGCCGTTCGCCCGCCGAAAAGGGCGCTGTGATCGACGTGCCGCTGCTGCTGACCAGGATCGATGGCCAACTGGTCTCGGCTGATACAGACAGCCTGATGGAATTGTCGGACTGGGCGCTGACCGAAGCCTCGGCGATCCTGACCGAGGAAGATCTGCGCTTCGAGCGCAGCGACGAGGTGGTTCATATCGACCTCGCCGGCGAGACGATCGTCTATTCCCGAACGACGGTGGCGCAGCCGGCGCTCACCGGACTGCGGGGCGTATCCGACGACGCAATGGCGGCATCGCTGATCCAGTGGCTTGAACGCGCCTGTCGGGTGCCGGACATCCCGCAGGACCATCTGCGCGCTTGGCTCAGCGCCGCCGTGGCGCATCTGCGCAGCCGCCGCTGCATCGCTGTCCCGACGCTGATCGACTGGCAGGACGCGCTGTCCGCGAAGCTGCGCCAGCGCATCGCCGAGACGCGCGACGCCGCCCGGACGAAGATGCGGCAGGCGGCGCTGTTTGCAGACGACGCGGCGCCCGAGGTCTCAGCCGATGCCACGATCCGGTTCGACGCTTCGACATATAAGGATCTCGCCCTCGTGCCGCTCGACAGGCTGCGTTTTGCAAAGCACCTGCTCGGCAACGATGCGGTCCCGGCTTTTGATGGCGACGAAACCGGCGAGGAGTTCGCCTGTGCCCAGACGCTCGACGCCCTGCCGGAAGTCGAGGTCTGGCTGCGCAACGTTCCGCGCCACCGCGACAGCTTTGCGCTACCGTTGCTGAAGGACAGGTTCTACCCCGACTTCGTGGCCAAGCTGACCGACGGGCGGCTGTTCGTGGTCGAATACAAGGGTGCCGACCGGGCCACCAACGAGGATACCCGCAACAAGACCCAGATCGGCACCTGCTGGGCGAGGGCGTCCGGCAATGTCTATGCGACGATCGAGAAGCTGCAACACGGCGTCGGCATGGCCGAACAGATGCGAGCGGCGATCCGGGGTGGCGCGACCGGCTGACGTTGTTCGGAGCTGCGCGCACCAGCACGGATGCGGGCCTTCCACCATCCAGTGGCGAAGAAGAAATCTTTCATTGAATAACAATGTCTTATGCGATATCGACGCCGTTAACCAAAGAAAACTGCCCAGAGTTATTACATGCCTCTCTCGCGATCATCCCACCTCTTTTGCGACGGGATAAGCGGCAACGGTTGCCGACGATCCGCGTCGTGAATCGCTCGACAGGAGATCCCGATGAGCACCAGAAACACCCTCGCGAACAGTACCGCGCCGCTCGCCCCGACATCGGCCAAGGGCTCGGTCGCCGAGACCATTCTCGCCACCCTTGGCACCGAGGCCGTGAAGGCCAACGAGGCGCAGCGCACGGCCGGCGCGCTTCTGGCCCGTGGCATACTCGGCTGGCTGGCAGCGCAGTCCGACGAGCGCCGTGCCGAGATCTTCATCGCGATCGAGGCGAAGATGTCGCAAGCCGACTGCCGCAAGATCGCCATCCACTCGCTTCGTCCCCAGATCGACCCTGCTCGCGTCGAGGCGCAGCGTAGCAAAGTCGCCGAAGCGTTGAACCGCCAGCGCACTGAGAAGCAGCAATCGGCCGAGAACGCAAAGCGCCAGCGCGACGAAGCAAAGCGTCTTCGGCAGCAGCAGAAGGAAGATGCAAAGCGGGCGCAGTTCGAGGCTCTGCGCGCTGAACTGGGATACGACAGGTTCCCAGCGGATAGAGGCAGCACCGATAGTTCAGACGCGGAATGACGGATTATCCATTTATTTCAGCCGCTTAGACCGAAGGCGTGGAAGCGCGAAGTTCATTCGCCACAATCCAAATCCTGTCCCCGCAACCACCGCTGTCATAACTCACTGATAGTTCAGATATAGCAACGGCTTAGGCCGGATCTTCTATCGTTTTTCCGCTCCATCTGGTCTTCGGCGACGCTGAGGAATTGCCCATTTCCCAGCGTTTGGACAGACCTCGTTGCCGGCGAGTAGCGCCAGCGGCGCTTGCCCTCGCCTTGGCGACGTGTTGGAACTATTGCGCAACCGATAGCAGATGGAGGCCCTCATGGAACATCGCGATCTGGGCAGGACCGGCCTGAAGATCATGCCGCTGGTCTTCGGCGGCAATGTCTTCGGCTGGACCATCGACGAGGCGCAGAGCTTCGCCGTGCTGGACGCTTTCGTCGATCACGGCTTCGATGCCATCGACACGGCGGATTGCTATTCCGCCTGGGCGCCCGGCAACAGGGGCGGCGAATCCGAGACGATCATCGGCAACTGGCTGAAGGCCCGCCCCGGCATGCGCGACCGGGTGACGATCTTCACCAAGGTCGGCTCGATCACCGGCGCCCCGCATGAGGGCGGCTTGACCGAGGCGCATATCCTGCCCGCCTGCGACGCCTCACTGCGGCGGCTGGGGATCGAGGCCATCGATCTTTACTTCGCGCATTGGCCCGATCCGCTCGGCACCAGCTATCAGGAAACGCTGGGGGCGTTCGACAAGCTGCGGCAGGCCGGCAAGATCCGCGCCCTCGGTGTGTCCAATGTCGATGCGGCGCAGCTTGGGGACTCGCTGAAGGCCGCGCGGGATGCCGGCCTGCCGGGCTACCAGGTGTTGCAGCCCGGATATAATCTTTATGACCGCGCCGGGTTCGAAGGGCCGCTGCGCGATCTGTGCCTGGCCGAGGATATCGGCGTCGTGACCTATTACAGCCTCGCCGCCGGTTTCCTGTCGGGGAAATACCGCTCGGAGGCCGACCTTGGCAAATCGGCGCGCGGCGGCGGGGTGGGGAAATACCTGACGCCGAAGGGCAGGGCGATCCTGGCAGCACTGGACGAGGTCGCCAGCGCCCACGGCGCCAAGCCCGCCGAGGTGGCGCTGGCCTGGCTGATGGCGCAACCTGGTGTGACCGCGCCGATCGCCAGCGCGACGACGGTGGCGCAGGTCGAAAGCTTCGCCAAGGCAGCCGCGCTGACGTTGAGCGAGGATCAGCTTCAGGCGTTGACGCAGGCGGGCGAATGATCGCGAAGGGGTTGGGCATCCCGGCCCCTCACCCAGTCAGCCTGCATTATCAGCCTTGCGAGCGCGCTTCGCCTTTGCAAACCCTCGATCGGTGCTGACGAAGCGCTCCAGCATCGGCACGACGAGCTTTGCGGGCACGACCGGCGGCCCCGCGGATTCTCGCCCGAGAATCTGCCCATAGACGACAAGATCGCGAAACAGCGCTGCCGGCAGTTCCACGGTCAGCTTCACCGGCTTGTCGTCGGCGATGGGTCCGAGCTTCAGTTTCACCATGATCAGCCTCCCTGCGGTTCCAGGATCAAATCCTTCGTCACGAGAATCCTGACCGGAAATCCCTGCCGGATGGTCAGGGTGGGCGCGACCTGCAATTGGCGCTCGACGATCTGCTGGCCGGCATGGGCGATGGTGTCGCCGGCGCCCTCGCGGATGGCGCGGACCAGGGGGTCGTCATCCTCGCTGCCGAGCTCCGTGCCGATGGCGAGGATGGTCGAAAGACCGGCGGCCTTGGCCATCTCTGCCCAGTGGTAATCGACGCCGTCCTCTAGCCCGGCAAAGCCCTGCGCATCGGCGCCCGGCAGGCGCTCCAGCACCAGCGAGCGGCCGTCGGGAAAGATCAGCCTGTGCCAGACCAGCAGCACGCGGCGCTGGCCGAAGCTCACCGCATCGCTGTATTCGCCGATCACCCGCGTACCCTGCGGGATCAGCAGGTAGCGGCCGGAGGGGCTGTCATAGACGTTTTCGGTGACCTGGGCGACGATCTGGCCGGGCAGATCGGAGCGGATGCCGGTGATCAGGGCGGCGGGAATGACCGTCCCGGCCTGCAGCAGATAGGGCGAGGCCGGCGCCATGATCCGCTCGACCGAGACCGGCCGGCGGTCCGGCGCGGCGTTCAGGAAGGCCTGTCGCGGGTTCTGGGCCATGGGTGAACTGGTCATATTGCCTCCACTGTCACCTTCCGCGCGAGGTAGCCCAGCCATCGGCGAAGCGCCTGTGGTCTGCGAGGTCTCGAAGAACAGCTGGCTGACCCGCGCGGCCTCCTCCTCGGCTAGGCGGCGCTGCTCGTCGGGATCGGCGGCGGGCGGGGTGATCGCCGGGGAGATAACAGGCTCGCCGCGGTTCTGCGCCTCGAGAATGGGCTTGCCGAGATCGCCGGGCAAAGGCGGGCCGAGCAGGGGGCGGCTATAGTCGCCGGGCAGGTCCGCCAGCCCGTCGGCGGTGGCGCGGTTCTCGGTGGAAAACAGCTCCTCGCCGTCCTTGCTGCGCTCGCGCGGCTGCAGCGCATAGATTAACGCGCCGCCGATTGCCAGCGAGGCGATCAGGCCGAAGGCCGTGAGCACCTTGCGCGAGAGCCGGGTCACCTTCGGCGGCTCGGCGCGCAGGCGCATCGGCGCGGTGGCCTCGGGGGATTTACCGGTCATGTCTTCTGCCCTCCGGCGGTTGTCCTCCGCTGGCGCGGCTCGACCCGCAGGATCCGCACCACCTGTTGGCGCTCGCCGGAGCCAAGGCGCAGTTCGGCGGCGGCGAAGATCCGGTCGACGATCAGCACATTGCCATGGCTGCGGCTGTTGACGATCTGCGCTTCGCCATCTGGACCGAGGACGAAGATCGGTGGCATCTCGCCTTGGGCGATGCCGCGCGGGAAGACGACATAGGTGCGGCGGCCGTCATCGAAGACCGAGACCGGCCGCCAGGGCGGGCTGACACCCTCGATCTGCAAGCCGTAGCGGTAATTGCGCGCGGCAGGCGCCGGGATGATGGGTGCGGCGACGGCTGGCTGCCGCTTACCTGCCGGCTGGGCCGGATAGGTCCAGGCGACCGAGGGCATGTAGAGCGCCTCGCGTGCCCGCAGCTCGATCATGTAGACCCGCCGGTCGGTGGTGATCACCAGGTTGGTCGAGATGTCCTCGCGGGTCGGCTTGACGAAGACATGGACACGGCGGGATGCGCCGCTGCCGCTCTCGGTATCGCCGATGATCCAGCGCGCGGTGTCGCCAGCGGCGATCGATCCCTCACCGACCAGCGTCTCGCCGTGCTCCAGCGCGATATCGGTGATCTGGCCCGGCGCGGCATAGACCTGATAGAGCGCGCCTTCGGACCAGGGATAGACTTGGATGGCGTTGTAATAGCCTTCGCGGCGGGGCTCGACCCGGGCGGCGGCATTGGCATTGGTGACCCGGCCCCCGGGTGTCCCGGCGGCCCCGCCGCCGCGCGCCGGGGTCCAGCCCGGCGGCACATGCAGCGGTTTCGGGGCCGGATCGACCGGCGCGGTCGCTGGAGGCGAGGGCAGGGGCGGGACATCGTCGTCATAGCTGAACTGCGGCGTTTTGGTCGTGGCGCATCCGGCGAGGGCGACCACCGCGAGAACCAGAGTGGGCAGGGCGGGGTTGCGTTTCATTGCGACATCTCCCGTGACCAGTTGACGGCGTTGACGTAGATGCCGAGCGGATTGGCCCGCAGCCGCTCGGCGCTACGTGGCGTCTGGATCACCACGGTCAGGATCGCGGTCCAGCGTTCGGTGGCCGACAGCTGGCCGTTCTCGTAGTGCCGTTCGGTCCAGGCGACGCGGAAGCTGTCCGGCGAGGCCCGGATGACGCTCGAGACCTCGACGGCGATCTGCTGGCGCCCGACCCTGGTGAAGGGATCGTTGGTGCGGGCGTATTCGTTCAGCGCGGCGGCGCCCCGGTCGGTGGTGAACTCATAGGCCCGCAGCCAGTTCTGCCGCACGATGATGGGATCGGCGGGAATGCTGCGCACCTGCTCGACAAAGCGGCCGAGATGCCAGGCAATCTGCGGATCGCTGGGGCGATAGTCGGCGCTCGCCGGTGCCACGGCCTGGGCCTGCCCGAGATCGTCGACCTGCACCACCCAGGGCACCACGGTGCCGCGCGCCGATTGCCAGACCAGCGCCGCAGCGAAGCCGGCGGCGAGGATCAGGCAGGTGAAGGCCATCAGCCGCCAGTTCCGCGCCTGCACCCGAGCGGAGCCGATGCGCTCGTCCCAGACCTGTGTCGCCTTCTGATAGGGCGTCTCGGGTTCGGGCGTCTTGCCGTAGTGCGTCGCGGGGCGTCGAAAAATGTTCATCGGCGGGTTCTTTCGGAAAGATTGATCGAGGCACCGCCGGCATGGTTGTCGCCGGAGCGGATGGCATGGCCGGCGATCGAGAGCCCGCGGCTCAGCGATTGCCCTTGGCGCATCTTCTGCGCCCACGCAGGCGCGCCGTCCGTTGCATCGGTGTTTGATCCAGTCGTGGCGGTGCCCATCGTGGAAGTGCCGCCGGTGGTCACGAAACTACCCTTGGCGCCGGAGGCATAGCTGGACTTGATGCCGCCCGCAGCCTTGCCGATCATGCGGCGCAGCGGCGAGATCGCCGCCGAACCGGTGGCGCTTGCGACGCCGCCCATGCCGGAGGCGACACCCCCGGCGCCGGACTGGCCCATGGCGCCGAGCCTATAGGCGGTCGAGGCTGCGCCTGCCGCCGCCGCGCCGGTGCGGACGGTGGCAGCGCCCCCCGACAGCGCCATGCCGCCGGCACGGGCCGCGAGCATGGTGCCGCCGCCCGCGGCCATGGCCGCGCCGCCGATGGCGAGGCCGGTGCCGGCGACGGCGCCCGCGCCAAGTTGCGGACCGCCGGATACGAGGCCATTGGCGATGCCGGGACCGAAGATGCCGAGGCCGAGCAGGGACAGTGCCGCCAGCACGATGGCCATCGCATCGTCCACGGTGGGCGCGACGCCGCCGAAGCCCATGGTGAATTGCGAAAACAGCGTCGAGCCGATGCCAATGATCACCGCCAAGACCAGCACCTTGATGCCGCTGGAGACGACATTGCCGAGCACCCGCTCGGCCATGAAGGCGGTCTTGCCGAAGAGGCCGAAGGGAATGAGGACAAAACCGGCCAGCGTGGTCAGCTTGAACTCGATCAGGGTGACGAAGAGCTGCACGGCGAGGATGAAGAAGGCGAGGATGACCAGCGCCCAGGCGAAGAACAGGCAGAGGATCTGGATCAGGTTCTCGAAGACCGCCACCCAGCCCATCAGGTCGGAGATGGATTCCAGAAGCGGCCGCCCGGCATCGAGGCCGGTCTGGGCGACGCGGCCGGGACGCATCAGATCGGCGGCGGAAAAGCCGGTCCCCGAGGCCAGCAACCCGAGCCCGGCGAAACTGTCGAACACGATCCGGGCGAGGCTGTTCCAGTTGGTGATCAGCCAGGCGAAGACGCCGACGAAGAAGGTCTTCTTCACCAGCCGGGCGACGATGTCGTCTTCGGCGCCCCAGGCCCAGAATAGCGCGGCCAGCGTGACGTCGATGACGATCAGGGTGGTGGCGATGAAGGCCACCTCGCCGCCGAGCAGTCCGAAGCCCGAGTCGATATAGCTGGTGAAGACCGCCAGGAACTCGTCGATGACGCCGGACCCGCCCATCTGCCTTATCGTCCTTTATCGGTCGTGGTCGTGGCGGAAGGCGCGGGCTCAGGCGTCCGGCCAAGGAAACGATCACGGGTCTCGGCCCAGATCGCCAGACAGTCGGCATCATTGGCCGCAGCCTCGCCCATCCGCTGGCATCGGCGTTGGCCCTCTCGCAGGGGATCCTCGGCCTGCGGCTGAACCTGCCGCCCGGGCAGCGGCGGCAGATCGCCGCTCCGCTGCATCCGGATCAGCGTGACGGTCATGACGATCGCCAGGAACAGGATGGCGATGAGCCTGGCCATCTCCTTGCGTCCCATGGTTGCCCATCCTTCAGTTGTTGAACATCCGGGCATTGCCGGGCTGATAGCCGCTGCCGGGCGTCAGGAAGCGTTCGCGCTGGATGCGGCCCTGTTCAGCGGCCGCTGCCCGCTCGGCCTCGACCAGCGCATCGGCCCGCCCGGTCGCGGCGAGAAGCGCGGTGAGGTCGGAGAGCTGTTGGGATTGCAGGGCCAGCAGCTGGTTGCCGGCCTGGCTGGCCTGAAGCGCCCCTGTGGCGCCCTGGCTCTGCTCGACCAGCGCTGCCATCTCCGCCCGCTGCGCCTCGATATTGTTGGTGACACCAGCTTGAACGCGCATGGCATCCTGCAGCCCGCCCATGGTGTTGGTCCAGCGGGTGCGGGCGTCCGCCAGCAGTTGCTGTTCTGACTTGGACAGGTCCGGCGTGCCGTATTCCCGCTCGAACGCCTGATCGACCTCTTGCACCTCGAAAGCGATGTTCCGGGCCTCGCCGAGCAGCTGCTGCGTGCGGCTGACATTCTGCTGCAACTGCTGCAGCGAGCTGTGCGGCAGGCTGGCGAGATTGCGGGCCTGGTTGATCAGCATCTGCGCCTCGTTCTGCAGCGAGGCGATCTGGTTGTTGATCTGCTCCAGCGTGCGTGCCGCGGTCAGCAGGTTCTCGGCATGGTTGGTGGGATCGTAGACGATGCGCCCGAAGCCACCGAAGAAGGCATGGGCCGGCGGCGCAAGGACAGGGGCCAGCGCCAACGGGGCGGCAAGAGTGAGCGCCAGCAGCGAGGTGCCGACGACGCGGGGCATGCGGGTTCGTGTCATGGAAGAATCTCCTCTGTGGCGTCAGTGGGTCCGGGTTCCGGTTCAGCCGGAACGGAATCGTCCGGTTCGGGGGCGGTGGTGGCGTCGATGTCGGCGTCAGTGGGCAGGGCTTCCGAACTTATTGGTTCAGATCCGGGGATGCTGGCGTGGTCCGCCACCAGATTTGTCAGATCCGGGATCAACTCGGCGGCCCAGTTCACGCCTCGCGCTCGGAGCCAGGCGGCGGGGAAGCCATCGCGGCCATGTTCAGCGAGGATCTGATTGATCAGCGCCTGATCGGATTTGGCCGAGGCGGCGCAGAGGGCGAGGCCCACTTCGCTGAGCGCCAGTTCGAACAGCCGGTTGCCCCTGCGGCTTTGGCAGTAATAGTCCCGCTTCGGCATTGCCCTTGCGAGGATCTCGATCTGGCGGTCGTTGAGGCCGAAGCGCCGATAGATTGCGGTGATCTGTGGCTCGACGGCGCGTTCGTTCGGCAGCAGCAGCCGGGTCGGGCAGGACTCGATGATCGCCGGGGCGATGGCGGAATTGTCGATGTCGCTGAGCGACTGCGTGGCGAAGACCACGCAGGCGTTCTTCTTCCTCAGCGTCTTCAGCCATTCGCGCAGCTGTTCGGCGAAGGCGTCGTCGTCCAGCGCCAGCCAGCCCTCGTCGATGATCAGCAGCGTCGGCCGTCCATCGAGACGGTCGCCGATGCGATGGAACAGGTAGGACAGGACGGCAGGCGCGGCGCCGGTGCCGACCAGCCCCTCGATCTCGAAGGCCTGCACATCGGCCGCGCCCAGATGCTCTCTCTCGGCATCGAGCAGCCGGCCATAGGGGCCACCGACGTAATAGGGCCGCAGCGCCTGCTTCAGATCGTTGGATTGCAGCAGCACGGCGAGACCGGTGATCGTCCGCTCTCCGACCGGGGCCGAGGCCAGCGAGGTCAGGGCGGTCCAGATGTGTTCCTTGACCTCGGGCGTGATCTCGACGGTCTCGCGGCGCAGGATGCCGACGATCCAGTCGGCGGCCCAGGCCCGCTCGGCCGTTTCGTGGATTCTAGCCAGAGGCTGCAGCGAAACGGACGTCTCGGACGCATCGGTCAGTTCTCCGCCGAGATCATGCCAGTCGCCGCCCATCGCCAGAGCGGCGGCGCGGATGCTGCCGCCGAAATCGAAGGCGAAGACCTGCGATCCTTCGTAGCGCCGGAATTGCAGCGCCATCAGCGCCAGCAACACCGATTTGCCGGCGCCGGTGGGACCGACGACCAGCGTATGGCCGACATCGCCGACATGCAGCGAGAAGCGGAACGGGGTCGATCCCCCGGTGCGTCCATAGAGCAGCGGTGGCGCATCGAAATGCCCATCTTTCGCCTCTCCGGCCCAGACCGCCGAAAGCGGGATCATGTGCGCGAGGTTCAATGTGCTGATCGGCGGTTGCCGGACATTGGCATAGACATGTCCCGGCAGAGAGCCCAGCCAGGCATCGACGGCATTCACCGTCTCGATCATGGCGGTGAAGTCGCGGCCTTGAACGATCTTTTCGACCAGCCGCAGCTTCTCGTCGGCGACGCGGGCATCTTGGTCCCAGACGGTGATCGTCGCCGTGACATAACCCATGCCGGCGATGTCGGCGCCGAGTTCCTGCAGCGCCATGTCGGCGTCAGTTGCCTTGTTCGCCGCATCTGTGTCCACCAGCGCCGAGGGCTCGCTGGTCATCACCTCCTTGAGGATGGCGGCGATGCTCTTGCGCTTGGCGAACCATTGCCGCCGGATCTTCGTCAGCAGCCGGGCGGCGTCCGGTTTGTCGATCAGGATGGCGCGGGTCGACCAGCGATAGGGGAAGGCGATGCGGTTCAGATCGTCGAGAATGCCGGGTGTGGTCGTGGTCGGAAAACCGTTCAGGGTCAGGATGCGCAGGTGCCGGTCGCCGAGGCGCGGCTCAAGCCCGCCGGTCAGCGGCTGATCGGCCAGCAGCGCGTCGAGATGCATCGGCACCTCCGGCACGGCGACGCGCTGCCGGTTGGTCGAGATCGTCGAATGCAGATAGGTCAGCGTGCCCGCGTCATCCAGCCAGCGGCATTCGGGCATGAACCCGTCGAGCAGCGCCAGCACCCGGTCGGTGCGGTCGGCGAAGCCGCGCACCTGTTCCCAGGGGTTCACGCCCGAACTCTCGCGACCTTCGTAGAGCCAGCTCTCGGCGCGTGCGGCCTCCTCTGCCGGGGGCAGCCAGAGCAGGGTCAGAAAATAGTCGGAGACGAAATGGCTGCCCGCCTGTTCGAAATCGGCTTTCCGCTCGGCGTCGAGCAGGGCCGAGGCCGGATCGGGAAACAGGCTTTCGGGATAGGAGGAATCCTCGCGGCGCTGCGCTTCGACGAAGATCGCCCAGCCGGAACCGAGGCGGCGAAAGACGCTGTTCAACCGTCCGGCCACCGCGACCAGCTCTGCGGCGACGGCGGAATCCAGATCGGGGCCACGGAACCGGGCGGTACGCTGGAACGAGCCATCCTTGTTCAGCACCACGCCGGGCGCGACAAGTGCGGCCCAGGGCAGGAAATCGGCGAGGCGGCTGACATTGCGGCGATATTCGGCGAGGTTCATCATGGCCGGGCTCCGTCACACCGCGAGATGGCCGGGGATGCGCAGATGCCGCCGCCCGACCTCGACGAAGAGCGGATCGCGCTTCGCGGCCCAGACAGCGGCCAGATGACCGACGGTCCAGATCAGGATGCCGGCCAGCCAGAGCTGCAACCCGAGACCCACAGCCCCGGCCAGCGTGCCGTTGAGGATGGCGATGGCACGCGGCGCGCCTCCGAGCAGGATCGGCTCGGTCAGGGCGCGATGCACCGGGACCGAGAAACCGGGAACTTCGGAAAGCTGTTCGAAGCTTTGCGTCATCAGACCAGCGCCCCGCCGCCGAAGCTGAAGAAGGACAGGAAGAAGCTGGACGCCGCGAAGGCGATGGAGATGCCGAACACGATCTGGATCAGCCGGCGGAAGCCGCCGCCGGTGTCACCGAAGGCCAGCGTCAGTCCGGTGACGATGATGATGATCACCGCGACGATGCGGGCGACCGGCCCCTCGACCGATTGCAGGATGCTGGTCAGCGGCGCCTCCCAGGGCATCGAGGACCCGGCGGCATGTGCGGTGGGCGCAAGGACGATGCTGGTCCAGGCGAATGTGGTGGCCGCCGCGATGTGATTGCGGATGCGCAGGGCATGACGGATCATTCTGGTTCTCCAGTATTTTCTGAGGTATCGGTATCGGGAATGACGGCGGAGACGCGGTAGTCGCCGTCCGGCCCCAGCCCATCGATGCGGACGAGTTCGGTCAGCCGGCGCGCGGAACCGCGCCCCGACAGGACGGCAACGATGTCGATGGTTTCCGCGATCATGGCACGCGGCACGGTGACGACGGCTTCCTGGATCAGCTGTTCGAGGCGGCGCAGGGCACCGAAACCGGATCCGGCATGGATGGTGCCGATGCCGCCGGGATGGCCGGTGCCCCAGGCCTTGAGCAGGTCGAGCGCCTCGGCGCCGCGGACCTCGCCGATCGGAATGCGGTCGGGGCGCAGGCGCAGCGAGGAACGGACCAGATCGGACAGGCTGGCGACACCATCCTTGGTGCGCATGGCGACAAGGTTGGGTGCCGCGCATTGCAGCTCTCGGGTGTCCTCGATGATCACCACGCGGTCCTGCGTCTTGGCCACTTCGGCCAGTAGCGCATTGGTCAGCGTGGTCTTGCCGGTCGATGTGCCGCCCGCGACGAGGATGTTGGCACGGGTGGCGACGCCAAGCCGCAGCGCCTCGGCCTGCATCCGGGTCATGATGCCGGTGTGGACGTAGTCGTCGAGGGTGAACACGGCGACGGCGGGCTTGCGGATGGCGAAGGCAGGCGCGGCGACTACGGGGGGCAGCAGGCCTTCGAACCGCTCGCCGGTCTCCGGCAGTTCGGCCGAGACGCGCGGGCTGCGGGCATGGACCTCGACACCGACGTGATGCGCGACCAGGCGCACGATCCGTTCGCCGTCGTCGGACGAGAGCCGCTCGCCCGTATCGCTCAGCCCCTCGGAAAGCCGGTCGATCCAGAGCCGCCCGTCGGGGTTGAGCATGACCTCGATAGTGGCGGGATCTTCCAGAAACCGGGCGATGGCAAGTCCGAGCGCGGTGCGGAGCATGCGGGCGCCGCGCCGGATCGCTTCAGGTTTCTGGTGAGCAGCCGCCATCTCGTCCTCGCTCCGTCACGGGCACCCGCGACGGGCGGCCCTGGATCGAGTACAAGTAGAAGAGACAGAAAACCGGCACTGGCAACAAGGGAAACGGGGTCGGCATACTGGGGCGCAGGAAAAGAAAGAAAAGGGATGGTTCGGCTGGGAGCGTGTCCTCAGCAGCACGAGAATAGCGCTCGACAGTTATTTGTTGGGAGCGCTGCCCGTTTTGGCGCGCACTTGTGCCAGATTGATCAGGTTCTTCAGCGGGATGCTTTGGTTCTTGCTCAGACAGACGACGCTGAACGAGGCGAATTCGGGTGGATCGCCGATCGGCAGGAAACGGACGCCGGCATGCTGGCTGTGCATGGAGGAGGACAGGACCAATGCGACGCCGCATCCATGCCCGACTAGGCTGAGCAGGTTTTCGCGCCCGACGTCGTGGGTGGATATCTTCGGAGAGGGACCGGACTTGGACAATCGTTCCAGAAAGTGCTGATCCAGTTCCGCACCGGCGTTGCCGGACGGCACAAGGAAACGCTCCGGACGCAATTCGTCCCAGGTGACGTTGGACGAGTTCGACAGGTGGTGCCCCTCGGGAAAGGCAATGTGTACTCGTTCCTGCCAGAGATCGATCACCATGCAACCGGCGATATCTTCCGTCCGAGGAAGGAAGGCCAGGTCGAGATGGCCCCAGAGCACCCCTGTGACGCCTGACTCCGAGGTGATTTCGCTGATCTCGAACTCGACTTCAGGATATTTCGTATGGAACGCATTCAGCAATTCGGCAAGGAACCCACCTGACAGGGAGGTCATGACGCCGATGCGGAGAACTCCCGTCGCACCTTTCTGGAAATTTCGGGCGCTATCGACCGCCCGAAGGAGGGTGGTCATGCCCCGTTCGGCATCCTCGACGAACTTGGCCCCAGCCAGGGTGAGATGGGCTCCCGTCGCATCGCGCTCGAAGAGTTGGAAACCCAGCCTGCGTTCCAGAAGGCTGACGCGACGGTTCACGGTGGTGTGCGAAAGATCGAGGCTTTCCGCCACCGCACTGAAACTGCCGAGACGTGCGACGAGGATCGCGTAGTGAAGAAAGCGGAGATCGAGGGCGAGATCGGGCATGATGGATTTTCTTGGTTGCTGTACTGTTGTGGAAATTAGCGGGTTCAGAAGTTACGCCATCTGAAACGAAATTGGCCACAAAGCGTCAGCAGCTATTCGTCATCGACATAGCTGTAGGTAGGCAATCCCACTAATCGCTTTCTAAATCGTGCTTTGTATCAATGTCCCTTGCTTCATTTCTAGAAATCTCGATGAGGGCGGAAGCTGGCATTTCTGAAATCACGGATCTGGCCCCGCGATCACCTTGCTCAGTTGACGCTCTTCGCCAATCGCGGCGCAGTAGCAGCGCGGGTGGAGTCCTTGTGTGATCCAGGCGGCACGCGCGGCTCTCGCCCGTAGTGGCCAGCAGCTTAACCAATGTCTCGGCTCGCACTGCTGGCATATCTCCAAGCGTGATCAGCATCCGGTCTGCCCCCTGCGCGTCGGCAAGGCGGCAGGCGGCTTGGAACGAAACGGACATCTCCTGTCCGGGTTCGATTCGAATGGCCAAGTAATCTGCCGGCAACACCTTGGCCACCAACTCGGATGACACCACTGCCGCCAGTCGGTCGCAGCCGGCCTGCGCAAGCGCCCGTGCCGCTGCCAAGAGCAGCGGCTGACCCTTCCACGGCGCCAGCAGCTTGTCTTCTGTGCCAAAGCGGCGCGAGGCGCCGGCGGCCAGCAGGATGCCAAGCGTCTTCATCGGCCCAAAGGCTCGGCTTGCTTGCCATGCAAGCCGACAATCTCGGCCAGAACCGAGATCGCCAGCGAATTGGGATCCCGAGAGGAGGGGATCAGGCCGATCGGTCCATGGATGCGGGCAAGTTCGCCATCGGAAAGCCCCATCTCGCGGAGGTGCGCAAGCCGGCCTGCCTGAGTAGCGCGGCTGCCCTGCGCGCCGATGTAGAACGCCGGCGTGTGCACCAATTGCCGTAGGATTGTCGGTTCATAATCGTGGTCGTGGTAGAACAGCACAGCTGCAGTGTCAGTATCTACCCGTAGCCGTTCTGGTGAAAGGCGAGGGCCGATTAGCCTGGTTGGGCTGCCGGCGGCGCGCACGGGAGCCAGGCTCGATTCCTCGTGCGACAGCAGCATGTGGTCATACCCCATGCCCCGGACGAGCCCGGCGAAGGCCGCGGCTTCTGCGCCGGTGCCGAATACCAGGAAACGCAGATCGGGCCGGAAGCCGATGTGGAAATCCGCCCCGTCGCCTCCGGTCGGTCGCCATTGTCCCAGCGACAGCCGCCCATCGGCGGATAGGATCAACGACACGGGTCGTCGATGGGCGCGCAGACGCGCCAGATCGGCGATGACGGGCATGTCCTGCAGCGCGAAAAGGCGGACCTCGACTGCGCCGCCGCAAGGCAAGCGCAGATCGAAGAAGGGCGAGCCCTGGCCATAGCGCAGGTTCTGGACGCGCCGTGTCTGGCGCACCTCTTTTGTGCGAAGGATGATGTCCGCCTCGACGCAGCCCGAGGTGATCGCGCCGGCGAAGCGCCCATCGGGGCTGATGGCCATGGTCGCCCCCGGGTTGCGGTAGGCCGGCCCGTAGGTGGCGGTCAACACCGCCAGCACGGAGCCGGGACCCCATTCCAAGGCCATCCGCCACGGGTCCAGCATGGCCGGGTGCCGGCACGAAGGGTCTTGCGTGATGGTTAGGCTACTGGACATGTCGTCACCTTCGGTCGTGCCGGGCCTGACGCTCAGGTTTGCAGGCAGAGATATTTCACCTCGAGATAGTCCTCGATCCCGTATTTCGAGCCCTCGCGGCCCTGACCGCTTTCCTTGACGCCCCCGAAGGGCGCGGCCTCGTTCGAGATCAGGCCGGTATTTATGCCGACCATGCCGTATTCCAGCTTTTCGGCGACGCGGAACACCCGGCCGATGTCGCGGCCATAGAAATACGAGGCGAGGCCGAAGGGGGTGTCGTTGGCCAGCGCGATCACCTCTTCCTCGGTGTCGAAGCGGAAGATCGGCGCGACGGGGCCGAAGATTTCTTCGGAAAAGAAGGCCATCTCGCGCGTGGTCCCGGTGACGATGGTCGGCTCGAAGAAACTGCCGCCAAGCGCGTGCGCCTTGCCGCCAATCGCGACCGTCGCGCCCTTGGTAACGGCATCGTCCAGCAGTTCGCGCACCTTGGCCGTGGCGTGATCGTCGATCAGCGGGCCGATATCCACGCCTGGCTCCGTGCCGTTGCCTACCTTGAAGGCGGCGACCCGTTCGGAAAGGCGCTGGACGAAGGCGTCATGCACCTCGGCCTGCACGAACAGGCGGTTCGCGCAAACGCAGGTCTGCCCGGCATTGCGGTATTTCGAGGCGATGGCGCCTTCGACCGCCGCGTCGATGTCGGCGTCGTTGAAGACGATGAACGGGGCATTGCCGCCCAGCTCCATCGAGGTCCGCTTCACCGTATCGGCGCATTGCTTCATCAGTTCCTTGCCGATCTCGGTCGAGCCGGTGAAGGACAGCTTGCGGATCACCGGGTTCGCCGTTAGTTCCGCACCGATCTCGCGGGCCGCGCCGGTGACGACCGACAAGAGCCCCTTCGGGAAACCGGCCCGATCCGCCAGAACTGCGAGCGCCAGCGCGGTCAGCGGGGTCTGGCTGGCCGGTTTCAGCACTATGGCGCAACCCGCGGCAAGCGCTGGGCCGATCTTGCGCGTGATCATCGCCGCCGGGAAGTTCCAGGGCGTGATCGCCGCCGTCACGCCGACCGGCTGCTTCAGCACGATGATGCGCCGGTCGGGCGCGGGGCCGGGAATGGTGTCGCCATAGACGCGCTTCGCCTCTTCGGCGAACCACTCGATATAGGATGCTGCATAGGCGATCTCGCCCTTCGCCTCGGCCAAGGGCTTGCCTTGCTCGCTGGTCAGGATCAGCGCCAGATCGTCCGTGGCGGCGGTGACCAGATCGAACCACTTGCGCAGGATGACGGCGCGTTCCTTGGCCGGACGCGCGGCCCAGGCATCCTGCGCCTGCTGCGCCGCCGCGATGGCTTCTGCGACCTCGGCGCGACTGACCGAAGGAACGGTGCCGATTTCGGTCCCCGTGGCGGGATTCGTGACGGCGATGGTCCGGCCGCTTGCCGCGGCCACCCATTCGCCCGCGATCAGGTTGCGGGATTCCAGCAGCGCGGGGTTCTTGAGCGATAGTGTCATCATGCCTCCTTCATCAGCCCTGCAAGGGCCGTGCGGGTGTCGTCGGGGATTGGGCAGGGGCGGCGGGTTTCCGTGTCCACATAGACATGGACGAAAAACCCTTCGGCCGCCGCCGTGTCGCTGTCGTCGGCGAACAGGCCGATCTCGTAACGGACCGAGGATGTGCCGATCTTTGCGACCCTTAAACCGGCGGTCACGGGCGAAGGATAGGACATCTCGCCGTGATAACGGCAGCCGGTTTCCGCGACGAGACCGATGGCGGGGCTGTTCCGCGTGTCCAGAAGCCGGTTTGAGATCAGCCATTCGTTCACCGTCGAATCGAACAGCAGGTAGTGGATGGTATTGTTCAGGTGGCCATACACGTCATTGTCGTTCCAGCGCGTGCTGTGCTGGCGGAAATGGACGTAGTCGGCGCGGGTTCCGGGGGGCGTGCGCATCTCACCAGGCCTCCGTATAGATCGCGAGTGCATCCGCCTCGGTGACCGGGCGGGGATTGTTCACCAGCAGGCGCTGTTGCTTCATGGCGTCGGCGGCCATGCGGGGCAGGGCGTCTTGCGGAATGTTCACGTCCCGCAGCCGGGGCGGCATTTGCAACCGCCCGATCAGGGTTTTAAGCGCATCGACGAAAGCCTCGGCCCGGCTGTCTTCGGGGGTGTCGGCAAGCTGCGGGAAGGCGTCGGCTGCGATCTCGGCATAGGTCGCGGCGGCGGCGGGCAGGTTGAAGCGCAGCACGGCGGGCAGCACCAGCGCATTTGACAGCCCATGCGGAATATGGAAGATGCCGCCGACCGGATAGGCCAGCGCATGGACCGCAGCCACCGGAGAGTTAGCGAAGGCTTGGCCCGCTAGCATCGAACCCAGCAGCATCGCCTCGCGCGCGGCAAGGTCGGCGCCGTCGGCGACGGCGGTTTCGATGTTCGCGCCAAGCAGCCGCAGGGCCTCTCGCGCCAGCATCCGGGACAGCGGGTTGTTGTTCGCGCTGGCCGAGGCATAGGCCTCGATCGCATGGACCATGGCGTCAACGCCCGTCGCGGCGGTGATCGAGGGCGGCAGGCCCCGCGTCAGTTCCGCGTCCAGCAGCGCGATGTCGGGCAGGATCACCGGCGACGAGACGCCGCGCTTTTCGTCGCCGCCGACGGTCAGGATGGCGACGGGGGTGACCTCGGAGCCGGTGCCTGCCGTGGTCGGCACCAGCACCAGCGGCAGGCGCGGGCCTTGCGCGTTGTTCACGCCCCAGGCCTCGTCCAGCGGCTGGTCTGAGCCGAGGAGCAGCGCGGCGACCTTGGCCACATCAAGAGACGATCCTCCGCCGAAGCCCAGGACTCCGGTGACGCGCGCGTCAATTCCGGCCTGCACGGCGGCAATCACCGTGGCGACCGATGGGTCTGGTTCGACCGCATCGAAGACCGCCAGTTCATGGCCCGCGTTCCGTAGCGCCGCGACGGCCGGGTCGCACAGGCCCAGCTTGCGCAGGCCCGGATCGGTGACCAGCAGCACCCGTGGGCCGAGCAGGGCGCCGACATGCCGGTCGATCTGGCCGGCCGCCCCCGACCTGAAGACGATGGACGGGGTGGTGTTGAAGACAAAGGGGTTCATATCTGCCTCTTGTTCATGCTAGGGCCAGCCGTGCCGCAGCGGTCAGACCATCGAGAAGCCACCATTCACGCTGATGACCTGCCCGGTCACCCAGGAGGCGGCGTCGGTTGCAAGGAAGGCGACCATCGGCGCCACGTCGTCGGGCTGGCCGATGCGGCGCAGCGGATAGGCCTTGACGATCTTGTCCATGTTCTTGGCCAGAAAGTCCGGGTCGCTATGCGAGGTCTGGATCAAGCCCAGTGAGATCGTGTTGACCGTGACTTGGTTGCGACCCAACTCGCGGGCCAGCGATTTGCCAAGCTGGACCGTCGCACCCCGGGCGGCGGCAGCCAGCGCCAGATTGGCCTCGCCGATGCGCGAACTGTCGCCGACAATATTGATGATCCGTCCGCCGTTCTGCGCGATGAAATGCGGCGTGACCGCGTGGCAGCAATGCAGGGCGCCGTAAAGGCAGGTGTCGATCTGCGCCTTCCAGTCGGCGGGGGTGCTGTCGACGAATTTCTGGTATTTCACATAACCCGCGTTGTTCACCAGGACGTCGATGGAGCCGTGATCGGCGACGATGGCCGCGATCATCGCCTGCACCTGCGCATAATCCGAGATATCCGCCCGATAGGCCTTGGCCTTGCCGCCCGCGGCGGTGATTTCCTCGACCAGACCGGCGGCCTCGGCCTGGGAGTTGCGATAGTTGACGGCGATGGTGGCGCCTAGGTCGGACAGTTCGCGCGCTATCTCGGCCCCGGTGTCGCGGCCGCCGCCGGTGACCAGCGCCACCTTGCCCTGAAGTGAAAGCTGCATAGAAAACTCCTTGAAAGTGGGCGCGCCTATTGGCGCCGATCCGAGAGCCGGCCGAAGAGATATCCGACCGCCGCGATGAGAATGAATTGCACCGCCGTGCCGAACTCGGGCGAGAGCGGCTGGCTTGCCAGGCGCGCCGGGACGCCTTGGCGTTCGGTCAGCCACAGGAAGGCGAAAATGGCCGCCACGGCCAAGGCCGCCAGGGTGGCGATCCGCGATCCGCCGGCCGGCGGGAGGGGCGGAGCCGCCGGCGGATAGGGATAGGGCGCGGGCCAATGTCCCATCTGGGGCGGGACCGGATAGGTATGGGGCATTTGCCCCACGCTCGCCGCCGGGATGGCCGCTGGCGAGGAGGAGCCTTGGCTGGCAGTGGCACCGACGGGGGCGGCGGCGCCCTCGCCATGATACTGGCGGCGAATCTCGGTGGCGAATTTCTCGAAGAACGCCTCGGACATCTTCCGTGCCGTCGCGTCGATCAGTCGCCCGCCCAGCTGCGCCAGCTTGCCGCCGACCTGCGCATCGACGCTGTAGTTCAGCATCGTGCCGCTCTCGGCCTCGTCCAGCGTGATGAGCGCACCGCCCTTGGCAAAGCCGGCGACGCCCCCTTGGCCCTCGCCGGTGATGCGATAGCTGATGGGGGGGTTCAATTCAGAAAGTGAAACCTTGCCGCCGAACTTGGCTGAGACCGGGCCGACCTTGATCGTCGCCGAGGCCACCATCTCGGTGTCAGAGGTCTTTTCAAGCGACTGGCACCCCGGGATGCAGCTACGCAAGATCTCGGGGTCGTTCAGCGCTTTCCATACTGTCTCCCGCGATTCGGGAATCAGCTTCTGTCCCGACATCTCCATGCGTCGCACTCCTCCTGCTGGTGCGAGACGGCGACATCCTCCGCGCCGGCCCGACATGTCCTTGAGCATTGACATGCACCACTTTAGTCTATTAAAGCAAGTGAAAAGTTTCAAACTTGGCTCTGTGCTCGCCATATCCGGCGACCTTTGGGGTGCAAGGGCAGGGACGGCCTGCTGACAGAAGGAGGTCAGGGTGAAGCCGGCAAGATTCGATTACGTCCGGGCGGAAAGCGTTGAACACGCGCTGGCGGTGCTGGCCGAGCGTGGCGGCGAGGCGAAGATCATCGCGGGCGGCCAAAGCTTGATGCCGATGATCAACTTCCGGCTGGTCAAGCCGGCGGTGCTGGTCGATATCAACCACATCCCGGGTCTTGAGATGATTGAGGAACAGGGTGACCGGCTGCGCATGGGGGCGCTGGTCCGGCATCGCATGACGGCAAGCGACCCGGCGATCAGTCGCGGCCTTCCGATCCTGCATGAGGTCATGCACCACGTCGCTCATATGACGGTGCGCAATCGCGGCACGTTCTGCGGCAGCGTCTGCCATGCCGACCCGGCGGCGGAAATGCCGATGATCGCGCAGATGTTCGACGGCCGCGTCGAGATCGTCTCGGCCTCGGGTTCGCGAGTGTTGCCGGCGTCCGAATTCCTCGTCGGTTCGCTGGTCACTTCGCTAGAGCCGGAGGAAATGGTCACCGGTATCAGCATCGGCACGTCTTCCCCCGACGCGGGGTGGGGATTCGAGGAATTCTCACGCCGCCATGGCGATTTCGCACTGGCTGCGGTTGCCGTCACATTCCGTGTCGATGATGGCGAAGCTATCCGTGATGCCAGGATCGGCATGACCGGCGTGGGTGAAACCGCGCTGCGGATGCGCGATCTTGAGACGCTGGTCGATGGCCGCCGTCTGGACGAAACGCTGGAGGTCGAGGTGGCGGCGTGGCTGTCGGACAATCTGTCGCCGAACGCGGATATCCACGCCAGCGCGGACTATCGCCGCAACCTGTCGGGCGTGCTGGCGGTCCGTGCGCTGCGCAAGGCCCATGCCCGCACCCTTGAACGTCGCGCGGCATCCGGAAGGGAGCGAGATCATGAATGACGGGAAGACGGAAATCACCGTGACGGTGAACGGCATCAACCATACCCGCCGGGTCGAGCCGCGCCTGCTGCTGTCCGACTTCCTGCGGCACGAACTTGGCCTGACCGGCACCCATGTCGGCTGCGAACATGGCGTCTGCGGCGCCTGCACGATTTCACTGAACGGCCGCTCGGCGCGCTCATGTCTCACGCTGGCAGTCATGGCCGACCGGCAGGAGGTCGAGACGATCGAGGCGCAGGGCACGCCCGACAACCTGTCCCGCATCCAGAGAGCATTCCAGGATCATCACGGCCTGCAATGTGGTTTCTGCACGCCGGGCATGGTCATGGCCATCGCCGATCTACTGGCCCACCACCCGCTGGAGACCGACGAGCAGATCCGCGAGGGGCTGTCGGGCAACATCTGCCGATGCACCGGCTATGTTCATATCATCGAGGCCGTGCGCGAGCTGGCCCGCGAAAGGGGACCGTTGAAATGAGGATGGATGTGCTGTCCGGCGGCAGGCTGAAGATGCGCAAGTCGATCTACATGCCCGTCGAAAGCAAGGAAGACCTGGTCGAACTGCCGGTCGTCTCGGTGCTTTTGCGCCATCCTTCCGGCAATGTGCTGTTCGATACCGGCTGCGCGCCGCAGGCCGCCGAGGATCCTTCGGGGCGTTGGGGCGGGCTGGCCAAGGTGATGCAGCCGATTTTCGCCCCGCAGGATGCCGTGGTGAACCAGCTGCTCCGGCACGGGCTGGTGGCGGAGGACATCGACGTGGTGATCTGTTCGCATCTGCATCCCGATCATTGCGGCTGCAATGTCGCCTTTGCCCGGGCGACCGTGATCGCCCATGCCGCCGAGCTTGCCGCCGCCCGCGCCGAAGGGGCGGAAAAGCAGGGTTACCTGCCGCAGGAATGGGACATCCCGCAGGGCTATTCCGAAATCGACGGCGAAAGGGACCTGTTCGATGATGGGCGGATCGTGCTGCTGCCGCTGCCGGGGCATTCCCCCGGCCTGACCGGCACCCGGATCGAGCTGGAGCGCGACGGGGCGTTCCTGCTGGCTTCGGACGCCGCGCCGATGATGCGCCATGTCGATCAGGGCTATGCGCCGAAGAACAGCTGGGACATGGACCTGGCCGTCAGGTCGCTGGCCGAGATCAAGGCGCAGAAGGATCGCGGCGCCACGGTGATCTGCGGCCATGACGATGCGCAATGGCAGGAACTGTCGCAGCGGGAGGAGGGTTTCCAGTGAGCAAGCCCGACTATTCCGATGTCACCATGCGCCCGAAAATGGTAG
Organism: Paracoccus sp. (in: a-proteobacteria); assembly: GCA_030538135.1. Classification (GTDB taxonomy): domain Bacteria; phylum Pseudomonadota; class Alphaproteobacteria; order Rhodobacterales; family Rhodobacteraceae; genus Paracoccus. The sequence continues at coordinate 25,154 of JAUNUO010000010.1, forward strand.
GCAAGCGCATCAAGCGGACCGAGGACCGTCGCCTTCTGACCGGCACCGGGGAATATGTCGATGATGTGCAGGCGGCGGGGATGCTGCATGTCGCGATCCGCCGCTCGGACCAGCCGCATGCGCGGATCGTTTCCGTCGATGCGGCGGGGGCCTTCGACATTCCCGGCGTGGTCGGCGTCTTTGACATCTCGGATTTCGAGGGCGAATGCCAACCCGCGGTTCCGACCTCGCGGATGAAGGATTACTACGCCACGCCGACCTGGCCCCTCGCGCGCGGCAAGGTCCGCTATGTCGGCGAGCCGGTCGTGGCCGTGGTGGCCGAAAGCCGTTATGTGGCGGAAGATGCGCTGGAACATGTGCTGATCGAATACGAGCCGCTGCCCTTCGCCATCCGCCAGGTCGATGCGGTCAAGGACGACGCCCCTTTGCTGCACGAGGAGGCCGGCACCAATGTCATCATCCGCCGCACCTTCGAGCGCGCCGATGTGGACGAGGTGTTCCGGACCGCGCCGCACACGGTCGGGGGCACCTTCCGCATGACGCGCAAATGTGCCGCACCGATGGAAAACCGCAGCTACATGGCGCAATGGGACAAGCGGCGGCGGTCGCTGACACTGTATACCTCGTCCAATATCCCTGGTGTGGTGCGTGATGTGCTGTCGGATTGCCTGGGGCTGTCTAGCCACCAGTTGCGGGTGATCGCCCCCGATGTCGGCGGCAGTTTCGGCGGCAAGGGTTCGCTCTATGGCGAGGAAATGCTTGTCTGCCTGCTGGCCCGCAAGCTGGAACGTCCGGTGAAATACGTCGCGGACCGGCTGGAGGATCTGGCCGCGCTGAGCCAGGGCTTCGACGAGTTGATCGAGGCCGAACTGGCGCTGGACGACGACGGGCATTTCCTGGGGTTGCGGGCGGATGTGATCGGCGATGTCGGGGCGTTCTCGATCTATCCCTGGACGGCGGCGCTGGAAACGGTGCAGGTCATCAGCTTCCTGCCCGGCCCCTACAAGATCGAGGCCTATCGCGGGCGTATTCGTGGCGTGCTGACCCCCAAGCCGCCGACCGGGCCGTATCGTGGCGTGGGGCGACCGTCCTCGACCTTCGGCATGGAACGGCTGGTCGATATGGCGGCGCGCAAGATCGGCATGGACCCGGCCGAGATCCGCCGCCGCAACCTCGTGCGGGACGACGAGTTTCCCTATCGCACCGCGCCGGGCATCATCTGGGACCGTTCGGCCTTTCAGGAATGCCTGGAGGGGGCCTGCGAGGCGCTGGACTATCCCCGATTGGTGGAAAAGCGCGATGCCATGCGCGCCGAGGGGCGCTGGGTCGGCATAGGCATGGCCAGCTATGCCGAGTTGACCGGAATCGGGTCGCGCATCTCGGTGGCACCGGGGATGCCGATCAACACCGGCACGGAAACCGCGAATATCTCGATCGACGCGACAGGCGTGGTGACCGCCGCCTTCGGCGTCGCCTCGCATGGGCAAGGGCTTGAGACCACGCTGGCGCAGGTCATCAGTGATCAGTTGGGTTGCAGCATGGAGGATGTGATCGTGTTGCATGGCGACAGTTCGCTGGTGCCGATGAGCACCGGGACCTTTGCCAGCCGTTCCGCCGTGCTTGGCGGCGGGGCCGCCACCCTGGCATCGCATCAGCTGAAAGCAAAGGTGCTGAAGATGGCGGCCATTCTGATGCAGGCGGAGCCGGATGAGCTGGAGATGGACGGCAGCATTATCACCGCGCGCAGCTCGAACCAGAGCCTGACGCTAAAAGAGGTGGCAAAGGCCGTCTATAACCAGATGGGCCGGATTCCGCGCGACCAGCGCGTCGATCTGGTCGTGCAGGAAACATATGATCCCTATCTGGGCACCGCCTGTTCCTCGACCCATATGTGCATGGTCGAGGTCGATCCCGGCACATATGGTGTCAGGATCCTGAATTATGTCGTCTCCGAGGATTGCGGACGGATCATCAATCCAATGATTGTGGACGGCCAGGTCCACGGCGCGGTGGTGCAGGGCATCGGCGCCGCGCTGCTCGAGGAGGTCATCCACGACGACGACGGGCAGAGCGTCGCCGCGAGTCTTGCCGACTACCTGCTACCGGTGGCGACCGGCGTGCCGGACATCGACATCGTGCATATCGAGGCGGAGCTGCCGAACAACGTGGGCGGCTTTCGCGGCATGGGCGAGGGCGGCACCATCGGGGCGCCGGCGACCATCGCCAACGCGATTTCGGATGCGCTGTCGCCGCTGGGCGTCGGAATCGACAAGCTGCCCGCAACGCCGGAGCGGCTGTTCCGGCTGGTAGAGGCGGCCAAGGCGGCGGGCTGAGCGGCCCGCCTTGCCTTACTCGGGCAGCGTATAGCGCAGGATGTAATCCGTGTCGCGCGCGTTGATCGGCTGCTTGCATTCAGAACACACGACGATCGGTGTGAAATCCTGCCCGCAAGGCTTGTGGCGCAGTCGCATCGGCGGCTTGCCATTCGCCAGCCACCTGTCGCCCCAGGCCATCATCACGATCATCGGCTTGTAAAGCGCCAGGCCCTTTTCGGTGAAGCGATATTCTTGGCGATCGCCACTGCCATAGGGAACCCGGCGAAAGACACCGGCCTCGACCAGCCGGTTCAGCCGGTCGGTCAGGATGTTCGGGGCGATGCCCAGGTTTTCGCGCATTTCCTCGAACCGCCGCACGCCGGTCCAACCTTCGCGCAGGATCAGAAAGCTCCAGCGGTCGCCGATGATGGCCAGGCTGCGGGCGACCGAACAGGGACGCACGCGTTGCAGCAAGGTCGGGTCGGCGCTGCGGCGCGAGCGGGGTCGGGCCTCGGCGGGCTCGTAGCCTGCGCCGGGACCGTCGCGCGGGGCGACATCGCGCGCCTCGACGGGTTCAAGGCAGCTTGAGCAGACGGTCAGCGGGCGGCATTCCTTGCCGCATTTCGTATGGATCATCTGGAGCGGTGGCAACTCGCCCCCTGTCAACCAGGTGTCGCCGAACTCCATCAGCGACAGCATGGCCGGGAACAGATCCTTTCCCCGCTCGGTCAGGAAATACTGGTGCCCCGGCTCTCCGGATTTGCGGCCGATGGCGAAGATCTGCTTCTCGACCAGAACGTTCAGCCGCGAGGACAGTGTCTGCCGCGGAATCCCGAGCCGCGACTGGAACTTGTCGAAGCGGCGCACGCCGAAGAAGGCCTCGCGCAGGATCAGGAAGTTCCAGCTGTCCAGAACGATGTCGATGGTTTTCCTGACCGAGGAATGCCGCTGCATCACCGCGGGCGTATTCGATGGGATGGATGTCGCCTGGTTCATTGCGCTGAAAGACCTGCATGTCGCTGCACCTCTTTTAAGGCGTTATGCGGGAACGTGCAAATCCGCCGTGCCGCGCCGGCGGATTCGCTTTCCGTCATGGACTCAGGGGCCGGGTTTCGCCCGAGCCGGCAGGTCGCGCAGCAGTCGGTTGCGCAGGTATTCCAGGGTTTCGCCGTAAAAACCGCGCCGGAACAGCATCACGCAGGCCATGAACACCGCACCCACAACCAGCGAGACGGGCAGGCCCGATGTCGCCAAGAAATGGCCGATCATCACCACGAAGATCGCCCCGATCAACGGACCCCAGAGCGTCCCGATGCCGCCGATCAGCACCATTAGCACCACTTCGCCCGAGATGTGCCAGGACACGTCGGCCAGCGTCGCCAGTTGGAAGGCCGAGGCCTTGAGCGCCCCCGCTAGCCCCGAAAGCGCCGCCGACAGCGTAAAGGCAAGCAGCTTGTAGCGGCTGACGTCCAGCCCCAGCGAGGTCACGCGGGTTTCGTTTTCCCGGATGGCGCCGAGGATATGGCCGAAGGGCGAATGTACCACGCGCCGGATCAGCAGCAGGCAGGCGATGACGATGACCAGCGACACGTAGTAGAGCGTCGTGGTATCGCGCAGGTCGATCAGGCCCAAGAGCGAGCCGCGCGGCACGTTCTGGATACCGTCCTCTCCGCCGGTGAAGGGGGCCTGAACGGCGAGGAAGTAGATCATCTGCGCCAGCGCCAGCGTGATCATGGTGAAATAGATGCCCTGCCGGCGGATCGCGATCAGGCCGAAAACCAGGCCAAGGGCGCCGCCGACCAGCACGCCGAACAGCAGCGAGACCTCGAAGGGCCAGCCCCAGACCTTTGCCGACTGGGCAAAGGCATAGGCGGCCGCGCCGAAAAAGGCGGCATGGCCCAGCGACAGCAGACCGGCGAAGCCCAGCACCAGGTTCAGCGCGGCCGCGAACAGCATGAAGCACAGCACCTTGACCAGAAACAGCGGATAGATGGTCAGCGGCGCCAGCAAGGCCACGGCCGCCACCGCCAGCAACAGCGTGATGCGGGGCCCTGCGGGAAGAAGCTGCGGGCGAAAGTCCTTGTAACGGTGGGCCATCCTACCTGTCCTTTCCAAAAAGCCCCGCCGGTCGCAGCAGGAGAACCAGAATCATCACGATGAAGACGGTGATCGCCGAGGCGGTGGGGAAGAAGACCTTGGTCAGCGCCTCCAGCACGCCGAGCATGAGGCCGGTCACGATCGAGCCCATGATCGACCCCATGCCGCCGATCACGACGACGGCGAAGACGATGATGATCAGGCTCGATCCCATGTTGGGGCTGACCTGATAGATCGGCGCGGCCATCGCCCCAGCCAATCCTGCAAGTCCGACCCCGGCCGCATAGGTCAGGGTCAGCATCAGCGGCACGTTGATCCCGAAGGCCGTGACGAGATAGGGGTTTTCGGTCGCTGCGCGCAGGCGCGCGCCCAATGGCGTCTTTTCGATCACCACCCATGCCAGCAGGCAGGTGACCAACGAGGCTAGGATGACCCAAGCCCGATAGACCGGCAGGACCATGAAGCCCAGGTTATAGACCCCGGTCAGGCTGGCCGGAACCGGATAGGACTTGCCGCCGGCGCCATAGATCCAGCGAAACAGGCCCTCCAGCGCCAGTGCCAAGCCGAAGGTCAGCAGCAGGCTGAACAGGTGGTCCAGACCGTAAAGGCGGCGCAGCATCGTGCGCTCGAACACCGCGCCCAGCAGCCCCACGATCAGCGGAGTCAGCGCCAGCGAGGGCCAGTAGCCGATCCCGGCATGGTTCAGCAGCCACCAGGACACGAAGGCCCCCAGCATGTAGAACGCCCCATGGGCGAAGTTGATCACGTTCAGCAGGCCGAAGATGATCGCCAGTCCCAGCGACAACAAAGCGTAGAATGAGCCGTTGATCAGGCCGATCATCATCTGCCCGGTCAGGACGGCAAGCGGCACTCCGAAGAATTCGGTCATTTTGCCCCCTCAGATTCCGAGATAGCGGTTGAGCTTGTCCATGTGTGCGGACAGGCTGGCGTTGGCGATTTCGTCGATGATGCGTCCCTGTTCCATCACATAGTGACGGTCGGCCACGCCGCGGGCGAAATTCAGGTTCTGCTCGACCAGAAGGACGGTAAAGCCCTTTTCCTTGAGGCGCACCAGCGCCGCGCCGATCTGCTCGACGATCACCGGGGCAAGGCCCTCGGTCGGCTCGTCCAGCAGGATGAAGTCGCAGCCGGTGCGCAGGATACGGGCCATGGCCAGCATCTGCTGCTCGCCGCCCGACAGGCGGGTGCCGATGGTGCCGTCGCGCCCCTTGAGGTTGGGAAAAAGCTCGTGGATCTCCCCGATCGTCCAGCCGCCGGGACGCACGACCGGCGGCAGCATCAGGTTTTCCTGCACGGTCAGGCTTGAGAAGATCCCGCGTTCCTCGGGCACGAAGCCCAGCCCCAGTTGCGCGACCCGGTGGGGCGGCGTGGACAGAAGTTCGGCGCCGTCGAAAAGCGCGCTGCCCTTGCGCTTGCGCATCACCCCGGCCAGCGCCCGCATGGTCGAGGTCTTTCCCGCGCCGTTGCGGCCGAGAAGCGTGACCACCTCGCCGCGCTTCACCTCGAACGAGGCGCCGTGCAGGACATGGCTTTCGCCATACCATCCCTCCAGCGCGTCGACCTTCAGCCGTGTCTCAACCATGCGCTCCTCCCATATAGGCCGAGCGCACCTCATCGTTGGCGGCGACCTCGTCATAGCTTCCTTCCGCGATCTTTTCGCCCCGGCGCAGCACCGTGATCCGGTCCGAGATGTCGGCCACGACCTTCAGGTTGTGTTCGACCATCAGCACCGTGTGGCGGCGCGCCAGCGACTTGATCAGCGCCGAGGTATGCTCGATGTCCTCCTGACCCATGCCAGCCATCGGCTCGTCCAACAGGATCAGTTCGGGACGCAGGGCTAGGGTCGTGGCCAGTTCCAGCGCGCGTTTGCGACCATAGGGCAGGTCGCCGGCGCGGGTATAGACCAGTGGCTCCAGTCCGACCTGACAGACCAGCTCATGCACCTCCTCGTCGAAGCGATGCAACCCGCGCTCGGATCTCCAGAAGCCCCAGGTGTCGCGGTCATGGGCCTGCAAGGCAGTGCGGATATTCTCGTAAACCGTCAGGTGTGGGAACACCGACGAGATCTGGAACGACCGCACCATGCCCAGCCGCGCGATCGCCGCCGGCAATGTGCGGGTGATGTCCTGTCCCCTGAACCGGATCTCGCCCGCGGTCGGCTGGACGAACTTGGTCAGCAGGTTGAACAGCGTGGACTTGCCGGCGCCGTTCGGGCCGATCAGCGCGTGGATATGCCCGGTTTCGACGCGCAGGTCCACGTTGGAAACGGCGACGAAGCCGCCGAACGACTTTCGCAGCCCCCTTGCCTCGAGGATGCAACCTGATTCGCTCACAATGACTCCTCCCTGCCGCCCTGGTTGGGCGGCCCCTCCCTGACGAAAGTGTTCCCATACAGTTTCGTTTGGTGCTATTAAGTCTAACTATGAAACTATATATCTTGTCAAGCCTGCCGTGCTTGGCGCACATTATTCACATCAAGGCCATATAGATTGACCATTGACGAAGCGAGTCCAGTAGTGCAATGAATATGTCGTTCCGCAAAGATACTGAAAAGAACAGTATCACTTCATTTGGGAGGGTGAAGACATGACACGATTCCTGACGACGGTTGCCGCCGCATTGACGCTGTCCGCGTCCCTGGGGCCGGCGCTGGCCCAGGAGGGGCCGGTTCGACTTGGCGTGCTGACAGACATGAGCGGGCAGTTCAGTCACGAGGCTGGCGAGGGCTCGGTCGCCGCCGTCAGGATGGCCGTCGAGGATTTCGGTGGTGAAGTCCTGGGTAGAAAGATCGAAATCCTGGTTTCGGATCACCAGAACAAGCCTGAACTGGCCGTCTCGACGGCGCAGGAGTGGTATGAATCCGGAGGCGTGAGCCTGATCACCAACCTGATCAATTCCGGTATCGCATTGGCAGTCGCGGGGGTCGCGGCCGAGCACAACGGCATCGCCATCGTCAACGGTTCAGGTTCGTCCAAGCTGACGGGAGAGGGCTGCACGCCGCATTCGATCCACTATGCCTACGACACCTACGCCCTGGCGGTCGGAACGGCGCGCGAACTGGCGAATCAGGGTCACAAGAACTGGTTCTTCCTGACCGCCGACTACGCTTTCGGGCATGCGCTCGAGGCCGATGCCTCGGCCGTGGTCAAGTCGCTGGGCGGAACCGTCGAGGGCTCGATCCGCTATCCGATCGAGACGACCGATCACAGCTCCTTCATGCTGCAGGCGATGGCGTCGCCCGCCGATGTCGTGGCCATCGCCGGATCCGGGACGACCTTCATCAACGCGGTGAAGTCGGCCGGCGAGTTCGGCGTCGCCTCCAGTGGCAAGACCGTGGCGGGCTTGCTGGTCTGGCTGACGGATACGCATTCGCTGGGCTTGCAGGCCGCGCAGGGAATGATCCTGACGAACGCGTTCTACTGGGACCGCGACGACGATACCCGCGCCTTTTCGGCCCGTTTCGCCGAGCGCGTCGGGCGGCCGCCGCATATGGGTGACGCAGGCGACTATTCGTCGACCATGCACTACCTGAAGGCGGTCGAGGCGGCTGGCACCACCGATGCCGATGCCGTCATGGCGAAGATGCGCGAAACCCCGGTCAACGATTTCTTCGCCAAGGGCGGTGTGATCCGCGAAGATGGCCGCATGGTGCATGACATGTATGTCTATCAGGTGAAATCGCCCGAGGAATCCACTAGCGAATGGGATGTCTACAAGCTGGTCAACACCATTCCGGGCGAAGAGGCCTATCGACCGCTGTCGGAAAGCACTTGCCCTCTTGTGAAGAAGAACTGATCCGGTCGGGGCGGCACCGGACCCGTGCCGCCCTACTTTTCAAGGTGCAGGGCAATGACGGATATACTTGTCAACATCGAAGAAGGCGTGGCCCTGGTCACGCTGAACCGTCCGGCGCAAAGGAATGCGCTGACCTATGCGATGTGGAACGGGCTGGACGAGGTCTTCGGCGACTTGGGCCGGGACCCGTCAGTCAAGGCGGTCGTGCTGACCGGCGCTGGCGCGGATTTCACCGCCGGGGCCGACATCGCCGAGTTTGCGGTGATCCGCGACGATGCTGGGCAGGCGCGCGCCTATGAGGTCGCGGTCGATCTGGGATGCGACGCCATCCTGCGCTGCCCCAAGGCGGTGATCGCCGCCTGCAAGGGTTATACGCTGGGCGGGGGCATGCATGTCGCCATGTCGGCGGATTTCCGGTTTGCCCCGCAAGACGCACAGTTCGGCATTCCCGCCGCGCGGCTTTCGATCGTCTATGGCGTCCAGGCCACCCGCAAGCTCATGGCGCTGGTGGGCCTGACCGAGGCCAAGCGGATCCTTTATGGCGGCCACCGCTTTGGCGCGGATCATGCGCTTGACGTGGGCCTGATCGACCGCATCACGGCCGATCCGCTGGCGGAAGCGATGCGATTCGCGCGCGACCTGGCCACGGGCTCGGCGCCACTGACCATCGGCGGGGCCAAATATATCCTGAACGGCAGCGCCATAGGCGGGTTCGATGCCGGTGAAGCGGAACGGCTGATCGACGCTGCCGCTGCCAGCGAAGACTATCGCGAGGGTCGCGCCGCATTTGCCGACAAGCGCCCGCCGCAGTTTCGCGGGTTTTGATCCGCAGTATGGAGTGAGGCGGCTGGGGGCCGCCGGGAGGAATATATGATACAATTCGATCTGATCGCGACAGTCGGCACATTGATGGCGCGTCATGCCGAGGCTGCGCCCGACAAACCAGCCTATATCGACGACAACCGTTCGGTCACCTGGGCCGGCCTTCAGACGGAGACGACGGCCCTGGCTGCGGACCTGCTGGCAGGGGGGCTGCAAAAAGGTCAGAGCGTTGCAATCTGGCTGGCCAACTCGGTCGATTGGGTCGTGGCGACGCTTGCGGTGGTCCGTGCCGGCGGCGTTGCCGTGCCGATCTCGGTCGAGGCCACGGCGCATGAGGCGGCCTATCGCATCCAGGACTGCACCGCCGCGGCCATCTTCGCCGAAGCATCCTTAAAGGCGGTCGTGGATGCGGTCGCGAGTCAGGGAGTTGCCCTGCCACGGTTGCTGTGGCGTGACCACGGGCTGGCCATTCCGCCCGTCGCCGAGACGGCGCTGCCGGACGAGGACATTCACGCGCCCGCATTCATCGTCTATACCTCCGGGACCACCGGCAAACCCAAGGGCGTCATTCTGACCGTCCACAGCATGCTTTGGGTCAGCGCTGCCTGCTGGACGCCGATCGCGGGGCTCTCGGCTGACGACGTGGTTCTTTCCCCGCTACCGCTGTTCCATTCCTATGCGCTCAACGTGTCGGTGCTGGGCATCCTTGCCACGGGTGCGACCGAACGGATCATGGAGAAGTTCTCGGCCAGTCGCGCCTTGGAGCTGTTGCAGGCGGGCGAGGCGACGGTCCTGCCGGGCGTTCCGACGATGTTCCACTACCTGCTGCTGGCAGCGCGCGAAAAGGGCGTGACCTCGCTGGGCAGGCTACGGCTCTGCCTGTCGGCAGGGGCAATCCTGCCGGCGGCCCTGAACCGCGATTTCGAGGTGCATTTTGGCGTCGAGCTGCTGGATGGCTACGGCATCACCGAAACCTCGACCATGGTCACCATGAACCGGCCCGGTCGGTATCGGATCCCCGGTTCCTGCGGGCTGCCGCTTCCGGGCGTTGCCGTGCGCATCATCGACTCCGCCACCGGACGTGACCGGCCGCGCGGCGAAGAGGGTGAGTTGATCTGCGCCGGTCCCAATGTCATGCAAGGCTATCTCAACAAGCCCGACGAAACCGAAAAGGTTCTGCGCGACGGCTGGTATCACACCGGCGATCTAGCCCGGTCCGACGAAAACGGGTTCCTGACCATCACTGGACGACTGAAGGAGGTTGTAATCCGCGGCGGTCAGAATATATCCCCCGGCGAGGTCGAGGAGGCGTTGATCGAACATCCTGCTGTGCGCGACTGCGCGGTGGTCGGCGTGCCGCACGAAACGCTGGGCGAGGTGCCTGTCGCCTATGTGGTGTGGGAGAGCTCGGCGGTGGAAACTGAGGCCGTCCTGGCGCATTGTCGGGCGCTCCTTGCCCCCTACAAGCTCCCTCATGCGCTTCGGGCGATCAACACCATTCCTCGCACAGGGTCCGGTAAAATCATTCGGTTCAAGTTGCGCGAACTCTATGTGAGAGAAAACTAACCTTCCGGTCATTTCCAAGCGATTCTGTGATTGCCGGAATATCTGGCCTCCTAGTCGTTGAGGCCATTCGCGAGTGTGCAGATACTGCAGTTTCCACAAGGAACGGTACCGCAGCAACGACGACGATTTCAATGCGGCGAAGGCCGCACGGTAATTGACGCTTTCTCCACCTCTTCCGCGACCTCCTGCCTGAGCTTCGGCCCCTGCGCCAGCCTTCGCCCCACCGTGGTGACGAAGGCGTCGTAGCGCTTGGCGGCACTGGCGCGGGCGGCCTGCTGCGCCGGCTCTGGCAAAGGCGGAGAGGTGGTGAGCCAGAAGCGCACGAAGACGGCGAGCGTCTCGACGGCAATGCCGAGGTCGCGCTCGAGCCGGGTCAGGCGTCGGTCCATCTGGTCGAGGCGCCGGATCAGCACGGCCTCCTGCCGCTCGGCCGCGTCGGGCGACAGGAAGGAAGCGATGCCGGCCTCGGCGATCAGCGAGAGGGACTGGTTGCGCCGCGCGGCATGGGCGGAAAGCGCCTGCATGATCTCCGGCTCGAGATAGACCGAAAGGCGCTTCTTGCGGGGTGATCTGGCCATCGTTGCGTCCTCCTAGAGGTCTATCCCGTCGCCTTTGTCCATCGACGCCTGCCGGGCGACGGTCAGCATCTTGCGGGTCATGCGGCTGGCGCGGGCGATGTCCTCATCCGCGTCGTCAGCGGGCTCGCCGAAATCGAACTCGTTCTCGATCGGCCGCTGGCGCTCGACGGTGCCCGTCCGGCTCAGCTCCGGCTGCAGGCGCTGCTCGGACTCGGTGCTGTCCTCGCTGCCGGTGCCGTCGGACATCGGCGCGGCATGGACCTCCGGCGCCGCCGGAATCGCCAGCCCGGTCCAGTCGTCGGCCCGTGGTTCTGTTGCTTGCACCAGCCTCGGCGGATCCATGACCCGTTCCCGAAACCGCCCGTCCTGATAATAGCGCATCTTCCTGGCCCGGATCGGCGGGGTGCCGGCGACCATGACGATCTCGTCCTCGGGCGGCAGCTGCATGACCTCGCCGGGGGTGAGCAGCGGCCGGGCGGTCTCGGAGCGCGAGACCATGATATGGCCGAGCCAGGGGGCGAGGCGGTGGCCGGCATAGTTCTTCATCGCCTTCATCTCGGTGGCGGTGCCGAGGGCGTCGGAGACCCGCTTGGCGGTGCGTTCGTCATTGGTGGCGAAGCTGACCCGGACATGGCAGTTGTCGAGGATCGAGTTGTTCGGCCCGTAGGCCTTCTCGATCTGATTGAGAGACTGGGCAATGAGAAAGCTCTTCAGCCCGTAGCCGGCCATGAAGGCGAGCGCGCTCTCGAAGAAGTCGAGCCGTCCCAGTGCCGGGAACTCGTCCAGCATCAGCAGCAGCCGGTGGCGGTCGTCCTTGCCGCGCAGGTCCTCGGTCAGACGCCGGCCGATCTGGTTGAGAATCAGCCGGATCAGCGGCTTGGTGCGGTTGATGTCCGAGGGCGGCACCACGAGGTAGAGGGTGGTCGGCATGGGGCCGGTGACCATGTCGGCGATGCGCCAGTCGCAGCGCGAGGTCACCTGCGCCACCACCGGATCGCGGTAGAGGCCGAGAAACGACATCGCCGTCGACAGCACGCCGGAGCGTTCGTTCTCGGATTTGTTCAGCAGTTCGCGTGCGGCGCTGGCGATGACCGGATGCGGCCCGGCCTCGCCGAGATGCGGGGTCTTCATCATCGCCGCCAGCGTCGCCTCGATCGAGCGGCGCGGATCGGAGAGGAAACCCGCGACCCGGGCGAGCGTCTTGTCCTCTTCGGCGTAGAGCACATGCAGGATGACGCCGACCAGCAGGGCATGGCTGGTCTTTTCCCAATGGTTGCGCTTTTCCAGCGAGCCCTCGGGATCGACCAGGATGTCGGCGATGTTCTGGACGTCGCGGACCTCCCATTCCCCGCGCCGAACCTCCAGCAAGGGATTATAGGCGGCGGACCGAGCATTGGTCGGATCGAAGAGCAGCACCCGGCCATGTGTCGCCCTGAACCCTGCCGTCAACTGCCAGTTCTCGCCCTTGATGTCATGGACGATGGCCGAACCGGGCCAGGTCAGCAGGGTCGGCACCACCAGCCCGACGCCCTTGCCGGAGCGGGTGGGCGCGAAGCAGAGCACATGCTCGGCGCCGTCATGGCGCAGATAGTCCTCGCCGAGCTTGCCGAGGACGACGCCGTCCGGTCCGAGCAGCCCGGCATTCCTGATCTCCTCCTGCTTCGCCCATCTTGCGGAACCATAGGTCTCGACATCCTCGGCCTCGCGGGCACGCCAGACCGACATCAGGATGGCGATGCCGATGGCCAGAAACCCGCCCGAGGCCGCGATGATGCCGCCGATATTGAAGACGGTGGGCGCATAGGCGTCGTAAAAGTACCACCACCAGAAGAAAGCCGGCGGGTAATAGACCGGCCAGCCCCAGATCTCGAACCAGGGCGGACCCAGCTGCGGCTGGAAGCCGAGGCTCCAGGCCACGTATTGCGTCGCCGCCCAGATGAAGGCGAGGACGATCAGGAAGATCACGGCGATCTGGCCCCAGAGGATCTTCGTGCCAGTCATGACAGGTTCCTTTCTGCGTTCCGGGTCACAGTCCGAGCCCGCGCTTGCGGCCGAAGGACCAGTCCACGCCGCCATCGCCGCGGGCTTTGCCGGAGACATGACGGTCGCGATGCCGTTCCAGCGATGGCGTCCAGGGCACCAGCCTGAAGCCGAGCCCGTCGTCGATCATGGCAAAGCGGCCCGAGGCGAGGAGGAAACGCCGCCGATAGGTGCCGCTGACATGATCGCCGGTCGCCGCGCGATCGAAGGGCAGGCCGGTTTCGGCCGCGAGCTTGTCGCCGAGCGCCTGGACCTCGCGGTCGCGCAGGCGGTTGAGAAGGTTGCGGACAAAGATCACCCGGTTGCCCTGACGCTCGGCGAGACCCTGTTCGATCAGGTATTCCGCTCGCTGCTTCATGGCCTGGCGCACCTCGACGCCAAAACCGTCTTCGCCGAGTGGAGCGGGTTCGCGGGCCAACGCCTGTCTGTCGAGCCACGTCGCGCCGTTTGCTGTTGCCTGCGCCCGGATATCGAGATCGGAACGCACGGCCAGGGCCACGCGCCGGCGGCCATCGGCATCGTCGAACTTGCGCAGCTCGACGATGGAGCCGGGCATGCTGTCGCCGGCGGCATCGAGATCGGGCAGGCGGATATGGTGCGTCCGCCCGTCGACACTATCGACCACGGCATAGGCGCTGCCCTTCAACTCGTCGTCGAGCCCGCGCCCGACCAGCCGGCCGAGGACCGGATCGTCGAGACTCTCGCCGGCCAGCACATAGCTGGCGCTGCCGCGCTCGATGCCCCGCCCGCTGAGGCCGCGATGGATGCGCTTGATGATGTCGCCGCGCAGGCCCATCTCGCGCAGCACCGCCTGGGCATTCTCGGTCAGCACCCATTGGCCGGGGCCGAGCTGCTCGGCGAGGCCGAGGGTTTCGAGCTTGCGCAGCCGGGTCACCTTGAAACTGGCATAGGCGTCGGGCTGCCGGTCCGGATGCGGGGCGAGGTCGATGACGCCGCTGCGGGCGGCGTCGCGGGCCAGCTGGCGGTCGAGCTCGGTCCAGCGCTCGGCATCGATCTGCCGGACAAGGGAGGCGCGGATGTCGATCTCGCTGCGCGGCCCCAGTTCCAGCGTGACCAGATCGCGGGCGCGGTCGCGCATGCCCTCCTTGATGTAGTCGCGGGCGATGACCAGGTTCTCGCCGTCGTCGCGCACGCCGCGCACCAGCAGATGGACATGCGGATGGCCGGTGTTCCAGTGATCGATGGCGACCCAGTCCAGACCGGTGCCGAGATCGGCTTCCATCTGTTTCACCAGATCGCGGGTGAAGCCGCGCAGGTCGGTCATGTCCACGGCGTCGTCGGGCGAGACGATGAAGCGGAAATGATGCCGGTCGTCCTTGCAGCGTTCGGCGAAAGCCTCGTGATCCGCCTGGTCGCTTTCCGGCCCGAACATCCGGGCCTTGGCGCCGTCGCGGGTGACGCCCTCGCGGCTGAGATAGCCCAGATGGGCGGGCAGGGTGCCCGAGCGCCAGCCATTGCGGACGACGCGCGCCTTGATGACGACGCCGCGGGTGCGGGATGTGATGAGCCGGTTGGCCTGGACCGCGGCGCGCTGGCCGCGCCCGAAGCGGGAGCGCGATCCGGAACCGATGGAGCCCCGGCGTGAGACGGTGCCGCCGGCCTTCTGCGCGGCGGCCAGCGCCTGGGCGATGAAGGGCCGGGCCTGCTGGGCGCGGGTCGAGCGGATCCGGCCCGGACGGATACGGAAATCGTCTTCGCTGCTCATGGCAGGGACTCCGCACATCGCGGCAAATCCCAGAACTCACTGAAAAAGCCAGAGAATCGCACATCGCGCCTAAGGCGCGCACATCGCGGATACGCGGCATAACCCCTTGAAAACCCACGACCGCCCAAGCCCGCACCTCGCGGGCCTTTATCCTGCCTCTCCAAGCCGGGCGGCGCGGTCCGCAGGGGCGCGCCCCCCGGCGCGGTGCTGCCGGATCCGCTGGTGCGATCTGGGCGCCGCTTCCTCATGAGGGGCCCCCGGGGGGGGGGCGACCC
>JAUNUO010000176.1 GCA_030538135.1 Paracoccus sp. (in: a-proteobacteria)
ACCAGATCGTTCAGCCGTTCGGCCAGCGCGACATAGTTTTCATAAGGCACCACCTGATGGCAGGTGTGGGTGAAACGGTCCAGCTGCGCCTTGACCGCCTCGATCACACGCGGGTGACGGTGGCCGGTGTTGACCACCGCGATCCCGGCGGCAAAGTCGATATAGCGGTTGCCGTCCTTGTCCCAGATTTCGGCATTTTCGGCGCGCTCGGCATAAACCTGCGTCGTCATTCCTACGCCGCGGGAAATAGCGGCGTTCTTGCGGTCGGTCATGGCTGTCATGGTGATCCCCTGATTCCTTGTCGCAAGGCTAACCAAAGCGCGTGCCGCTTGCCAGATGCCGCGCCCCGCGCCAATGTAGCGCGATCCGGCAAAAGGCCCCGCATGTTCCCGATCCGCGACCACAACCCGTCCGAGCGCACGCCCTATGTCACCATCGGGCTGATCTTCGCCAATTTGGTGATGTTCGTGCTGACCATGCCCTGGGGGCTGGATCTGGGGCGGCTGTGGGGCGAATGGGCGCTGTATTCGGCCGCCGTCACCAACGGGCAGATGCTGTGGGGGCTGGTGACGCATATGTTCCTGCACGCAGGGATCATGCACTTCGCCGGCAACATGCTGTTTTTGTGGATCTTCGGCGACAATCTGGAAGAACAGATGGGGCATCTGGGATTTCTGGTGTTCTATCTTGCCTGCGGGCTGGCGGCGGCTGCGGCGCAGATCGCGGCGGAACCTCTCAGCACCATTCCGATGGTCGGGGCCTCAGGCGCGATTGCCGGGGTCATGGGCGGCTACCTGTTGATGTTTCCGCGCGCGCGGGTCGATATTCTGGCGATCATCGTCATCATCATAAAGGTTTTTACCCTGCCCGCCTGGATCGTGCTGGGGATGTGGTTCGCCCTTCAGATGCTGGGCGGTTTCACCATCCCCGGCGATGATGGCGGCGTCGCCTATTGGGCACATGCGGGCGGGTTCATCGCCGGGGTGGTGCTGACGCTGCCGGTGTTCCTGCGCCGCGGCGGGCCAGCCTTCTGGAGCCGGACCGATGGCCACCCGCCGCACGCCCCGATCGACTATGGCCAGCTTTCGCGCGTGCCGCAGGTGCCGCGCCGGTAACGTCTGGACGGCATGACGCGGCGCGGGTAAGCGCGCGTCATGGCCAAGCTGTATTTCCACTATTCCACCATGAACGCGGGCAAAAGCACGCTGCTGTTGCAGGCGTCTTACAACTATCGCGAACGCGGGATGGATACGCTGCTGCTGACGGCGGCGCTGGATGATCGGACCGGCACCGGGCGGATCGCCAGCCGGATTGGCATTGGCGAAGGCGCGCTGACCTTTGCCCATGACACCGACCTGTTCGCGCTGATCGCGGCAAGGCCGGCACCCGCCTGCGTATTCGTGGACGAATCGCAGTTCCTGACCGGCGATCAGGTCTGGCAACTGGCGCGGGTGGCCGACGATCTGGGCATCCCGGTCATGTGCTATGGCCTGCGCGTCGATTTTCAGGGCAAGCTGTTTCCGGGCAGCGCGGCCCTGCTGGCGCTGGCCGATGACCTGCGCGAGGTGCGCACCATCTGCCATTGCGGGCGCAAGGCGACCATGGTCATCCGCCGTGGCGCGGACGGGGCCGCGATTACCGAGGGCGCGCAGGTGCAGGTCGGCGGCAATGAAACCTATGTGTCGCTGTGCCGCCGCCACTGGCGCGAGGCGACCGGCCACTGACGCTGGACAGCCGCGCGCCCCGATGCAACAGTCCGCGCGGGGGGACGGGCGATGAGCGATCAGGACCGCACGGGCAAGCGGGAACTCACATCCGCCGAACTGGGATTTCTGGCCCATGTCTATCGGGGCGAGCTTTATCGCTCGACCCTGTGGCGGACGCGGCTGGACACGACGACCAACTGGTCGGTGGTGACCCTTGGCATCGCGCTGTCGATTTCCTTTTCCTCGCCGCAGGCCTCGCCCATTCCGCTGTTGCTGGTCGGCATCCTGATCGTGCTGTTCCTGATGCTCGAAGCGCGGCGGTATCGGTATTTCAACGTCTGGCGGGCGCGGGCGCGCTGGATGGAACGGCACATGGTCGCGCCGATGCTGTCGGATGGCGATCTGCATCTGGAACATGGCTGGCAACAGGTGCTGGCCGAGGATTACCGCCATCCGTCCTATCACGTCAGCTATTGGGTAGCTGTCGGGCGGCGCATCCGGCGCAACTATTTCTGGATTCTGGTGATCCAGACCATCGCCTATCTGGGCAAGCTGCTGGTCCATCCGACGCCCCTGCGCAGCCTTGGCCAGCTTCTGGATCGGGCCGCCGTCGGCCCCATTCCGGGCCTGCTGGTGCTGGGTTTCGGTGCGTTCTATTGCGCCGGGTGGGGGCTGTTCGCCCTGTGGAGCCGCCGCAACGACCGCCACCGCGCCCGACAGCGCAGCGACAGCACCGGCATGGGCTAACGGAACATCCCCTGCCGCAGCACGATCCCGTGGTCCAGCCATGCCTTCATCGCCGCCAGCATCATCGACCAGCCCATGCAGTTGCCATAGGCCAGCGCCAGCCCCTCGGGCATGGCATCCCAGCCCGATTCGGTCACGGTGACGCGGGTGCGCCCCTGACCCTCGGGGGCAAAGCGGAAGGTCACGCGGTTCGCCCCGGTGCCATCGTTGCGCGGCCAGTCGAACTCGATCAGATCGGGCGCCGCGACGCGGATCACCTGCACGTCGAACGGGCCGGGGAAATCGGCAAATTCCCATGTGACGGTCGCGCCGGTTTCCATGCGCCCCTTCGCCCCGCCGGTGGTGAAATGCGCCGACAGGCGTTGGGGGTCGGCCACCGCCTCGAACACCTGCGGCGGCGGCTGATCCATGATCGCCCAGACCGTAAAGTCCATCTGCGTGCTGGTGGAAATCGCCATCCCGTCCACTTTTGCCTATCACAATCCCCGCAACCAGCCTCCCTGCGCGTTGCGGCGCGCCTGCCCATCATGTAACCAAAGGACGGAATTGGCAAAGGACAACCTATGCGCGCGTTTTCGCTTCGCACCCTCGCGTTTCTTTCCGTCATGCTGCCGGGGATCGCCTCGGCGCAGGCTTTTGACACCAACGCCGGATCGGCCTGGGTCTATGACATGGCCACCGGTACCGTGCTGATGCAGAAGAACGCGCAGCAGGAACTGCCCCCCGCCAGCATGTCCAAGCTGATGACGCTGTATATGCTGTTCGAGGCGCTGGACGAGGGTCGGGTTCAACTGGACACCCGCCTGCCGGTATCCACCAAGGCGCGGCAGATGGGCGGTTCGACGATGTTCCTGAACGAACGCGACCGCCCCACGGTCGAGGAGCTGATAAAGGGCATCATCGTCCTGTCGGGCAACGACGCCTGCGTGGTGGTCGCCGAAGGGCTGGCCGGCACCGAGGACGCCTTTGCCCGCCAGATGAACGAACGCGGCGCCCAGATCGGGCTGACGCATTCGCATTTCACCAACTCGACCGGCTGGCCCGACCCGCAGCACCGCATGTCGATGGAGGATCTGGGCCATCTGGCACAGCGGCTGATTGAGGAGTTTCCGCAATATTACCATTACTTCGGTATTGCCGAATATGAATTCGACAATCGCGCCCCGTCCAACCGGCACAACCGGAACCCGTTGCTGGCGCTCGGCATGGGGGCCGACGGGCTGAAAACCGGCCACACGCAAGAGGCGGGCTATGGTCTGGTCGGTTCGGCGATGCAGGGCGACCGGCGGGTGATCTTTGTCATCAGCGGCCTGGACAGCGACCGCGAGCGGGCCGAGGAATCCGAGCGCATCCTGAACTGGGCCTTTCGCCAGTTCACCATGCGCACCATCGTCCCCGAGGGCGAACCGGTGGTGCAGGCACCCGTCTGGCTGGGCACGGCAAACCGCGTCGCCCTGACCACGCAGCACGGGGTGCGGGTGCTGATCCCCGCCGGGGCGCAGGATGGCATCACTGCCGAAGCCGTCTATCAATCGCCGCTGAACGCCCCCATCGCCAAAGGCGACCGCTTGGGCGAACTTGTCGTGACCATTCCGGGCGGCGTTCAGGCGCGCACGCCGCTGATCGCCGGGGCCGAAGTCCCCGAGGCCGGGTTCATGGGCCGCGTGCGCGGCGCGGCGCAGCGGCTGACCCAACACGCGATCGCGGCCACCGGGCGCTGATGTTCATCAGTTTTGAAGGCATCGACGGCTGCGGCAAGTCCACTCAGGCCCGGATGCTGGCCGATGCTCTGCGGGCCGAGGGGCGCGACGTGATCCTGACCCGCGAACCCGGCGGATCGCCGGGGGCCGAGGAAATCCGCCGCCTTCTGGTCGAGGGCGCGGGCGAACGCTGGTCGGGCGAGACCGAGGCGCTGCTGTTCACCGCCGCCCGCCGCGATCATCTGGAACGCACCATCCACCCGGCGCTTGCGCGCGGGGAAACCGTCATCACCGATCGCTTTGCCGACAGCACCCGCGTCTATCAGGGTGCGGCGCGGGGCGATTTGCGCGATCTGGTGGACCGGCTGCACGATCTGGCCATCGGGCTGGAGCCGGACCGGACCTTCGTGATCGACATCGACCCGGCCACCGGCCTGTCGCGCGGCACGGCGCGCGGCGGGGTCGAGGACCGTTTCGAAAGTCTTGGCCTTGGATTTCAGGAAAAACTGGCGGCAGGGTTTCGCGACCTGGCGGCCGCCAACCCGGCGCGGGTCCGGCTGATCGACGGGCGCGGCACGCCCGAACAGGTCGCCGCCCGCATCCGGGCCGCGCTATGAAGCTGGCCTCCGACGACGACATCCCCGAACCCGACCGCGTGCCGGGCGCACCGCATCCGCGCCACACGCCGCGCGTGATCGGGCAGGATGCCGCCATCGCCGATTTCCTGACCTCTGCCGCGTCGGGGCGGCTGCATCACGGCTGGCTGCTTACCGGGCCGCGCGGGGTAGGCAAGGCGACGCTGGCCTGGGCCATTGCGCGCTGGCTGTTGGCCGATGGCGCGCCGGACAGGCTGGACGTTCCCGCCGATGCGCCGGTGGTGCGGCGTCTGGCGGCGCTGTCGGAACCGGGGCTGATGCTGATCCG
>JAUNUO010000011.1:0-2650 GCA_030538135.1 Paracoccus sp. (in: a-proteobacteria)
AACAGCCCGGAAACGCCGCTGTTCGACAAGGGGCGCAATCTTTACAACATCGGCCCGGCGCGGGCCGCGGTGGCCAAGGGCGCGGCGCTGATCGTGACCGAGGGTTATATGGATGTGATCGCGCTGGTGCGGGCGGGGTTCGGCGGCGCGGTCGCCCCCCTTGGCACCGCCATCACCGAGGATCAGTTGCGGCTGATGTGGCGCATCGCGCCCGAGCCGGTCATCATGCTGGACGGCGATGCGGCGGGCCGGCGCGCGGCGATGCGGCTGATCGACATGGCGCTGCCGATGACCGGGCCGGGGCAGGCGCTGCGATTCGCGGTGCTGCCCGCCGGGCTGGACCCCGACGATCTGATCCGCGATCAGGGCACGGGCGCGATGGCGCAGGTTCTGGATGGGGCGCGCCCTCTGGTCGATCTGCTGTGGACGCGGGAAACCGAGGGGCGGGTGTTCGACAGCCCAGAACGGCGGGCGGCGCTGGATGCGGCGCTGCGCGCGGCGATCGCCAGGATCCCCGATGAAAGCACGCGCGGCCATTATGCCGACGAAATCCGGCGCAAGCGGCGCGCTCTGTTCGGCGGCTTTGGCGGGGCCGATCAGCGGCTGCCGTTCCGGGCGCGGCGGGGGGCGCCTGCCGCGCCGCTTGCGCCGACGCGGGCCAGCGTGTTCGTGGCGCAGGATGCGGGCGATGCCATCCTGGAGGGCGCGGTGCTGTTGATCTGTGCCGGTCACCCCGAACTGGCCCTGCGCATCGAATCGCGGCTTGAGCGGATGACACCGGCGGATGGCGGGCGCGCCGCGCTGATCCACGATCTGCTGGCCGGAACCGACAGCGCGGCGGGGCGCGCGGCGTTGAACGTGTTGCGCGATGATGCCTATCTGGCGCTGATCGCGGCGGCGCGGCCCGACAGCGACCCGGACGAGGCGCAGGCGATCCTGGAAAACGCGCTGGACCGGCTGGAATCGCGGCGGGCGGGGCGGGCGGAACTGGCCCGTGCCGAGATCGAGATCACCGGCGAGGCCGATGAGGGGCTGACCTGGCGGATGAGCCAGATGGCCCGCGCCCGCCACCGGGCCGACCACCCCGAAATCAGCGACACCAGCGATCTGGGCGAGGACCGCGAAGCGCTTGCGGCGCGGCTGCGGGCCTGGGTCGATGGGGAAATCTGGCGCAAGGGATGAAAACCGCGCCGCAGGATGCGTATTCGGGCAAATGGGAAACGGGCGAATCATCCGGCCGAATCAATCTTTGCGCCCCCCTTTGATTCGATGGGCGCGCGCCCTATATCTGGCCTTTCCCCAGCCACGATTCGCGCCCTGCCGAATCACCTCGCCCGCCTGAGAAGGAGCCGCTGATGGCCGCCAAGGACGACGACGACCTCAAGACCGACAAGGACGACAACGATCATTCGCTGGACATGAGCCAGGCGGCCGTCAAGCGCATGATCGCCGAGGCGCGCGAGCGTGGCTATATCACCTATGACCAGCTGAACGCCGTCCTGCCGCCCGAACAGGTCAGCTCGGAACAGATCGAGGACGTGATGTCCATGCTGTCCGAGATGGGGATCAACGTCATCGAGGACGAGGGCGAGGCCGAGGAACAGGAAGGCGGCGCGGTCGCCACCACCGCCACCACCGGGCGCGAGGTCGCGCTGGCCACGTCGGAAACCGAAAAGCTGGATCGCACCGACGATCCGGTGCGCATGTATCTGCGCGAAATGGGTTCGGTCGAACTGCTGTCGCGCGAGGGCGAGATCGCCATCGCGAAGCGGATCGAGGCCGGGCGCAACACGATGATCGCCGGCCTGTGCGAAAGCCCGCTGACCTTCAAGGCCATCACCATGTGGCGGCAGGAATTGCTGGAAGAAGATATCCTGCTGCGCGACGTGATCGACCTTGAGACGACCTTTGGCCAGTCGATGGACGACGAGAGCGACGACGAAGACCTTGAGGACGCGGCATCCTCGGACCAGCCCGCCCGGCGCGAGGCGGAAACCGATGCCGACGGCAACCCCTTGCCGGCAGACGACGACGATGAGGACGACGGCGCCAACCTGTCGCTTGCCGCGATGGAGGCCAGTCTCAAGCCCAAGGTTCTGGAAACGCTGGAAGCCATCGCCCGCGATTACGAAGAGCTGGCGCACATGCAGGACAACCGCATGTCGGCCACGCTGAACGAGGACGGCACCTTCACCGCCAAGGACGAGATCGCCTATCAGAAGCTGCGCAGCGAGATCGTGGCTCTGGTGAACGAACTGCATCTGCACAACAACCGGATCGAGGCGCTGGTCGATCAGATCTACGGCATCAACCGGCGGATCGTGTCGATCGATTCCGGCATGGTGAAACTGGCCGATGCGGCGCGGATCAACCGCCGCGAATTCATCGACGCCTATCGCGGAGCCGAACTGGACCCGGCATGGGTCGATCGCATGTCGGCGCAGACCGGGCGCGGCTGGCAGGCGCTGTTCGACCGCTCGCGCGATGCGGTCGAAAAGCTGCGCGGCGAGATGGCCGAGGTGGGCCAGTATATCGGCGTCGATATCGAGGAATTCCGCCGCATCGTGAATCAGGTCCAGCGCGGCGAGAAAGAGGCGCGGCAGGCCAAGAAGGAAATGGTCGAGGCGAACCTGCGGCTGGTGATCTCGAT
>JAUNUO010000011.1:2750-7689 GCA_030538135.1 Paracoccus sp. (in: a-proteobacteria)
ATGCCGCTGGAAAAGGTCCGCAAGGTGATGAAGATCGCCAAGGAACCGATCTCCCTTGAAACGCCGATCGGCGACGAGGAGGACAGCCAGCTTGGCGATTTCATCGAGGACAAGAACGCCGTCCTGCCGCTGGACAGCGCGATTCAGGAAAACCTCAAGGAAACCACGACCCGCGTTCTGGCCAGCCTCACCCCGCGCGAGGAACGGGTTCTGCGGATGCGGTTCGGCATCGGCATGAACACCGACCACACGCTGGAGGAAGTCGGCCAGCAGTTCAGCGTCACCCGCGAGCGCATCCGCCAGATCGAAGCGAAGGCGCTGCGCAAGCTGAAACATCCGTCGCGGTCGCGCAAGCTGCGGTCCTTCCTTGACCAGTGATCCTCAGATGCTGAGCCATTTCCTGTATCGCAGCACGGCGACGCCGGGCCTGAACGACAGCGACATCCAGCAGATCCTGACCGAGGCGCGCGAACGCAATGCGCGCCTTGGCCTGACCGGCTGCCTGCATGTCGAGGACGGGATTTTTTTCCAATGGCTGGAAGGCTCGGCCGCGCCTGTGGCCGAGGTAGTCGGCATGTTGCGCCGTGACTCGCGCCATTCCGACATCGAAACGCTGAGCGAAGGTCCGTTGCAGAGCCGCCTGTTCGATCACTGGTCGATGTTGATGTCGGACAGAAACGATTCGTCCATCGTGAACTGGCTTGCGGAGCAGGCAGTTTCCCGCTGGGATGGCGCGCGTTACATTGCAGCCATATTGCAGTTCATGCAGAAGATGTCCCTAAATATAGGGAGATAAGGCGCGATTTTTTCACAACCGCTGCGCGAATATCGTGGAGTTTTGAAAGGAATTATGCACGCATCACGTTAATTATATGAAAAATAACAATTTTATTTTGTTAACGAAGAATCTTCTAAAATCTTCACAACATGCAGGATTGACGCTATCTCTTTCTCCCGGCGCGAGCCTTTGTGAAGTTAAGGAGTATCAAGAATGAAGAGCGTATTTGCAGCTGGCGCGGCTTTGGCGGCGCTGACCTTGGCGGGCGCGGCAGGCGCCGCCACCGTGACCGTCGGCCCCGGCGGCTATAACGACGGCTATGCCACCCAGGTGACCTATAACAGCAACAACGTCGAGGCCGGCCGCGGCACCGCCGATGGTCGTGCCGACGGCAACAACGCGCTTGGCGCCGCCGATGGCAAGTTTTTCGAGATCGGCAATTTCGACGAGGTGATCTTTACCTTCGGGACGCTTTTCACCTCGCCCGGTTCGGTGACCGAGGTAACGTTTGGCGGCCGCACGACGACCTGGATCGAACAGGTCATGGTCTATGTGGGCAACCTGTCCACCAACACCTGGGTCGCGGTCAACGAAGCCCCGATCAGCAACGCGCTGCCGACCACCAGCTTTACCTTTGACGCTGGTCCCTTTGACGCGATGAAATTCGTGCATTTCGGCAATATTCGCGCGAGCGGCAGCTTTGACATCGACAGCGTCCGCGTGGCGCCGGTTCCGCTGCCGGCGGCCGGTCTGCTGCTGGTCGGTGCGCTGGGTGGCATGTCGCTGTTGCGCCGCAAGCAGCGCGCCTGATCCGCGCCCTGTGATTTCGGGCCGTCGCGCATCGGCGCGGCGGCTCTTTTTCGTTAAAATGCAACCCTTGGGGTTGCGCCTGACAGGGTGTGCAGGCACAAACGGGGAACAAACTCAGGGCCCCGAATGCGAACCGATTGGCTGAACCCGTTGCTTACCGATCCTGATGCCTTGCTTGGGGTGCTGTTCGGCCTGTCGGGGCTGCTGATTCTGGTTCTGCTATTGTATCTGCTGGCGCGGCGGAAACTGGCTGTGGCGGTGTCGGACATGGCACGCGCCGCCGATGACCGGCAGCGTCAGGCCGAGGAATTGCAGCGTAGGTCCGACAGGATCGCCGCGCTGGAGCCCCTGCTGGAAAGCGAACAGCGCAGCGCCCGCGATCTGGCCCTGCGCGCCGGGCAGCTGGATGTGCGGCTGGACGAACGCGACGGGGCGCTGTCGCGCCTGACCGAGGAACGCGACGGCCTGTCCGACGCCCTGTTCCGCGCCCGTGAAGGAGCGTCGCGACTTGAACGCGAACTGGCCGAGGCGCGTCTTGCGGCGCAAAAGGACCGCGAGGCCCTGACGCGCGAGGTCGCTACCCTGCGCGAACTGCGCCAGGAAATGACCGGGCAGTTCCGCCTGATGTCGCAGGAAACCTTGCGCGCGCAAGGGGCCGACATGCAGCGCGTGCAGTCAGAACAACTGTCTGCGATGCTGACTCCGTTCCGCGATCAGGTGCATCGGTTCCAGACCGAATTGCAGACCCGAAACAAGGTGCTGGATGAAGAAGGCGCGCGGCTGCGCGAACAGATCGAGGGGCTGCACCGCCGGTCCGAGGCGATCAGCCGCGAGGCCGTCGAACTGACCCGCGCGCTCAAGGGCGAAAAGCAGCGGCAGGGCGCCTGGGGCGAAATGATTCTGGAACGGATTCTTGAGGATTCGGGGCTTGAGGAAGGGCGGCATTACGACCGTCAGGCCGCGTTCCGGGACGAGGATGGGCAGGGCTGGCGGCCCGATGTGGTCGTTCGGATGCCGCGCGGCAAGGTTCTGGTGATCGACAGCAAGGTTTCGCTGAACGCCTATGAACAATCGGTCAACGCGTCCGAAACGGTTGACCGCGATGCGGCCCTGCGCCGCCATGTCGCCGCGATCCGCGCTCATGTCACCGCTCTTTCGGCCAAGGGCTATGACCGGATGGACGATGGCTCGGTCGATTACGTGCTGATGTTCATTCCCATCGAGGGCGCCTTTTCCGAGGCGCTGCGGGCCGATCCCGAACTGGCGGGTTTTGCGCTGGACCGCCGGATCGGTCTGGCCACGCCGACCACGCTGATGCTGACGCTGCGCACGGTCGAACATATCTGGACGGTGGAACGGCGCGAAAACAACGCACTGGAAATCGCCCGCCGTGCCGGCGCGGTCTATGACAAGGTGGCCGGCTTTGTGGAATCGCTGGAGGCCGTAGGCAAGGCGCTGGACGGTGCGACGCGCGCGCATGGTCAGGCCATGGATCGGCTGACACGCGGGCAGGGCAATGTGATCCGACAGGTCGAAATGCTGCGCGAACTGGGCGCGCGGACGCAAAAGCGGATCGGGCTGGATCACGACGGCGGTGCCTTGCCCGAACCGCGCGACGAGGCCGCAGAATGATGACGGTTTTCACCGTGGCCACAGGCGGCCCGGCAATGCACGAAATGACGCCCGAGGTGGCGCAGTGGCTGGCCGGAAAGGGCGACGGGGTTCTGACTCTGATGGTCCGCCACACCTCTTGCAGCCTGCTGATTCAGGAAAATGCCGACCCGGATGTGCAACGCGACCTGCTGGCGTGGCTGGATGGGATCGCACCTGCCGCCGATACCGCCGCAATGGGGTGGATCACCCATCGCAGCGAAGGCCCCGATGACATGCCCGCGCATCTCAAGGCGGCCGTTCTGCCGGTCAGCCTGTCGATTCCGGTTCGGAACGGGCGGATGATGCTGGGGCGGTGGCAGGGGATTTATCTTGTCGAACACCGCCGCGCCCCTCACCGCCGCGAGGTCATGGCCGCCTTTGCGCCGCTGCCGGGCTGATTTGCGTTCGTCACCATCTGGTGGCCGCGCATCCCGACTACCCAAGCCCTGCGGCGCGGCCTATAGTGATGGCGTATCGGGTCTGACAGGGGACAAGGGATGCGCTGCCCGTTTTGCGGAAACATCGACACGCAGGTCAAGGACTCGCGCCCGGCCGAAGATAACGTCGCCATTCGCCGCCGCCGGTTCTGCCCGGCCTGTGGCGGACGCTTCACCACCTATGAACGGGTGCAGCTGCGCGATCTGGTGGTGGTGAAATCCACCGGCAAGCGCGAGGATTTCGACCGCGACAAGCTCTCACGGTCGATCCGGATCGCGATGCAGAAACGCCCGGTCGAACCCGAACGGATCGACCAGATGATCTCGGGCATCGTGCGGCGGCTGGAAAGCCTGGGCGAGACGGATATTCCGTCCAAGGTCATCGGCGAAATCGTGATGGAAACCCTGTCGCGGATCGACAATGTCGCCTATGTCAGATTTGCCAGCGTTTACAAAAACTTTCAGGACGCGGGCGATTTCGACAAATTCGTCGCGGAACTGCGCCCCATGGCGCAGGACGAGTGAGCATTCAGCCGCAGGACGTCGCCCATATGGCCCATGCCCTGCGTCTGGGGCGGCGGGGTCTGGGCAATACATGGCCCAATCCGGCGGTCGGCTGCGTTCTGGTCCGTGACGGGCGGGTTGTCGGGCGCGGATGGACGCAGCCCGGCGGGCGCCCCCATGCCGAAGTGATGGCGCTGGCGCAGGCCGGGGACGCTGCACGCGGCGCAACGGCCTATGTCACGCTTGAACCCTGCGCGCATTTCGGCCGCACACCGCCCTGCGCCGACGCTTTGGCGGCCGCGGGAGTTGCGCGCGTCGTTACCGCGCTGACAGATCCCGACCCTCGTACGGCTGGTCAAGGTCACGCCCGCCTGCGCGCCGCCGGGATTGCCGTGACCGAAAACGTTTGCGCGACGGCCGCCGCCGCCCATCAGATCGGCTTTCTCAACCGGGTCACATTAGGCCGCCCCATGCTGACGCTGAAGCTGGCGACCAGTCTGGATGGCCGGATCGCCACGGCTTCGGGTGAAAGCCAGTGGATCACCGGGGCGCAGGCGCGTGCGCATGTGCAGATCCTGCGTCTGAGCCACGACGCGATCATGGTCGGCGGCGGCACCGCACGCGCCGACCGGCCGAATCTGAACCTGCGCGGCCTCGGCCCGCAGCGGCAACCTGTGCGCATCGTCGTATCCGGCCAGCCGCTGCCCGATCTGCCGCCCGAAGGCCCGGATCACGGCCCGCTGTGGCAGGTCGCGGG
>JAUNUO010000011.1:7789-11935 GCA_030538135.1 Paracoccus sp. (in: a-proteobacteria)
TGCGGGCGTGATGCATCTTCGGTCTTGAAATATCCTCGGGGGGAGTCGGCTTGCCGACGGGGGGCAGAAGGCCCCCTATCGCCAGAGCCACGCGTAACCGGCCAGCGCGCCCTGCGCCTTTGCCAGCCAGCGCAACCCGCGCCCGGACGGCGACCGCTCCGCATCGGCCAGCCGATCCAGCGCGACTTCGGGCGGGCACGGCAGCGCGCTGACCGGATCGACGTAGCGCGGATAGGCGATAAGGCAGGCATGGGCCAGCGCATCCAGATCGGGCCGGGCGCGGCGGCGTTCGGGCACAGGGCCAAGATCGCGGCTCAGGCCCCAGCCCGCGTAAAAGGGCGCGCCCAGGGTCACCACCGGAAGCCGGCGCAACAGCGCCTCGAACCCCAGCGTCGAGGTGATCGTCCAGACCTCTTCCACTTCGGCCAGCAGGGCGGACGGGGCGGCATTGCGCGCGATCACATCGGCCAACCGCGCCAGATCGGCCGCCGCGACGGTGCCGGGACGCAGACCGGCCTCGACATCGGGGTGCGGTTTGAAAATCACCATCGCATCGGGGTTTTCGGCGCGGACACGTTGCAACAAGGCAAGGTTCGTCCGCTCGGCCCCGGCGCCAAGGCGGATCGAGGCGTCGTCCTCGACCTGACCGGGCACCAGAATCCGACGGCGGCCATCCGGTGGGGGCAGGGCGGGCGCGGTGCCGGTCAGGTTGTATTTCGTCAGCCCTGCCGCTGTCAGACGGGCGATCAGCCGCGCCGCGCGTTCACGCCCGCCGGGGGGAGGTCCGGCCGCGATGATCCGCTCAAGGCGGCTTTCGCGGGTCGGATCATAGTAAATGCCGCAATCATCCGCGACCAGCGACAGCGGCGGCACCAGCGCCGCACCCAACCCCCGCGACCGCAGGAATCCGTCCTCGACCCGGATCGCCTGCGGCACGGCATCCGCACGGTTCGCCCAGGCCAGCGTCACCCGCGACGAGGGGCGGCGCGCAAAGCGCACCCCGGCGCCATTGCCAAAGGCGTGCGCGATGGCGGAGCGTTTCCACAGCCGCATCCCATAGGCCAGATGCCCGGCATGGTCCTGTCGCCACGCCTTCGCCTCGGCCTCGATCTGGTCCAGCGCGCCGTGAAAATCGGTCAGCCGGTCGCGGCAGGGATCATACCAGACCGGCGCGGTCAGGTGGCTGGCAGCGAACAGATCGTCGCGCGTGGCCTGACCGCGCGGGCGCGCGGTTTCGTCCTGCGACAGGCCCCAGCCCGCGTAAAACGGCGCGCCGAACAGGCGCGGGCGATGCCCGGCCAAAAGCGCCTCGTAGCCCAGTTGCGAACTGACGGCATAGACTGCGCGGGCGTTTTCGACCAGCCGCCAGGGCGAGACAGGGGCGTCGCAGAACAGGTCGCCCGGGCGCAGATCGTCGCGGGTCAGGTGGCCGGGGCGCAGGCCGGCGGCGGTTTCGGGATGCGCGCGGATGACAAGCCGCGCGTCGGGATGTTCATCGCGCGCGGCGGTCAGCATCGTCAGGAACGTCTCGCGGCCAGCGCCCCGCAATGACGCATCGCCGCGCGTCTGATCGACGATCAGAACATAATCCGGCGCGGGTGCCGGTGTATCGGGCAGATGCGCATTGTATTTCGACAGATCGGCGGCGCGCAGGCGGGCCAGTGCCGCGGCAGCCTCGGCCCGGCGGGGGGCCGCTTGCGGGATCAGGGTTTCGATCAGCGAGGGACGCGATTGGTCGAAATGCAGGCCGGATGGATCGATCAGCAGGCCGATGGGACCGCGCCGGGCGACAGGGCCGCGCGCCCGCCCCGGCAGGATCGAGCGCAGGAACGCATCCTCGACCGTCACCACCCCGGCACCGCGCCGCGCCGCGATGGCGCGTCCGCGCCATGCCCTCGGCGACGCGCCCCAGACCGCAACGTGATCGCCGGGACCGGGCAGACCAAAGCAGAGCCGCCAGCCGGCCAGTTGCAGGATCCGCCGCAGGCGCGGCCCGGTCCAGAACCCGCCGTTGAATGCGAACAGCCGCCGGGGGAAATCCCCGGCGGCTGCGTCATCGGATGCGGTCATGCCCGTGTCAGTTGCCGATGTTGGCCAGACGATCCGCCGTCGCCGCGCTGCCGGTGATGGCCGAGATCGTCTTGTTCCACTGAACATAGGGCGCTTCGGTGACATAGATCGTGTCGCTGTCGCGGATGATGAAATCGCGCGCCAGGAACAGCCCGTTCGGGCGCGTCAGATCCAGCACATAGGCGATGCGCTGTGTGCCATAGACCGGCTTGCCCAACACACGGCTGGCCACGGATTCGGGTTCGTCGCGCAGCACGAACACGCCGGTCGGGTCGGCGAGGTTCGAGTTCAGGCCGCCGACCATGGCGATGGCCTCGACCGCGTTGATCTGTTCGTTGCCCAGCGGCACCTTGGTCTGTCCGCCAAGCGCGCCAAGGGCGGTAAAGCTGCGCTGGTCCTCTTCGACCAGGATGATGTCGCCGGGGCGCAGCGCGATGTCGTTCGAGGCGCTGCCATAAAGGTCGCGCAGCCAGACGCGCCCGCTGTCGCCGCCACGTTTCACGGTGACGACGGCGATTTCCGGTTCGATGGCTACACCGCCCGCGCGGGCCAGCATGGCCGACAGGGTGCGGGTCGGGCGTTCGATCGGATAGACGCCCTGGCTCATCACCTTGCCCATGACGGAAACGGTCGCGCCGTCGCCCGCCATCCGGGTCACGGTGACCTGCGGATCAGGGGTCTGCGCAGACAGGCGCGAGGTGATCGTCTGGCGCAGCTGTTCGGGCGTGCTGCCTGCGGCGCGGACACGGCCCGCATAGGGCACGAAGATATAGCCCTGACTGTCCACCTGAATCTGTTGCAGTTGCGTGGCGCTTTGACCCAGACCGGCCAGCAGCCCGTCATCGACGTTTTCCCAGACGCCGAGGCCCAGAACGTCGCCGGGGCGGATTTCATCGGCGCCGACCGCGCCCGCCGTCTGGAACGAACGCGAGAACCCGTAGGACGGGGCAAAGTTCGCCGCGCGGGTCACGTGGTCGTTGACATAGATGATATGCGCGTTGCCGCCGCGTTCGACCGCGCCGCCGAAGATTTCGTTCTTGTTCGGACCGGACCGGGGCAGCGAACATGCCGCAACCAGCGTCATCGCAGCCAGAACGGCAAGGCGCATGATATTGCGCGAAAGGTTGGATTTCACCGCGACGATCTCCTGTCCGCTGTTGATTCCCGCTTGCGGCGGTTTTTCACACATTGTTTTGTCGCAAACTACAGAACTTGCCGCATCAGCGCCACCGTTTTGGAATATCACGCCTCGCGCAGCGCGAATTGTTGCCGTAATGTCGCCCGCCCGTTCGCCAGCATTTCATATGGATCGTCATCCATCAGGATCAGGTCGCTGACGATGCGCAGGGCATGGCTGCGCGAACGCGCCGCGTAGAAGCCGCCGGGCACCTGGCTGGTTTGCAGAAGATAGTTGCGATAGGCGCGATAGGCATCGCGGTCGGGCCGGTCGGGATGGCGCAGGAAATCGGGCAGGCTCTGGTCGGACACCAATCCCGGCTTGCCGTAAACCGCGCGGCCCATTGCCTTGACCGGCAGGCCGCGCCACAGCGCCTGTTGCGCCGCCGTCGAATTGACCGTCACCACCGACCGCGCCTGCGTCATCATCGAGGCCAGCTTGCCGCCGCGCACGAAATGCACCCGGTCGGAAATTCCCAGCCGCGCGGCCTGTTCGCGGATCGCCGCGACGATGCGGCCGCGCCCGTCCTCAAGCGGGTGCGCCTTGAACACCAGACGGTGGTGGTGCGGCGCATGGGCGGCAAATTCGCGCATGCACAGGTCGGTAAACTCGCTTTGCCGCTGAAACCCGGAATGGGCCTGAAAATTGCTGTCATGGTCCAGTTGCAGCAGCACCAGAACAAAGGGCCAGCCGCCGGCATTGATCGTCTGCACGGCGCGCAACCGCGACACGATATCCAGCGGTGACAGCAACAGCCGGCGCAGGTGCAGGCGGAATTCCTGAAACACGGTGATCTCGCGGTGACTGCGGAACTGCCGGAACCGCCGGTTCGCCACCAGAACGAGGAAATGATACAGGGCGCCATAGAACTTGTGTTCGCGCATGTCGCCCCAATGGGC
>JAUNUO010000011.1:12035-15657 GCA_030538135.1 Paracoccus sp. (in: a-proteobacteria)
GCAGAAAGGGGTATCCATGTTCACCGGGATCATCACCGATATCGGCATCCTGCGCAGGGTCGAAATGCGCGGCGACATGCGGGCGCGGATCGGCTGCGGCTATGACATGGCGGGGGTCGATCTGGGCGCCTCGATCGCCTGCGACGGCGTGTGCCTGACCGTGGTGGCCAAGGGGGCCGACTGGTTCGACGTGGACATTTCCGCCGAAACCCTGTCGAAAACCAATCTTTCCGCCTGGGCCGAAGGTCGGCGCGTCAATCTGGAACGCGCGCTGAAGGTCGGCGACGAACTGGGCGGCCATATCGTCAGCGGCCATGTGGACGGCGTGGCAAGGATCGTGGACATCCGCCCCGAGGGCGACAGCCTGCGCGTGACGTTCGGCGCACCCGCCGACCTGGCGCGGTTCATCGCGCCCAAGGGATCGGTCGCGCTGAACGGCACCTCGCTGACCGTGAACGAGGTCGAGGGCACCCGGTTCGGCATCAACCTGATCCCGCATACGCAGGAGGTGACGAACTGGGGCGGCGCGGCGGTCGGCGATGCGGTGAATCTGGAGATTGACACGCTGGCGCGGTATGTGGCGCGGTTGGCTGACATCGGCTGAATGCGTATTTGGGCAAACAGGAAGCGATAGGCGCAATGGGACGTGATCGCGCAAGAGACATGACCGGACGGACAGCGAAATTTTGAAGGGGCAAGCCATGCAATACGAAAAACCCGGCCCGGTCGAGCGTGATCTGTCCGATGTGATTTCCAGCATCGAGGATATCATCGAGGACGCGCGTAACGGGCGCATGTTCATTCTGGTCGATCACGAGGACCGCGAGAACGAGGGCGATCTGGTCATCCCCGCGGAAATGGCGACGCCCGAGGCGATCAATTTCATGGCGACGCATGGGCGCGGGCTGATCTGCCTGTCGATGACCGGGGCGCGGGTCGATGCGCTGGGGCTGGCGCTGATGTCGCCCAAGAACTCCAGCCGGCACGAGACCGCGTTCACCATGTCCATCGAGGCGCGCGAGGGGGTGACGACCGGCATTTCCGCCCATGACCGCGCCCGCACGATCAGCGTCGCCATCGACCCGACGCGCGGGGCGGCCGATATCGCGACGCCCGGCCATGTCTTTCCGCTGCGCGCGCGTGAGGGCGGGGTTCTGGTCCGCGCGGGGCATACCGAGGCGGCGGTGGACATCGCGCGGTTGGCCGGGCTGAACCCCGCGGGCGTGATCTGCGAGATCATGAACGAGGACGGCACCATGGCGCGGCTGCCAGATCTGGTCGGTTTCGCGCAGAAACACGGGCTGAAGATCGGCACGATCAGCGATCTGATTTCCTATCGCCGCCGCAATGACAATCTGGTCAGCCAGCGGTCGCAGGCCAGTGTGACCAGCCGTTTCGGCGGCGAATGGGACATGCGGGTGTTCGGCGACGTGACGCAGGGGGCCGAGCATATCGCGCTGATCAAGGGCGATCTGGCCGCGCCCGGCCCGGTTCTGGTGCGGATGCATGCGCTGGAGCCGATGCACGACCTGCTGGGCATCGGCCGCGAGGGGGCGGGCGATCTGTCCGCCGCCATGGCCGAGATCGCGCGCGAGGGCAGGGGGGTCGTGGTGCTGATCCGCGATCTGTCCCCCGTGCTGCCGCGTCCGGGCGAGGTGGGGGCGCATACGCTGCGCAACTATGGGCTGGGGGCGCAGATCCTGTCGGCGCTTGGGCTGTCCGACCTGATCCTGCTGACCAACTCCGCGCCGGTCCGGGTCGTCGGGCTTGACGCCTATGGCCTTTCCATTCATTCCACCCGTCCGATTCCCAAGGAATAAGCCATGGCCGCCAGTATCGAACATCATCAGCTTGACCTGCCGCGTTTCGACAGCCCGGTGCGGCTGCTGATCGTGGTGGCGCCCTATTACAAGGCGATCGCCGCCGATCTGGTCGCGGGCGCGCAGGCCGTGGCGGCGGCTGCGGGCTCGGTGGCCGATGTGGTCGAGGTTCCCGGCGCGCTGGAAATTCCGTCCGCCATTGCGCTTGCCGCGCGCCATGCCGATTATCACGGCTATGTCGCGCTTGGCTGCGTGATCCGGGGCGAGACGACGCATTACGAGACGGTGTGCAACGACAGCTCGCGCGGGCTGATGGAACTGGGGCTGCAGGGTCATGCCGTCGGTAACGGCATCCTGACGGTGGAAAACGTAGCGCAGGCCGAGGTGCGGGCCGATCCAGCCGGGCAGAACAAGGGCGGCGGGGCCGCCGCCGCCGCGCTGCATCTGATCGCGTTGTATCGTCGCTGGGCCAGCCGCCCCGCGCGCGACGTTCTGCGCGCCGATCACGATCCGGTCCGTCTGGCCGGCGCCATCGACGGGGGAACGACCGCATGAAGCCCGACGAAAAGCGCGCCCGCAGTGCGGCGGCGCGCATGTATGCGGTGCAGGCGCTGTTCCAGATGGAGGCCGCGGGCACATCCGCCGACCGCGTTCTGCGCGAGTTCGAGGATTGGCGCATCGGCACAGGCGACGAGGACGGACAGAACCCCGAGGCGGATTCCCGGCTGTTCCGGCGGCTGGTCGATGATGCCGTGACATGGCAGTCAAAGATCGACCAGGCCACCGACCGCGCGCTGGTCGCGAAATGGCCCATCGACCGGATCGACCCTGTGCTGCGCGCGCTGTTCCGTGCGGGCGGGGCCGAACTGGTGACGCCCGGCACCCCGCCGCGCGTTGTCATCAGCCAATATGTGGCGCTGGCCGACGCATTCTTTCCCGAAGGCCGCGAGACGAAATTCGTCAACGCAGTTCTGGATCACATGGCGCGCGAATTGCGGCCCGAGGCGTTCTGAACCGGCTGCCTCTGGCGAAAGCCGCGAAATCTGCTATCATCCGGCGCAGATTTTTCTGACGGTGGATGCCATGCCCAAGCTCGTCCGGCTTTATATCACCCATGTTCTGATCGGTTTCGCCATCGCGGTGGCCTTTACCGCGCTGCTGATCGGGCTGAACGTGGCCAACCTCCGCTATCTCGTCACCCATGTCAGCGGCGGCTGGCTTGCGGTGGTGATGCTGGTCGTATTCAACACCATCGTCTTTGGGGGTGTGCAATTCGCCATCGCCATCATGCGCATGGCCGAACCGGAAAAACCGCCGCGCGGCGGTTTGCGCCAGCATTTGTTTACTCGTCCGGCCCGAATCCTTGCCACGGCCGAATCGCGCAAGACTGCGGGTCGTTCCTGAGGGAATATTGTTTCCCGCAACCCGTGTCGATTGTGCAACAGAAACCGGACACCCGGATCGCGAAACGGTTGCCCAAAAAACGGGCAGTCGTTTTCGTTCACGAAGGGCTGCAACATTCGTCAACGCTCTACTTGTGGTTGACTCAACCGGAACATTCTGAAAACGCGATTATTTCCGCGTTTTCGACATGGTTCCGTCACATTTCTGCAAGATTTCATATCGGCTGGAATCCGCCCATGACGGTACGATCACGCCCGATGTGACATGTTAACGCCGCAACTGATGCGTGCCGCCCCTCTTAACCTTCTGCGGCCATGGGACTACGTGTTCAGGGCAAGGATATTCCGGTTATCGTCGAGACAGCCGGATAGCCGCAAGAAACCTTTGACCATGAGGTA
>JAUNUO010000011.1:15757-20072 GCA_030538135.1 Paracoccus sp. (in: a-proteobacteria)
AACGACGAAGGCACCAAGGACAAGGAAGAAACCTACGTCATCTATGACGGTCAGTATTACTTCAACGACCGCATGTATGGTTTCGTTCTGGGCCGCCTGAAAACCGACGCTCTGGCCGAAGGCGAGAACATGCGCCGCGACGGCTTCCTGGGCTTTGGTCCGGGCTACCGCATCATCAACACGCCGGACACCACCTGGCGCGTGCAGGCCGGTGTGGGCGTGCGTTACACCGCGACCGCCGACCAGCGTGACGGCCGGGCCGATGAAAGCTCGACCACCGAAACCGGTTACATCGCGGCCTCGCGTCTGTATCACCGCTTTGCCGACAACTTCTTCATCACCAACGACACCGACATCCTGTCGTCGGATGATGCCGGCGAAGCGATCACCAACGAACTGGGTCTGAACTTCCGCATGTCGGATGCCTTCGCGACCCGCGTGTCCTACACCACCGAATACCAGTCGGAGCGTGAAATCCGCACCGACAACAAACTGGGCGTTTCGCTGGTTTACGGCTTCTGATCCTGACGGATCGGGGAATTGGGGGCGGCCTTCGGGCCGCCCTTTTTCATGGCCGATACGAAAAACGCCGCCCGATCCGGGCGGCGTTTTCAGGTGGCGGGAACCGCAGCAACCGCGGCGGCGACAGATTTCCCGAAAGCCTGAACAATCAGGTGGGCGCCAGATAACAAGGCCAGAGCCATGACAGAGCCAGCCCCCTCGGAAAATTTATAGGCCAGTGGAAAAAAGGCCGCACGCGAGAAGAGCAGAAACCCGCCGGATAGTTAAGATAGGCGGTGCTGCGCAGGTTTCAAGGCTGAATGTGCATTCGGACAAACAGCAAGCGGCTTGCGCCATGTTTCCGTTTCGTTCATGTTGCGCGGATGGATCAGCTTTTGCCACCCATGCCCGGACAACGGCTGGCGCGCGGCGTGGCGCGTTTGCTGCGCAGCATGGGCCATGCCGTTCTGCCGGAATTCGTCCCCGCGCGCGGGCTGCGCGTCGATCTGATGAGCCTTGGGGCCAAGGGCGAAATCTGGGTGGTCGAATGCAAAAGCTGTCGCGCCGATTTCACGACGGATCGGAAATGGGATGGCTATCTGAATTGGTGCGACCGCTATTTCTGGGCGGTCGATAATGGTTTTCCCACCGATCTGTTGCCACCCGACACGGGGCTGATCGCGGCCGATGCCTATGGCGCCGAAATCCTGCGCATGGCACCCGAAACGCGGCTGGCCGGTGCGCGTCGCAGCCGGATCACCCGCGACTTTGCCCGTGCCGCGGCGCTGCGGCTGCATGGTAAGGCCGATCCGCCGGGACTCAGCGGCGGGGAGCTTTAGGTTTGGTCCCAGGGGCGGCACCCATTCCGCGCGCTGTATCGGCGGCGGCGGCCAGTTCTTCGGCGATCTCCATCGCCTCGTCGGGGTCGAAATCCAGCGGCAGTTCGATACCGCCTTCCGCCTCGACATAGATCCGCACCATCCCCTGATCGGTCGGCCCGATCTGAAGATTGGCGGCAATGTCGCTTTGTTTGTTGATGCTCATGCGTTTCGTCCTTTTTCCCGTATTAGTTACCGCGCCTGAAAATTCCCGGCAAGACAGGCTTGCATCGGCGCGCGCGGCGGTTTATTCAGCCGCCCTGTGCCGCCTTAGCTCAGTTGGTTAGAGCGCTAGATTGTGGATCTAGAGGTCCCCCGTTCGAGCCGGGGAGGCGGTACCATCCCCCACCAGTGCGTTCTGTTTACGCCGATACGCCACCTGTCGCAGCCTTACCGATAACCCGCCGCCTGCAATTCGAACAATTCGCGGTATCGCCCCGGCTGGGCCAGCAGTTCGGCATGGGTGCCCTCGGCCTCGATCCGGCCCAGATGCAGCACCAGAATCCGGTCGGCCATGCGCACGGATGAAAACCTGTGCGAGATCAGCACGGCAGTGCGCCCGGCCATCAATTCGCGGAACCTTTGAAACACCTCGAATTCCGAACGGGCGTCCAGCGCGGCGGTGGGTTCGTCCAGAATCAGCACCTGCGCGTCGCGCATATAAGCGCGGGCGATGGCCAGCTTCTGCCATTCGCCGCCCGACAGATCGACGCCCTGCACAAAGCGTTTGCCGACCATCTGTTCGTAACCGGCGGGCAGGCGGGCGATCACCTGATCGGCCAGCGCGCGTTCGGCGGCAGTCTCGATCCGGGGGCGGTCATCGCGCGCCTCGATCCGGCCGACGGCGATATTGTCGGCGGCGGTCATCGCATAGCGCACGAAATCCTGAAAGATCACCCCGATGGCCGCACGCAGATCGTCCAGATCGTAATCGCGCAGGTCGCGCCCATCCAGAAGGATGCGCCCCTCGTCCGGATCGTAAAGCCGGGCCAGCAGCTTGACCAGCGTGGTCTTGCCCGCGCCGTTTTCCCCCACCAGCGCCAGCGTTTCCCCCGCGTGCAGCGTGAAGGACAGCCCGCGCACCGCCCATTTTTCGGCATTCGGGTAACGGAAGCCGACGTTCTCGAAAACGAAGCCCTGCCGGATCGGGCGCGGCACGGCGATGGCGTCAGGGGGCGAGGCGATTTCCGGCACCTCGCGGAAAAAGTCGAACAGGTCTTCCAGATAAAGCGCCTGCGCGGCGGTGCTGCCGAAAGACGACAGCAGCCGCTCGATGATCCCCTTCACCCGCATGAAGGACCCGGCCAGAAAGGTCAGATCGCCGATGGAAAGTTGCCCGGTCAGCGTCTGCACCACGATCCAGGCATAGGCGGCGTAATAGGCCAGCGAGCCAAGCGCCGAAAACAGCGCGCCCCATGCCGCGCGAGCCTGCGCGATGCGCCGCGCCTCGGCATAGAATTTCCGCGAAAGCGTCAGATAGCGCCCGGTCAGAAACCCGTGCAGATCGAATATCTTGATTTCCTTGGCGGTTTCTGCGCTGGCGGCGGTCTGGCGCAGATAGTCGATCTCGCGCCGCTCGGCAGTGCGGCGAAAATCGAGGTTATAGGACCGGGCGTTGAAATGCGCCTCGGCCAGAAAGGCGGGGATCAACCCGACCAGCAGGATCAGAATCAGCCACGGATTGTAAAGGATCAGCCCCGCACCAAGGGTGGCGATGGTCAGGCTGTCCTGCAACTGCTCAAAAATCGTGCCCATCAGGCTCATCCGGCCGGCGGCCTGACGTCGCGCGCGGTCCAGCTTATCCTGAAAGCCGGCGTCCTCGAAATCTTCGAGGTCAAGGGCGGCGGCATGATCCATCAGCCGCATCGACAGGTCGATGATCAACCGTTCCTGAAGCAGCGAATCGACCAGCCGCACCAGCCGCCCGATCACGTCCGAAGCAATGCCGATCGCCAGTTCCAGCAGAACCAGCGTCACCAGATGATCGACCAACCCGGATTCCCACCAGCCGGTCAGCGTTTCGGGGCGGTCGGGCAGGGCGGCCAGCCGCACCACCTCGTCCAGGATCAGCTTGGCGATCCACAGCACCGTCACCGGAATAAAGGCGCCGATGGCGCGCAGGGTCAGCGTGGCGACGGTCAGATGCGGCGCCGCGCGCCAGACCATCGCCAGAAACGGCGGAATGTTCTTGAGCGCGGCCCAACGGGCGACAAAGCTGCGCGGGGGTTCTTTTTGCAGGGGCGGCGACATTACGCGGTCACGCTGCCCGCGATTTCCGCCGGGGTCAACGGGCCGGGGAAATGGCAGGCGGTGCGGTGCCCGCCCGCGCCTGCCGCATCGCCAGCCAGCACCGGCACCTGTTGCGCGCAGATCGCCTGCGCACGCGGGCAGCGGGTGCGGAACACACAGCCCGAGGGCGGCGCCATCGGCGAGGGCAGATCGCCCTCCAGCGGGATGACGCGCTTCACCGCCTCGGCGCGCGGGTCCGGCACCGGGACGGCGGAAAGCAGCGCCTGCGTATAGGGGTGGCGCGGGTCGGCATAAAGATCGTCGGCCCCCGCGATCTCCATCACCTTGCCCAGATACAGCACCATCACCCGGTCGCTGATATGTTTCACCACCGAAAGGTCATGCGCGATAAAGATCAGCGCAAGGCCAAGGTCGCGTTGCAGATCGTCCAGAAGGTTGATGATCTGCGCCTGAATCGACACGTCCAGCGCGGACACCGGTTCGTCGCAGATGATCAGTTTCGGCTCCACGATCAGCGCGCGGGCGATGCCGATGCGCTGACACTGGCCGCCGGAAAATTCATGCGGATAGCGGTTGATCTGGTTGGGCAGCAGGCCGACCTTTTCCATCATCTCCTTGACACGGGCCTTGACCTCGGCGCGGCCAAGGCCCGGGTGATGCGTGACAAGGGGTTCGGCGATGATCTG
>JAUNUO010000011.1:20172-23586 GCA_030538135.1 Paracoccus sp. (in: a-proteobacteria)
CGGCCAGCCGCACGGTTTCCCGATGCGCCAGCACATCGTCAAGCGCGGCAAAGCAGGCGCGGCGGCGGTCGGGGGCGAACTCGGTCAGTTCCGGGCCATCCACGGCGCAACGCGCCATGCGATAGGTGCAGCGCGGTTCAAAGGCGCAGCCCTGCGGCGGGCGGCTCATGTTGGGCGGGCTGCCGGGAATGGCTGACAGCCGGTCGCCCTTTTGATCGACGCGCGGGATCGCGGCCAGCAGGCCCTGCGTATAGGGATGGGCGGGCGCGTCAAAGATCGGCAGCACCGGCCCGGTTTCGCGGATGCGCCCGCCATACATCACGCAGACCTCGCGGCACGATCCGGCGACGACGCCCAGATCATGGGTGATCAGGATCATCGCCATGCCCAGATCACGTTGCAGATCGGCCAGCAGCGCCATGATCTGCGCCTGAACGGTCACGTCCAGCGCGGTGGTGGGTTCGTCCGCGATCAGCAGGCGCGGTTTGCACAGCAGCGCCATGGCGATCATCACCCGCTGCCGCATCCCGCCGGAAAATTCATGCGGATACAGTCGCACCCGGCCCGCCGCATCGGGGATTTTCACCGCATCCAGCATCCGCACCGATTCCGCCACCGCGTCCCGATGCGACATGCCCTTGTGCAGGGTCAGCACCTCGGCCATCTGGTCGCTGACCCGCATATAGGGATTCAGGCTGGTCATCGGGTCCTGAAAGATCATCGCGATCTGTTCGGCCCTGATCCGGTTCAGCACCCGCGCCGGGGCGTTCAGGATTTCCTGCCCGTCAAAGCGCACCGACCCCGAGGCCCTGCCGTTGCGCGCCAGCAGGCCCATGATGGCAAAAGCAAGCTGCGACTTGCCCGAGCCGGATTCGCCGACGATGCCAAGCGTATCGCCGGGATTCAGGCTCAGATCGACGCCGTTCACCGCATGGACGGTGCCGTCCCCGGTGGCGAAACGCACGTTCAGATCGCGGATGTCCAGCAGGGCCATGTCAGCGATCCTTCGGGTCAAGCGCGTCACGCAGCCCGTCGCCGACGAAAAAGAACCCGAACAGCGTGATGACAAAGAAGAACAGCGGAAATGCCAGTTGCCACAGCGTGCCATAGTTCATCGTGCCCGCCCCTTCGGAAATCAGCGCCCCCCACGAGGTCAGCGGCTCCTGCACGCCAAGGCCCAGAAAGCTGATGAAACTTTCGGTCAGGATCATCAGCGGCACCAGCAGCGTGGCATAGACAGCGACGACGCCTAGCAGGTTCGGCACGATATGGCGCAGGATGATCTTCCACGCGGGAACGCCGGTGGCGCGGGCGGCCTCGATGAATTCGCGGTTCTTCAGGGACAGGGTCTGGCCGCGCACGATGCGCGACATGTCCAGCCATGAAATCAAGCCGATGCCCAGAAACAGCATCGACATCGACCGCCCGAACATCACCAGTAACAGGATCAGCACGAACATGTAGGGAATCGACATCAGGATATCGACCGTCCGCATCATGATCTGATCGGTGCGCCCGCCGACATAGCCCGCCGTCGCGCCATACAATGTGCCGATGATCATCGCGATACCAGCGCCGACGATCCCCACCATCATGGAAATCTGCGTGCCTTGAACGGTGCGGGCGAACAGATCGCGGCCCAGATCGTCTGTGCCGAAATAATGCCCGTTGGTCAGCGAAGGCCGGCCCAGTTCGCGCACCTGACCCATGACGGAAAAATCCAGATCCTGATTGTTCCAGACCGCGACGTAATTGCCCAGCAGGGCGAACAGCGTCACGCAGATCAGGATGAACAGCCCCGCCATCGCCGCCTTGTTGCGGAAGAACCGCCTGCGCGCGTCGGCCCAGGGGCTGCGGCCGCGCACCTCTTCCTGCGCCAGACGGTCGGCCAGAGATCGCATCTTGTCATATTCGATGACCATGCAGCGCCCCTTAATACCGGATTTTGGGGTCGATCCATGCGTAGAGGATATCGACCACGAGGTTGAACAGGATGGTCAGCGCGCCGACCAGAATGGTGACGCCCATCATCACCGCGTAATCGCGGTTCAGGGCGCTGTCCACGAATGCCTTGCCGATGCCGCCGGTGGAAAAATAGATGTCCACCACGACCGAGCCGGTAATCATGCTGACGAAGGCCGGGCCAAGATAGCTGATGACCGGCAGCATCGCGGGCCGCAGCGCGTGGCGCAGGATCACCTTGTGTTCGGGCAAACCCTTGGCGCGGGCGGTGCGGATGTGGTTGGACCCCAGCACCTCCAGCATCGACGACCGGGTGATCCGTGCGATGGATGCCATATAGGACGTGGACAGCGCGATCACCGGCATGATCCAGAATTTCGGATCACCCCACGACCATCCGCCGCCCGGCAACAGCCCCCAGGTCAGCGTGAACAGCAGCACAAGGATCGGCGCCATCACGAAATTGGGCAGAACCTGCGCGCCGATGGAAATGCCGACCGCCAGATAATCCAGCCATGAATTATGCCGGATCGCCGCGACCACGCCCAGACCGACGCCCACGACGACGGCGATCAGAAAGGCCAGCCCGCCATAGGTCAGCGTCACTGGAAAACCGGCCGCGATCAGTTGGTTCACCGTGCGGTCGGGATAGACAAAGCTGGGGCCGAAATCGAAATGCACCACCACGCCGACCACATAGTTCCAGATCTGCCGCCACAGCGGATCGTCCAGCCCGTATTTCGCGTTCAGGTTCGCCAGAACCTGCGGCGGCAGGGCGCGTTCCTGCGTGAACGGCCCGCCCGGCGCAAGATGCATCAGCAGGAATGAAAACACGATCAGCAACAGCAGCGTGGGCACCGCCACCGCCAGACGCCGCAGAATATATCCGAACATCGACCCCTCCGGCCAAGAGGCAGGGTTAATCACCCGATCGCCGGGGCAGGTCAACCCGCCCCGGCGCGGTTTGCCTTAGTCGGCGACGCGATACATGTCCTTGGCATACCATGTGCCAAGCACGTTCTCGGTGCTGATCCCCTTGACCTGCGGGTTGATCATATCGACCTTGGAATAGTGATAGACGTTCACCGCGGGGATTTCGTCGGCCAGAATTTCCTCGGCCCGCTGATACAGGGGCACGGTGTCCTCGGCGGTCTTGGAATCGGCCAGCAGCTTGTCGTATTCGGCGTTCGACCATTTGCCCGAGTTGTAGCCGCTGGTCTGGAACCAGTCGAGGAAGGTGGACGCCTCGTTATAATCGCCGCACCAGGCATAGCGGGCCATTTCAAAGTCCTGATTTTGCAGCCGGTCGGTATGGACCTTCCATTCGACGTTGTTCAGGGTGATTTCGACGCCAAGCGCGCGCCAGAACTGTTGAGCGGCGATGGCCAGTTTGCGGTGGTTTTCGTCGGTATTGTATTGCAGCGTCAGCCGCAGCGGGTTGTCGGGGCCAAA
>JAUNUO010000011.1:23686-26393 GCA_030538135.1 Paracoccus sp. (in: a-proteobacteria)
GCGACGTTGTTGTCGTTCACGGTGACGCCGCGCAGGGTTTCCATCACCACGTTGTCGGCATCCCAGTATTCCGGGTTTTTGACCATCGTGATGTCCACGCCAAGGTTGTGGCTTTGCAGCGTGAACGCACCGTTGCCGACCAGATTGCCGGGCTGTGTCCAATTGTCGCCATGCGCCTCGATCGCGGCGCGCGGCACCGGGAAGGTAGTCGGATGCGACAGGGTCTTGATGAAATAGGGCGTCGGCGTGGACAGTTTCACCTCAAGCGTCCGGTCGTCGATCGCACGCACGCCAAGCGTATCCGGCGCGGCTTCGCCCTTGACGATGGCGGGGGCGCCCTCGACGTTCATCAACTCGATGAACCATGCGTATTCCGATGCGGTTTCGGGGTTCACCACCCGCTGCCACGCATAGACGAAATCCTGCGCCGTCACCGGATCGCCGTTCGACCATTTGGCGTTTTCGCGCAGATGGAACGTATAGGTCAGCTTGTCGTCCGATTCGTCATGGCTTTCGGCGACGCCGGGGATCATGGCGCCCTGCGCGTTCTCGTTCATCAGCCCCTCGAACAGGCTGCGCAGCACGTCCGAGCCTTCGACATCGGTGTTCTTGCCCGGATCGACCGTCTTGATCGCATCCAGCAACCAA
The DNA here is from genome assembly GCA_030538135.1 of Paracoccus sp. (in: a-proteobacteria). Lineage (GTDB taxonomy): Bacteria > Pseudomonadota > Alphaproteobacteria > Rhodobacterales > Rhodobacteraceae > Paracoccus. The sequence continues at coordinate 24,335 of JAUNUO010000011.1, forward strand.
TAGGTATAGGTCTGGTCGGCGGCCAGATTGGTGCCTTCGGGCACCTCGACGGCAAGGGCGGGCAGGGCCAGCGCGGTGACAAGAGCGGTTGAAAGGAACAGTTTGGTCATGTTTTTCCCCGGTTGTTTTGGGTTCGGCATATCGCCGAAATGTTGCGAATGGTGGGTTGTTTGTGCACCCGCGTCCAGCGCATTTCGCGCTTTCCCCTGCGTCGAGGTTCTGAAATGATCCGCGCCCATGACGGACAGGGCGCGGATCATTCTGGTGACGGGCGGGGCACGGTCGGGAAAATCCGCCTTGGCCGAACGGCTGGTCATGCGCCATCCGGGGCCGTGGCTGTATGTGGCAACGGCATGGGCCGGCGACGGAGAAATGGCGGCAAGGATCGCTGCCCATCAGGCCCGACGCGGCGACGGCTGGCACACGGTCGAAGAACCGCGCGATCTTGATTCCGCGCTGGCGCAGGCGGACGGGCGGTTCGGCGCGGTTCTGGTCGATTGCCTGACGCTGTGGCTGTCGAACTGGTATGGCGCGGATGCGCCGGTTAACCGTTTGTGCGCCCGGCTGCATCAGATGACGGCGCCAGTGGTTCTGGTCACGAACGAGATCGGCGGCGGCATCGTGCCCGCCGATGCAGCCGTGCGCGCCTTTCGCGATGCGCATGGGGCGATGAACGCGGCGGTGGCGGATGCGGCCGATCAGGTCTGGCTGGCGGTCTGCGGCCAACCGCTCCGGATCAAACCGGGAAGGGACGTTGATGAAATCCTTTGACGAAACAGCGCAAGCACAGGCCCGAGCGCGGCAGGACAGCCTGACGAAACCGCCCGGATCACTGGGCCGGCTTGAGGAACTGGCGATCTTCATGGCGGGCTGGCAGGGGACGGACCGCCCGCGTATCGACCGCGCGCAGGCCGTGGTCTTTGCCGGCAATCACGGCATCTGCGCGCAGGGGGTAAACCCGTTCCCGGTCGAGGTCACCGCGCAGATGGTGGCGAATTTCAACGCCGGCGGCGCGGCGATCAACCAGTTGGCGCGCATGGCCGGAGCCGATCTGTCAGTCGTGGCGCTGGAACTTGACCGTCCCACCGCCGATTTCACCCAGGGCCCCGCCATGAGCACAGCCGAGGTTCTGGCCGCGATGGCCGCCGGTGCCGATACCGTGGACCCGCAGGCCGATGTGCTGATCCTTGGTGAAATGGGCATCGGCAATTCCAGCGTTGCGGCCGCGCTGGCGGCGGCGCGCTTTGGCGGGAGCGCGGCGGATTGGGTCGGCCCCGGCACAGGTGCGGTGGGCGATACGCTGGCGGCCAAGATCCGTGCCGTCGATACCGGGCTTGCGCTGCATCGCCCGGCGCATACCGCCGAGCAGTTGCTGCGCGCCTTTGGCGGGCGCGAACAGGCGGCGATCTGCGGCGCGATCCGACAGGCGGGCGAACTGGGGCTTCCCGTCATTCTCGACGGGTTCATCTGCACTGCCGCCGCCGCCGCGCTGACCGCCGACGATTCCGCCGCGCTGGACCATTGCCTGATCGGTCACGAAAGCGCCGAACCGGGTCATCGCCGCCTGATCGCCGCACTGGGCAAACAGCCGGTGCTGACGCTGGACATGCGGCTTGGCGAAGGGTCGGGGGCCGCGGTGGCGCTGATGGTGCTGCGCGCGGCGCTGGAATGCCACAACGGCATGGCCACCTTTGCCGAGGCGGGGATCGGTGGCTGAGCCATACGCCCGCTGGCATCAGGCGGTGCTGGCGGTGGCCTTTCTGACCCGCCTGCCGGTGGCGCGGCTTTTGCCCGCCCATATCATTCCGCTGAACAGCGCGGCCTGGGCCTTTCCGCTGGCCGGGGCGGTGGTCGGCGGCGCAGGGGCCGCCGTGCTGGCGGTGGCGGTCGGCGCCGGGTTTCCGGTGCTGCTGGCCGCGCTGCTGGCGCTGTCGGCGATGATCCTGACGACCGGCGGGCTGCACGAGGACGGGCTGGCCGATCTGGCCGATGCGGCGGGCGGCGCCACGCGCGAACGGCGGCTTGAGATCATGCGCGATTCGCGGATCGGCAGTTACGG
>JAUNUO010000011.1:26493-31076 GCA_030538135.1 Paracoccus sp. (in: a-proteobacteria)
GCGATGCAGCAGACCGGCGAGATCGCCGCGCTGATCGTTCTGACGGCGCTGGTTTCCTAACGTCAACCGCCATTTTTCTTGACCGATCCCGGCCCTTCCTTCATATCCCGCTGTTACCAATTGGTCAAAAGTGCTGACCGGGCGCGACCCGGCCGTAAAGGGGGGACTTAATGATGGGCGGCCTTCTGGCCCTTTCCAGCGGCATTGACCGCATCAATTCCATGATCGGGCGCGCCGTATCCTGGCTGATCCTGATCGCTGTTCTGGTCAGCGCCGGAAACGCGATCATTCGCAAGATGTATAACATCTCGTCCAATGCCTGGCTTGAGCTTCAGTGGTATCTTTACGGTGGCGCCTTCCTGCTGGCCGCGGCCTATACGCTGAAGGAAAACGAACATATCCGCATCGACATCCTTTATGGCCGGTGGAGCAGGCGGACACAGCACTGGATCGACCTGATCGGGCACACTCTGTTTCTGGCGCCCTTCGTCATCGTTTCGCTGTATTTCATCATCCCGTGGTTTCAGCGGTCCTATAATTACAAGGAAATGTCGATGAACTCGGGCGGGCTGATGCTGTGGCCCGCAAAGGTGCTGTTGCTGACCGGATTTATCCTTCTGCTGGCGCAGGCCATTTCCGAAATCATCAAGAAGATCGCGGTGATGCGCGGCGTGATCGACGATCCGACCCCCTTCGTCAGCCATCACGAAGCCGCGCTGGCCGAGGGCGAGGCGATGGCGGCCGAAATGGCCGATCCGAACCACCCGGCGGCCGATCTGAACATCGACAAGCCGCTGCACGACCCGCAGGGAGATTTGCGCAAATGATGGAACTTATTGCGCAGAACATGGCGCCGATCATGTTCGTCTCTCTGATCGTGTTTCTGCTGTTCGGCTATCCGGTCGCCTTCGCGCTGGCCGCCAACGGGCTGTTGTTCTTTGTGATCGGCGTCGAACTGGCGCCGCTGTCGGGCGGGAACATTTCGCTGGACTGGAACCTTTTGCGCGCCCTGCCGGACCGATTCTTCAACGGGGTGGTGTCGAACGAGACATTACTTGCGGTGCCATTCTTTACCTTCATGGGAATCGTGCTGGAAAAATCCGGCATGGCCGAGGATTTGCTTGACACCATCGGCCAGTTGTTCGGCCCGGTGCGCGGCGGTCTGGCCTATGCGGTGGTGATCGTCGGGGCGCTTCTGGCGGCAACGACGGGCGTGGTCGCGGCATCGGTGATCGCGATGGGCATGATCTCGCTGCCGATCATGCTGCGCTACGGCTATGATCGCAAGCTGGCCTCGGGCGTGATCGCCGCGTCGGGGACGCTGGCGCAGATCATCCCGCCTTCGCTGGTGCTGATCATCATGGCCGACCAGTTGGGCCGATCGGTCGGCGACATGTACAAGGGCGCAATGATCCCCGGTCTGGTGCTGGCCGGGCTTTACATGGCCTATGTGTTCCTGCTGTCGGTGCTGCGGCCTAATGATGTGCCGGCCCTTCCGCCCGAGGCACGGACGCTTGGGTCCGGCGTCACCTCGCTGATCGTAGCACTGGCGGCGGGCGCGGGCATCATGTGGGCGGCGCATCATTACCTGGCCCGCACCTATGGCGACGGCGCCGATATTCTGGGCGGCGCCGTGGCGGTGATCGTGCTGTATCTGATCGCCATGACCGAACGCGAGGGCTGGCGCTTTGTGGTCAAGGCGGCCATCGCCGCGATTTCCGCATGGGCCGGATGGGTGCTGTTCGATTTCAACCTGATCGGCCGCGTGGTCGAGCCGCTGTTCGGCGGTCACGGCACCGGATCGCTGCTTATCAGCCTTTACCTGTCGGCGGGTGTCACCGCGCTGATGTTCGGGGTGCTGTATCGCGCCGCCGCGGGGATGATCGACTTTTCCATCTTGCCCGAACGCGGCCTTGGCCTGATGAGCCGTCTGGCGCAACAGGTCATCATCGTGCTGGTTCCGCCGCTTGCGCTGATCTTCTTCGTGCTTGGGACGATCTTCCTGGGTTGGGCCACCCCGACCGAGGGCGGGGCGATGGGGGCGCTTGGCGCGCTGGTTCTGGCCGCGGCCAAGGGACGGCTGACCTTCGACGTGGTCAGTCAGGCGTTGACCTCGACCACGCGGCTGGCGGCCTTCGTGATGTTCATCCTGATCGGCGCGCGGGTGTTTTCGCTGACCTTCTACGGGGTCAACGGGCATATCTGGGTGGAACATCTGCTGACGTCGCTGCCGGGTGGGCAATACGGGTTCCTGATCGTCGTCTCGATCCTGGTGTTCTTCCTGTCGTTCTTCCTCGATTATTTCGAACTGGCCTTCATCATCGTGCCGCTGCTGGCCCCGGCGGCGCAGGCGGTGGGGATCGACCTGATCTGGTTCGGCGTCATTCTGGCGGTGAACATGCAGACCAGCTTCATGCATCCGCCCTTCGGCTTTGCGCTGTTCTATCTGCGATCTGTGGCGCCCAAGGTCCCCTACAAGGATCGGGTGACGGGCCGGATGATGGCCCCGGTCACATCGGCGCAGATCTATTGGGGCGCGGTGCCTTTCGTTGTGATCCAGGTCATCATGATCGGCGTTGTCATCGCATTTCCCGGCATGGTCATGCATTACAAGGGCAAGCCCATCGACACGTCCAACGTGCAGATGGAAATCCCCGGTGCGTTCCCTTCGGGCGGGGGGCTGTCGCCCTTTGGCGCGCCATCGGGTGGCGGCCTGTCGCCCTTCGACGCCCCAACCGGCGGGACGAGCGCGCCGACAGGCGGTGGTGGCACCGGCTTTGACGCGGCATCGCCCTTTGGCGCGCCTGCGGCGCCCCCTGCGGCCTCGCCCGCCGATAACGGCGCCGCGACACCTGCCGAACCGGCTGCGCCCGGCGGCCTGTCACCCTTCGGCGGCCCGCCACCGGGTCTTGGCGGCAACTGATCGGTTTAGATCTGGGAACACCGGCGATCCGCAAGGGTCGCCGGCTTTTCCTTGCCTGCCGCACAAAGAAAACCGCCGCCCGGACCAGTCCGGGCGGCGGTTGCGTTTTTCCGGCTGACCGGACCCTTATGCCGGGTTCAGCTTGCCGTTCCGCTGTTGCAGCATCATGAAGTAATCATAGGTGAATTCGGCCGTCTGCGCATACTGATACCAGTCGTTCAGATAGGGCTTCATCGCATCCCACTGGCGCTTGAACCATTCGTTCTGCGCCGAGATTTCCTCATACACCTCGCGCGAGGCGTCAAAGGCGGCGGCCATGATTTCTTCGCTGAACGGGCGCAGTTGCGCCCCCGATGCGACCAGTTCCTTCAGCGCGGTGGGGTTCTTGAAGTCATAGCTTGCGACCATGCTCTGATCGACGGCGCGGCAGCCGGTGCGCAGCAGCGCCTGATACGAGGCAGGCAATTCGTTGAACTTCGCTTTGTTGAAGAAGAAGCTGACCGTCGGCCCGCCTTCCCAATAGCCCGGATAGTAATAATACGGCGCGACCTGCTGAAAGCCCAGCTTGGCGTCGTCATAGGGGCCGACCCATTCCGCCGCGTCGATGGTGCCACGTTCCAGCGACGGATAGATGTCGCCGCCTGCGATCTGCTGCGGCACGACGCCCAGCTTTTCGACCACGCGGCCCGCCAGACCGGAAATCCGCATCTTGAGACCCTGAAGATCGGCCAGCGTGTTGATTTCCTTGCGATACCAGCCGCCCATCTGGACGCCGGTGTTGCCGCCCGGATAGGAAATCAGGTTATACTGATCCAGAAATTCGTTATACAGGTCGTTGCCGCCGCCGTAATGGGCATAGGCCGCCTTGGACCGGGCGTTGAAGGTGAACGGCAGGTCGGCGCCGCAGGCAAAGGCCGGATCGCGGCCCCAGTTATAATAGCCGACCGAATGCGCCACCTCGACCGTGCCGTCGCCGGCCGCGTTGATCGCGTCAAGGCCGGGGACGATTTCGCCCGCCGCCAGCACTTGCAGGGTGAACCTGCCGTCCGTCGCCTCGCTGATGCGCTTGGACAGTTCCTCGCCGCCGCCATAGATCGTATCCAGCGACTTGGGAAAGGACGATGCCACGCGCCAGGTGATGGTCGGGTTTTCCTGCGCGATGGCGGGGGCCGCCAGAACCGCGCCCGCAGCCGCTGCCGCACCACCGACTGACGCCCGGGTCAAAAAGCCGCGGCGGTCCAAGGATTTCGAATCTTTCATGTGTACTCCCTAAGAACAGGGGCGGGTGAGTCGTTCGGACCCGTCATTGAACGCCCTGTATGCGCCGCAGTTTAGTCGGCACGCCCGGCCCGTCCAGTAGGCTGAACAGTCAAATTTCGATGAAAAATGCCGGGGCGTGGCCCCGGCAAGGTGGTGCCGGGGGGAACCGGCTGAGAGGGGATCGCATCGCAGCGATCCGGTCTGTGCAGATTGTATTGCCACAAATCCGCCACTAGACCAGTGTCACGATACAATCACCCCAAGCACCGGAAAAGAGAAACATTGTGACCAATACAAATTGGCGGCCCGCTCTTTCACCCGGTGCCGGGCCGAAATTCCGCGCGCTTGCCAATGCGCTGCGCGAAGCGGCGCGGTCGGGTGAACTGCCGCCCGGAACCCG
>JAUNUO010000011.1:31176-38904 GCA_030538135.1 Paracoccus sp. (in: a-proteobacteria)
AACAGCGGGGCGCGGCTGGTCTGCGTGACGCCTTCGGCCCAGAACCCGACCGTCGCTCGCATGGGCGATGCCCGTCGCCGCGAACTGATCGAAGTCGCCCGCCATCACGATCTGCAAATTCTTGAGGACGAATGCTTTTCCGGCCCCCTTGCAGCACCGGGCAAGGATTTCCCGCCAGGTCTGCGCGCGCTGGCGCCAGAACGGGTCTGGCATGTGTCCAGCCTGTCCAAGATCCTGTCCGCGGGGCTGCGCTTTGGCTTTGTCATCTGCCCCGAGGGGATGGGTGCCGCGGGCCGGCTGGCGGCGCAGCACAGCCATTTCGGCCTGTCGCTGCCGCTGGTCGGGCTGGTAACGGACCTGATCGAATCCGGCGCGGCCTGCGATCTGTCCGGGCAGGTGCAGGCGGTATTCAATGATCGGGTGCGGCTGGCCGGGCAGATTCTGTCGGGGACCGATCTGGTCAGTCAGCCGGGCGTTCCGTTCCTGTGGCTGAACCTGCCGACAGGCTGGCGCGGATCGACCTTTGCGACCTGCGCCGCGGAACATGGCGTGCTGGTGCGGTCGGCCGACGAATATTCGGTGACGGGCGAACGCGGCGGGGCAGTGCCGGCCATTCCGAACGCGGTGCGGATCACCCTGCCGGGCAAGCTGAACCGCGATCTGCTGTCCGACGGTCTGGCCACGCTGGCGCGTCTGTATCACGCGCCGCCGGGCGATCTGCCGGTATAGGGGGGCACCGCAGCGCCCCCCAATATGGGATCAGCGCAGGATGCTGCGACCCGCGTATTCGGCCGTTTCGCCCAGCATTTCCTCGATCCGGATCAGCTGGTTGTATTTCGCCAGCCGGTCCGAACGCGCCAGCGAGCCGGTCTTGATCTGGCCACAGTTGGTCGCGACGGCCAGATCGGCGATGGTCGCATCCTCGGTCTCGCCGGAACGGTGGCTCATCACGCTGGTATAACCGGCGCGGTCGGCCATGCGCACGGCGTCCAGCGTTTCGGACAGGGTGCCGATCTGGTTCACCTTGACCAGCAGGCTGTTGCCGCAGCCACGCGCGATGCCTTCGGCCAGACGGTCGGGATTGGTCACGAACAGGTCGTCTCCGACCAGTTGAACCTTGCCACCCAGACGTTCGGTCAACAGCGCCCAGCCATCCCAGTCATCCTCGGCGCAGCCGTCCTCGATCGACAGGATCGGATAATCGGCGCAAAGCGCGGCCAGATAATCGACGTTCTCGGCAGCGGTCAGGGTTTTCCCTTCGCCGGAAAGGACATAACGCCCGTCCTTGAAGTATTCCGTGGATGCGCAATCCAGCGCCAGCATGATGTCGTCGCCCGGCGCATAGCCGGCCTTTTCCACGGCCCGCAGGATGAAGTCCAGCGCGTCGCGGGTGGACGACAGGTTCGGCGCAAAGCCACCCTCATCACCCACACCCGTCGCCAGACCCGCCGCCGACAGTTCCTTTTTCAGCGTGTGGAACACCTCGGCGCCCATGCGAATCGCGTCGCGGATGTTGTCCGCACTGACCGGCATGATCATGAATTCCTGGATGTCGATGGGGTTGTCGGCATGTTCGCCGCCGTTGATGATGTTCATCATCGGCACCGGCAACAGCCGCGCGCCCGTTCCGCCGACATAGCGATACAGCGGCAGATTGGTCGCGGCGGCGGCGGCCTTGGCCACGGCCAGAGACACGCCCAGAATGGCGTTCGCGCCCAGCCGGCCCTTGTTCGGGGTGCCGTCCAGATCAATCATCAGCGCGTCGATGGTCTGCTGTTCGGTCGCATCTTCGCCGATCAGGTTCTCGGCGATCTCGCCGTTGACGGATGCCACCGCCTCAAGCACGCCCTTGCCCAGATAACGATCCTTGTCACCGTCGCGCTTTTCCACCGCCTCATGCGCGCCGGTCGATGCACCCGAGGGCACGGCGGCGCGGCCCATCGTGCCGTCCTCAAGCGTCACATCGACCTCGACGGTCGGATTGCCGCGGCTGTCCAGAATTTCACGGGCGAAAATGTCGATAATGGCAGTCATGCTGCGCTCCCTTTGGGCTTGCTCGCGACCTTCTAACGCCAAGGTCGCGCGGGGTAAAACCCAAAAAGCCCGGTCAGGGCCAACCGATCTCGGCCCAGACCGGCAGATGATCCGAGGCAATTCGCGCCGGTTCGCCCCGATACACGCCGCTGTCCTTAAGGTCGATGCCGCGGCTGAGCGCGAATCGATCCAGACGCAGCCGGGGCAGGGGCGCGGGCCAGGTCGGGCCGGGGGCGACGACCTGCCAGCCGGCCAGCGGTTCCAAGCCGCGATCATCACGCCATTCGTTGAAATCCCCCATCAGCGCCACCGGCCCTTCGGTCAGCCGCGCCGCCTGTAACACCAGCCGCGCCAACTGCGCCCGACGCGACGACCGCGCCAGACCCAGATGCACCGCCACCACGGTCAGCCCCGGCAGGCGCAAGGCAATCGCCCCGCGCGGCTCGATCCCCGGCAGGGGCAGCCGCCGCACCACCGCCCGCGCGGCCAGTTCGGGCCGCAACAGGATCGTCTGCCCGTGCCAGCCCAGAGAATTTTCCCCGGTGCCGTTGAAATCCGCCGGAACCAGCCCGGTCGTCCGTTCGACCAGCCCGCGCGGCAGGGCTTCGGGTCGGGCGCCATAGCGGAAGTCGACCTCTTGCAGCGCCACCAGATCGGCCTGCAACCCCGCAATTACCGCCAGATTGCGCTCGGGCGCATGGGGGCCCGTCATGCCCCGACACTTGTGCAGATTGTAACTGGCCAGCTTCAGCGCCACGATCCCATCTTCTGTTCGAAAATATCCTCAAAGGAGGGCCGGGGGCAAAGCGCCCTCGGTCCGGCCCGCGCCATCACGTCCCGCAGAATGTGCGGGGAACCACCTCGTCTGGCAAGGGCGCGCGCGCCAGATCGTTCCATTCGGCACGATCCTCGAACGGGTGAATCAGCGCCTCGGCAAGCCGGTCGAAGGGTGCGCGATCCCCGCCCACGGCCGCCACGATGGCCTGTTCGATACGGTGATTTCGCGGGATGCGGCACGGGTTCGCCGCCTTCATGCGCGCCGCATCCGGCCCGCGCGCCTGCCAGCGCCGCGCCCAATCGTCAAATGCGGCGCGGTCGGTGAATTCGTCCCGCGCCTCGCCATCGGCCAGCCCGGCAAAGACACGGGTGAAATCCGCCCTTTCGGTCGCCATCAGGCGCAGCAGATCCTCGATCAGGGGACGGTCCTCGGGTGTCGCGACAAGGCCCAGCTTGTCCCCGAACCGCGCCAGCCATTCGGCCTGATACAGCACCGGAAAGCGGTGGACGGATCGCGTCGCCGCCTCGACCGCCGCATCCTGTTCACCCATCAGCGGGATCAGACAGGTGGCCAGCTGCGCCAGGTTCCACACCGCGATCTGCGGCTGTTCCGACCAGCGATAGCGCCCCCGCTGGTCAATGGACGAAAACACCGTATCGGGGTGAAACCCGTCCATGAAGGCGCAGGGACCGTAATCAATCGTCTCGCCGGATACCGCCATGTTGTCGGTGTTCATCACTCCGTGGATGAACCCCAGCGCCATCCAGCGCGCAATCGTCGCCGCCTGCGCGGCGATCACCGCGTCCAGCAGGCCCAATGGTCCGTCCGCCTGTGGGTAATGCCGCGCGATCACATGATCGGTCAGTGCCGCCAGCGCCTCGGTATCGCCGCGCACGGCGAAATATTCAAAGGTGCCGACGCGGATATGGCTGGCCGCGACGCGGGTCAGCACCGCGCCGGGATAGACGGTTTCGCGGATCACCCTTTCCCCGGTGGTCACGGCGGCCAGCGCGCGGGTGGTCGGCACCCCGGCGGCATGCATGAATTCGCTGACCAGATATTCGCGCAGCACCGGCCCAAGCCATGCGCGCCCGTCGCCCCGGCGCGAAAACGGCGTCTGCCCCGATCCTTTCAATTGCAGGTCGAACCGCGCCCCGTCAGGTGCGATCACCTCGCCCAGCAACAGGGCGCGGCCATCGCCAAGCTGCGGCACGAAGCCGCCGAACTGATGGCCCGCATAAGCCATGGCCAGCGGCGCGGCACCATCCGGCACGGCATTCCCGGCCAGCATCGCCACGCCATCCGGCCCGGCCAGCCAGTCCGCGTCCAGCCCCAGCCGTTCGGCCAATGGCCGGTTCAAGGCGAACAGGGCGGGATCGCGCACCGGCACCGGCGGCTGGCTGGCAAAGAACCGGGCGGGCAGGCGGGCATAGCTATTGTCGAAATGGATCATGGCGCCTCCTGTGTTCATCCGATCTAGGGTTGCCCGCCGCCAATAAAAAGGGCCGCGCCGAAATCCGGCGCGGCCCGACAAGGTGAAGCGGGGTTGCTCAGTTGCGGGCGGCGTGGGGCGAACGGGTGATCCCCGCCGCATGCAGCACACCGGCCAGCGCGCCGCCGGCCAGTGGCGCGACGATGAACAGCCACAGTTGCGACAGTGCCTGACCGCCCACGAATACCGCCGGGCCGATGGACCGCGCCGGGTTCACCGAAACGCCGGTCACGTCGATGCCGACCAGATGAATCCCGGCCAGCGTCAGACCGATGGCGAGACCGGCAAAGCCCGCGGGCGAATCCGTCTGTGTCGCACCCAGGATGACCGTCACGAACAGGAAGGTCGCGACGAATTCAAAGACCAGCGCGGCGGTCATGCTGTATTCGCCGTTATAGCCCGCGCCCCAGCCGTTCTGACCCAGACCGTTCGTGGCCAGCGTATAGCCCACCTTACCCGAGGCGATCAGGTAGATGACGAAGGCCGCCGCGACGGCACCCAGCACCTGTGCGATGACATATGTGATGAAATCGCCCGTGCTCTGCCGGCCCGACAGAAGAAAGCCCAGCGAAACCGCCGGGTTAAGATGCGCGCCCGAGATCGCGCCAAGCCCATAGGCCGCCGCCACGATCGACAGGCCAAAAGCCATCGCAATGCCGTGGAACCCGATATGCGCGCCCATCAGCACGGCCGAGCCGACGCCAAAGAACACCAGGATGAAGGTGCCGATAAATTCGGCGATTGCTTTACTCGACATGGGATTCTCTCAAGAATTGAAACCGGGCGTCAGAAGACGACGCCGCCGAAAATAGTCAACCACCATCGGCGGAAATGCCGCTGCGTCAGCCCCGCTCAGTGCGTCGCGCTGGCCGAGAACAGATTGATGACGATGACCCCCGCCACGATCAGGGTGATGCCGATTATCCCTGCCAGATCAATCGCCTGCGCAAAAACGAACCGGCCGATCACGGCCACGGCGACGACGCCCAGACCCGACCAGATCGCATAGGCGATGCCCAGCGGCATCGTGCGCAGCACCTGCGACAGCAGGTAAAAGGACAGCGCATAGCCCAGCCCCATCAGCGCGGTGGGAACGAGGCGGGTGAACTGCTCGGACCGTTGCAGCATGGAGGTGGCAAAGATTTCAAGCGCGATGGCGGCGGCCAAAAGACCATAGGTGGCAAATCCGGGCATGGCGGCATTCCTCGGGGCGGTTTGCCCGTCGTTACCCGGTTCGGCGCGGGCTGTCACGTCGCAGCGGCGGGGTTGAACCGCGCCGCGCCGTGACGTATCGCAAAGGCTTGCGAAACAGGACGGTGCCATGAAATTCCTTGACCTTGCCAAAGTCTATATCCGCTCGGGCGGGGGCGGGGCGGGCTGCGTGTCGTTCCGACGGGAAAAATTCATCGAATACGGCGGGCCGGATGGCGGCGACGGCGGCCGTGGCGGCGATGTCTGGGCCGAGGCGGTGGAAGGGCTGAACACGCTGATCGACTTTCGCTATCAGCAGCACTTCTTTGCCAAATCCGGCCAGCACGGCATGGGCAGCCAGATGACCGGAAAATCCGGCGACGACATCGTGCTGAAGGTGCCGGTCGGCACCGAAATTCTGGAAGAGGACGAAGAAACCGTCATCGCCGATCTGACCGAGGTGGGGCAGCGCGTCCTGTTGGCGCGCGGCGGCAATGGCGGGTTTGGGAACCTGCATTTCAAGACCTCGACCAACCGCGCGCCGCGCAATGCCAATCCGGGCCTGCCGGGGGTGGAACGCACGATCTGGCTGCGGCTGAAACTGATCGCGGATGCCGGGCTGGTCGGCCTGCCGAATGCGGGGAAATCGACCTTTCTGGCCGCGACATCGAATGCCCGGCCGAAAATCGCCGATTATCCATTTACCACGCTGCATCCGAACCTTGGCGTCGTCGGCGTGGACGGGCGCGAGTTCGTGATGGCCGACATTCCCGGCCTGATCGAAGGCGCCAGCGAGGGGCGGGGGATCGGCGACCGTTTCCTTGGCCATATCGAACGCTGCGCTGTGCTGCTGCATCTGGTGGACGGCACCTCCGAGGATGTGGCCGGCGATGCGCGCACCGTTCTGACGGAACTGGAAAAATATTCGCCGATCCTGATCGCAAAACCGCGCGTCACCGCGCTGAACAAGATCGACGCGCTGGACGATGACACCATTGCCGAACGCCGCGCCGCATTGCAGGCGGAAACCGGCGGCCCGGTGATGCTGATGTCGGGCGTGTCGAAAACCGGCGTGACCGAGGTACTGCGCACCTTGTGGACCGAGATCGCCGCCCATCGCGCCGATCAGGCCCCAAGACAGGCCCCCGACGCATGGCGGCCGTGAAACCCGATCTGGCCGCCGCGCGGCGGCTGGTGGTCAAGATCGGCTCGGCGCTGCTGGTCGGGCCGGATGGGCTGCGCGGCGACTGGCTGCGGGCGTTGTGCGACGATGTGGCCGACTGGCGGCGGCGCGGGGCGGATGTGGTGCTGGTGTCGTCGGGGTCGATCGCGCTTGGCCGCCGGGTGCTGGGTTTGCCGGCCGGGGCACTGTCGCTGGAACAGGCGCAGGCGGCGGCGGCGGTCGGTCAGATCCGGCTGGCCCGCGCATATGAGGAGGCGCTGGCCCCTCATGGCGTCACCACGGCGCAGGTTCTGGTCACGCTGGAAGATACGCAGGATCGCCGCCGCTATCTGAACAGCCGGGCGACGATGCAGACGCTGCTTGGCCTTGGCGTGGTGCCGATCGTAAATGAAAACGATACGGTGGCCACCGATGAAATCCGCTTCGGCGACAACGACCGGCTGGCCGCGCAGATCGCCGTGACCTGCGGCGCGGATCAGTTGTTGCTGCTATCGGATGTGGACGGGCTTTATACCGCGAACCCGAAAACCGACTCCGATGCGCGCCATCTGCCGGTGATCGACCAGATCACGCCCGAAATCGAAGCCATGGGCGGCGATCCGGTCAGCGGACTGTCCAAGGGCGGCATGAAAACCAAGCTGATGGCCGCGCGGACTGCGGTGGCGGGCGGCTGTGCCATGGCGATTGCCGAAGGGTCGGTGCTGAATCCGCTGCGCGCCGTGGCGCAGGGTGCGCGGTGCAGCTGGTTCCTGCCCGAAGGCGACCCGCAGGCCGCGCGCAAACGCTGGATCGCGGCGATGAAACCGCGCGGAACGCTGATCGTCGATGCGGGCGCGGCGGTGGCCTTGCGGCAGGGCAAATCCCTGTTGCCGGCGGGCGTGACCGCCATCGCGGGCGAGTTCGGCCGGGGCGAACCCGTGGCGATCACCGGACCGGCGGGGGAAACGCTGGCCCATGGGCTGACGCGCTATACATCAGACGAATCGCGCCGCATCGCGGGGCACCGGACGGCGGAAATCGAAACGATCCTGGGTTATGCGGGCCGGGCGG
>JAUNUO010000011.1:39004-40361 GCA_030538135.1 Paracoccus sp. (in: a-proteobacteria)
GTCACGTCGCGCAGCGTCGGGTGGATCGCATCCAGCATATAGAACAGCGCCGAATTGCGCGCCCGGATGCGCAGTGGAATGACCGGCGCGCCGAACTTGCGCGCGATCATCGCCGCACTGGCCATCCACGGGCGTTCGTGCAGCGTCAACCCGCGCCGTTTCGCCAGCCGCCCGGACGGAAAGATCAGCCCGATCCGCCCCGCGCCCAACGCCTCGCGCGTATAGTCCATCGTGGCCCGCGTCTTGGCGTGGCTGCGTTTTTCCTGCCGCCATTCCACCGGCGCGATCAGCGATTCCATCTGCGGCAGAACGCGGATCATGTCCTGATTGGCATAGATGAACAGATCGTCGCGCAACTGGCTGATGATCGCGTGCAGCACCAGACCGTCGGCGATGCCGGTGGGGTGGTTCGCCACGATCAGCGCCGGGCCGGATGCGGGCAGATGTTCCATGCCCGCGACCGTCACATCACGCACGATCAGCGCTTCCATCCGGCGCACGATTTCCGACGTGGGCAGATCGCGAAATTCCGCCGCCAGCCGGATCGTTTCGGGATAACGCAGCAGCCGCATCATCGCGCTGCGGGCCAGCGCGTGATGCGGGCGGCCCGAATAGAACCACGGTGCGCGTTCGGCAATCAGCGGGTCCAGCCGCGCCTGCATTTCGGTCTTGGCGTCCATGACAGCACTATCAACGTTTCGTGTAACCGGGCCAAGAGCCTTTAGCCGCCTGCGGCAATGATCCGTGACACCATTTCCGACGTGTTGCGCGACAGCCCCGGCATGGCCGCAATCCGTTGCAGTGCCGCACGCGCATGGGCCTGCCGCCCGGCGTCGTATCGGTGCCAGGAATCGAACACCGCCGACATGCGCGCGGCGGTCTGCGGGTTCACCGGGTCAAGCCGGATCAGCCAGTCGGCCACGAAATCATAGCCCGCACCCTCGGCCGCGTGGAACCCGGCGTGGTTCGCCGTCAGACCGCCGATCAGTGCGCGGAAACGGTTGGGGTTCTTCCAGTCGAAATCGGGATGCGCGGCCAGATCGCGGGCGATGGCGGCCGCGCGGGCAGGCGGGGCGGCCATGACCTGCACCGAGAACCATTTGTCCATCACCAGCCGGTTATCCGCGAACCGCGCCTGCATCGTGACCAGCGCCGGATCGGCCCGGCCCGCACGGATCAATGCGGCCAACGCGCCCATCGTCTCGGTCATGTTGCCTGCGGCGTCGAACAATGCGGCCGCCCGGTCGGCCCCGTCGATGCGCGACAGCAACGCCAGCACCGCCAACCGCAGCGACCGCCGCCCCGCCGGACCGGCGTCGGGCGAATAGGGGCCGGGCGTTTCCATCGCGTCGTAAAG
>JAUNUO010000012.1:0-30461 GCA_030538135.1 Paracoccus sp. (in: a-proteobacteria)
CCGATCCGGGCATATGACAGCAACGAAAGGAAAAACTCATGTTTGCTGAAAAAACCGAACTGAAACTGATCGAAGACCTGAACGAAAACGCTATCGTCGTGCTGGATGCCGGCGAAGTGGACGAGGTGTCGGGGGCCGCCGTCCCGTTTGTTATCTGGGCTGCCGGCTATTATGCCGTGGTCTACGGACCGACCATCGCCAAAGGCGCCGGGATCGTCGCTGCCGGGATCGGCACAGGTTATCTGGTCAACCGTCGCTAAGCATTAAACTAATAGGAGAATCGGCTATGGCCGACAGCAACCTCAGCATAAAGGTGCTTGCCGCCCTAACGCTGATTGCCTTGTTCTTTTTCGGCTACGGTCTAGGCAAGGATCTGGCCGAAAGGCACAACTATCGGGACGGCCTACCGAAAGATCAAATCCCTCACACACAGGATAAAAATCATGAAATATGAAGACTACACTCAAGAAGATCACCTCATCGAACTGAAGGCTGATGAAGTTAACTTCGTGACCGGTGGTGTCCTCCCGGTCCTCCCCGTACTAGGGCTGTTCGCTCTCGGTTATACTATTGGCAAGGATCTTGCTGCCCGGCGCAACGCCTAAAACAGTCGGTCCACCAAAGTGGACCGACCCGCCGTGCAGGCGTCGGAGGGTGCATCCTCCGACGCCATCCATATCACACCAGGGATGATCCGGCAATGAGCGAGCAAGACCCACCCGAAAAGCCAACACCGCTGTTTCGTCAGCAGGCGGTCGCCTATCAGTCGCGCGCGCTGGATGGCGAGGTGTTGTTGTCGCTGTCGATGCGGATGCGGGTTCTGATCGCGCTGGCGGTCATCGTCATTCTGGGTGCCGCGGCTTTTGCCGCCAAGGCAAGCTATGCCCGCATCGAAACCGTTGCGGGCTGGGTCGTTCCCGAAGGCGGACTGATCCGCGTCACGGCCCCGCAGGGCGGGGTGATTCAGGAACTGACCGTATCTGAAGGCGATCAGGTGACGGCCGGGCAATCCCTGGCGCAATTGCGCCTGTCGGCCGATCTGGCCGATGGCAGCGCGGGTCAGGCGTTGTTGACCCAGCTTGGCGCCCAGATCGAGGCGGTGCGCGCACAGGCCGAGGCCGAGCGCGAGATGCTGATCGCCGACGAATCCAACCTGAAGATCCAGCGCGAAGGTCTGGTCGGGGAACTGGATCAAAGCCGCGCCCGGATCGAGACCATGACCGAACGTCTGGCTCTGGTCGAGGCGAATGCCGAACGCTTGCGGACCATGGCCGCGCGCGGCGTCGCCAGCCGCAAGGCCGTCGAGGAAGGCGAGATGAGCGTTCTGGCCGCGCAGCAGGAACTGTCGAACCTGCGCAGCGGCCTTTTGACCATGGAACGCCAGGTCAGCGAAATCGACGCGAAACTGCGCAGCCTGCCCCTGTCGATCCGCGCCGCCGACGCCCGCGCCAGCGCCAGTCAGGCGCAACTGGCGCTGCAAGGCACGGAAATGGCGACGCAGAACGTCTATCACGCCGGGGCGACGGTGGCCGGGCGGGTGGTCGCCGTGCCGGTGTCGCGCGGACAGACAGTGCCGCCGCAATCGGTGCTGGCGGTGGTGACGCCCGAAGGCTCGACGCTCGAGGCGGAACTGTATGTGCCGTCGCGCTCGGCCGGGTTCATCAAGGCCGGGCAAGAGGTTCAGCTGATGTATCAGGCCTTCCCCTATCAGAAATTCGGCACCGCCAAGGGCACCGTGCGCAGCGTGTCGCGCACCGTTCTGGCCCCGTCGGAGGTCGCCATTCCGGGGCTGGACATTCAGGAACCCGTGTTCCGGGTCAAGGTGGAACTGGCCAGCGATCAGGTGCGCGCCTATGGCGAAACCATTCAGGTTCAGCCGGGCATGTTGTTGTCTGCGGGTATCGTCATCGACCGGCGCACGCTGGTCGAATGGCTTCTTGATCCGATCTATGCCGTGGGGCGTCTGGGATGAGCATTGCAGAGCTGAACTTTTCCGGGCTGCGCCGTCTGCCCGAAATCCGTGCCGCCGAAGCCGCCGAATGCGGGCTGGCCTGCATGGCGATGATCGGCCGCTATCACGGCCACGACATCGACCTGAACGGGCTGCGGCAGCGGTTTTCCCTGTCGCTGACCGGGGCCACGCTGCGCAACCTGATGCAACTGGCGGAACAGCTGTCGCTGACGCCGCGGGCGCTGAAGGTCGGCCTTGAGGCCCTGCCCCAGATCAAGCTGCCGGCGGTGCTGCACTGGGATCTGAATCACTTTGTGGTGCTGAAATCCATCAACCGTCGCCGCGCAGTGATCCATGATCCGGCACGGGGTGCGCGCACGCTGTCGATTGCGGAACTGTCCAACCATTTCACCGGGATCGTGCTGGAACTGACACCAGCGGGCAATTTCCAGAAAACCAGCGCCCGGATGCCGGTCAAGCTGACCAGCCTGTGGTCAAAGACCCAGGGCATGGGCGCGGCGATCGTTCAGGTGCTGGCGCTGTCGCTGGTGTTCCAGATCGCGACCTTTGCGATGCCGTTCCATATCCAGTTGGTCGTGGACGAGGCGATCGGGCGATCCGACCGCGATCTTCTGGTGGTGCTGGCGCTTGGCTTTGGCGCGCTTACGGTGCTGCACGCGGCCTTGGAAGCCCTGCGGAACTGGGTCTTGCGGCTGCTGGGGTCGATGATGTCGTTCCAGATCGTCGGCAATATCGTGCGGCACATGATGCGCCTGCCGGTGTCCTTCTTCGAGAAACGGCATGTCGGCGACATCATGTCCCGGATCGAATCCACCAATGCCATTCAGGACGCGCTGACGCGCGGGATGATCTCGGCCATGGTGGACGGGCTGATGGCGGTGATCGCGGCCTTCATCCTGTTCCTGTATTCGCCGCTGCTGGGGATGGTGGTCGTCGGGTCGCTGCTGATCGTGCTGGGGCTGGGCTTTGCCTTCTATCCCGTCACCCGCGCCTCGACCGAGGAAAACATCGTCAACATGGCCTCGGAACAGTCGCATCTGATCGAGACCGTGCGCGCCATGCCGACGATCCGCCTGATGGGTGGCGAAACCGAACGCGAGGGGAAATGGCGCAACCGCTATGCCTCGGTCATCAACAGTTCGGTCCGCGTCGGCAAATACGAGATCAGCCTGTCGTTCCTGCAAAACGCGGTGATCGGCATCCAGACGGTTCTGGTCGTCTATCTGGGCGCCACCATGATCCTGAAGGCGCAGGGATTTTCAGTGGGAATGCTGATGGCTTTCCTGTCCTTCCGCCAGACCTTCAGCGACCGCGCCCTGTCGCTGGTCGGCGAAATCATGCAGTTCCGCCTGCTGAAACTGCATCTGGAGCGCCTGTCCGATATCGTGACCGCCGAACCCGACATCCGCGTCAGCGATGCCCCGCCCCGGATGATCGACGTGCAGGGCGGCATCGAGGTGCAAGGCGTGTCCTTCCGCTATGGCGATGCCAGCCCGCTGGTGCTGGACGACATCTCGCTGAAGATCGAGCCGGGGGATTTCGTGGCCATCACCGGCCCATCCGGCGGCGGCAAGACCACGCTGTCCAAGCTGTTGCTGGGCGTCAACCAGCCCGAAAACGGCCAGATTCTGCTGGATGGTCAGCCCGCTACGCCCGAACTGTTCCGCGCCTGGCGCAGCCAGATCGGAGTGGTGGCGCAGGACGATCAGCTTTTGTCGGGGTCCATCGCGGATAACATCGCTTTCTTTGACCCCGACATGGATATGGAGCGCGTGGCCGGTGCCGCCGTGGCGGCGCAGATCCACGACGACATCGTACGGATGCCGATGCAATATCTGTCGCTGGTCGGTGACATGGGATCGGCCCTGTCGGGCGGGCAGCGGCAGCGGGTCTTGCTGGCCCGTGCGCTGTATCGCCAACCGCGGCTGTTGCTGCTGGACGAGGGCACGGCAAATCTGGACGAACAGACCGAACGCGCCATCGCCGATCTGATCGCAAGCCTGCCGATCACCCGCATCGTCATCGCGCATCGCCCCGCCCTGATCGACCGGGCCGCGCGCCGCCTGCTTGTGCAGGGCAGCAAGATCGAGGAACTGCCCGCCGGCCCGCGCCGCGCCGTCAGTTCGGCCGGGTAAGGCGGGTTTCAACGAACGGTTACGGGGCGGCGCCCGCCCTGTAACGAAGCTGTAACGAAGCTGTTACGGGACTTGGTTAAGGGGGATGACGGGCGCAACCTATTTCCCGATCAACGCCGCCGAAGCCGACGCATTCGATTATAATCTGGATTTCGGCCGCGACGGGTCGCTGATGACACCCGACATCTATCGCGCCTCGGACCATGACCCGATCGTCGTCGGTCTCGACTTCGGCACCGCGCCCTTGGTCTATACGCTGGAAATCCTGCATCTGTCCGATCAGGAAGGGAACGGGTCGTCCATCCGTTACGCACCCAACGCATCGGCATTGATGAACGCCCTTGAGGCCGAAGGCGTGGCCGACTGGACGATGCGCCTGTCCGCGGGCGATGCCTTCATTCCCGGCGTGTTCTATGATGCGTCACAGGCGGTGTTTGGCTATGGCGGCGTAGCCGATGTGCAGATCCAGAACGAACTGGGCTTTGCCGCGATCACCTTTGGCAACCACGAATTCGACAAGGGCACGCAGGTTCTGGCCAATCTGATCAGCGGAAATGGCCCGGCGAATTTCGATGCGCTGATCGGGTCCACGCTGGAAGGGCGGGCCTTTACCGGCACCGACATGCCCTATCTGGCGGTGAATCTTGACATGACGACCGATCCCTATCTGGCCGATCTGGCGGTCGGGGGCGGTCAGGCCCCGATGACGCGCAGCATCACCTCATCCGTCGTGGGGGAAAACGATGGCGAAAAGATCGGCATCATCGGCGCCACCACGCCCACCTTGGCGCGGATTTCCTCGTCGGGCGGCGTGACCATCTCGCCGGTCTGGGAAGGCACCACGCCCACCGCCGCCGAACTGGACGCGCTGGCCGCAATCATTCAGGCCGAAGTGGATGCACTGCTGGACACCAACCCCGGCCTGAACAAGATCATCCTGCAAAGCCATATGCAGGTGCTGAATATCGAACTGGAACTGGCCGCGCGCCTCAGCCATGTCGATGTCATCATCGCGGGCGGCTCGAACACGGGGCTGCTGGACGAAACCGACCGGCTGATCGACGCCGCGCCCGAACCGGAACTGAAACTGATTGTCGGCACCACCGGCCGCGACAACCTGACCGGCACCGGAGGAGACGATCTGATCCCCGGTCTGGGCGGCAATTTCGACGTGCTGACCGGCGGCGCCGGGGCCGATGTGTTCTTCTTCGGCGACGAGGCGCTGAACGGGGTGCGCGAACGCGCGACCATCATGGATTACGAGGTCGGCGTGGATGTCATCGCGCTGGGTCATGGCGTCAACGTCGCCTCGGTCCAGCAGGCGGGGGCGCAGGTCGTCGTCTATCTGTACGATCCTTCGGGTGCCCATGATGCGATCTATGTGCGCGGCGCAGGGGTGACCGATGGGGCCAGCTATGACGTGGCGATGACCGTCGCGCCGGTGCCGCTGCCGGCCGGTGCGGTGCTGCTGGTGTCGGGACTTGGCCTGCTGATGCTGCGCCGTCGCCGCCCCGCCGTCGCCTGAGCCTTGCGCAAGGCGCGCGCGCCCGGCATCAGGGGGAAAACCCGCCGGGGGCGCGCATGATACCGTTTACCTTCATGACCGCGACCGAGATCGTCTTTGGTCGCGGTTCCGCCGTTTCCGCCGCCGCACGGGTCGCTGCGCTGGCGCCGGGGGCGTCGGTTCTGCTGGTTCACGGCGCGGATGGGCAACGGGCCGACTGGCTGGCACGCGCCCTGGGCGATCCGCTGCGGCTGTCGGTGCCGGGCGAGCCGGACCTGCCGCTGATCGAGACCGCCACCGAGACCGCCCGCGCGGCCGGCATCGGCGCGGTGGTCGCCCTTGGTGGGGGGTCGGCCATTGATGCGGGCAAGGCGATTGCGGCGCTGATCCCGGCGGTGCGGCCCGTCACCGACCATCTAGAGGTCGTGGGCCGTGCCCTGCCGCTGGATCGCCCGCCATTGCCCTTTGTCGCCATCCCCACAACAGCCGGCACCGGGGCCGAGGTGACGCGCAATGCCGTCATCGCCGTGCCCGATCACCGCCGCAAAGTCAGCCTGCGCGACCCGGCGATGCTGCCGCGTCTGGCAATCGTCGATCCGGCGCTGACGGACGCGTGCCCGCGCGCGGTCACGCTGGCATCAGGGCTGGATGCGGTGACGCAGGTGATCGAGCCGTTCTGCTGCACCCGCGCGAATCCGCTGACTGATGCGTTGTGCCACGACGCGATCCCGCGCGGGCTGGCAGCGCTGATCCGGCTGATGCGGGCCGAGGATGCGGCTGCGCGCGACGAACTGGCCTGGGTCAGCCTGTGCGGCGGGCTGGCGCTGGCCAATGCGGGGCTTGGTGCGGTGCATGGCCTGGCCGGGCCTTTGGGTGGCCTCACCGGCACCGCGCATGGGGCGATCTGCGGCGCGCTGATCGGGCCGGTGCTGGCGGCGAACCGCGCGGCAGTAACCGATCCTGCGCTGGCCGCGCGGCTGGATCAGGTGGCGGCGTGGATCGCGACGGCGTTCGGGTTGCCACTGGGCACCACAACGGCAGATGCCGCCGCGCATCTGACGGCATGGGCACGGGCGCAGCATCTGCCGCCCCTGCGGCTGGACCCGGCCACCCGCCGCGCCGCGGCCGAGGCCGCCGCCGCGTCATCCTCGATGAAGGCCAATCCGGCGGCGCTGGACGTGGCCGCGCTGGAACGGGTCATGGCGGCGGCGGGCTGAGTGCGCCGGGCCACCCCGCCCCCTGCGAGAATCGTCGCCGGTTCCGCGAGATTGTGCGCCCACAAAATCGAACGCCGCAGCCTTCCACGATCGCACCTTCAGAAACACATCGGCCGCGTGTTTTTTGTCAGCCCATGGCAACGACGGCCTGCACCGCCCGTTTCCAACGGTCATACCGCGCCTCGCGCCGGGTCGCATCCATCTGCGGCGTGAAGCGCCGGTCCAGCCGCCACATGGCAGCATATTCATCTGGCCCCGGACAGATGCCCGCGCGCCAGCCCGCCAGCCATGCGGCCCCCTGCGCCGTGGTTTCGGTGTTCACAGGGCGATCCACCGGCGCGCCCAGAATATCGGCCAGAAACTGCATCGCCGGTTCGGATGCCGTCATTCCGCCATCGACGCGCAGCACGGCCTTGCCCGCCCCGTCCCAATCGGCCGCCATCGCCTGCCACAGATCGCGGGTCTGGAAGCCCACGCTTTCCAGCGCCGCCCGCGCCAGTTCCGCCGGCCCGGTGGCGCGGGTCAGGCCAAAGACGGCACCGCGCACATCCGGCCGCCAATGCGGCGCGCCAAGGCCGGTAAAGGCGGGCACCATGATGATGTCCTGCCCCGGATCGGCCTGATCCCACAGCGCGCCGGTATCGCCCGCCCGCCGGATCACGCCCAACCCGTCGCGTAGCCATTGCACCACCGCGCCCGCGACGAAGATGGACCCTTCCAGCGCATAGGTGGTCTGCCCGTTCAGCCGATACGCCACCGTGGTCAGCAACCGGTTGTCCGATGCCACCGCCTGATCCCCGGTGTTCAGCAGCGCGAAACAGCCGGTGCCATAGGTCGATTTCATCATGCCCGGCGTGAAACAGGCCTGCCCCACGGTCGCCGCCTGCTGATCGCCCGCGACGCCGAGGATCGGGATTTCCCGTCCGAACAGATCGGCGCGGGTCATGCCGAAATCATCGGCGCTGTCACGCAATTCGGGCAGCATGGCGCGGGGGATGCCGAACAGATCGCACATCTCATCCGACCAATCGCCGCTGTGAATGTCATACAGCAATGTCCGCGCCGCATTCGTCGCATCGGTGACATGGGACCGCCCGCCGGTCAGCTTCCAGATCAGGAAGGTATCCACCGTCCCGAATGCCAGATCCCCCGCCTTGGCCGCATCGCGCGCGCCATCGACATGATCCAGAATCCAGCCGATCTTGGTGGCGCTGAAATAGGGGTCCAGCAACAGGCCGGTGGTCGCGGTGACGGCGGGTTCATGCCCCGCCTCGCGCAGCGCGGCACAGGCATCGGCCGTGCGCCGGTCCTGCCAGACGATGGCGCGGTGGATCGGATCGCCCGTGCGCCGGTCCCAGACCACGGTGGTCTCGCGCTGATTGGTGATGCCGATGGCCGCAATCGCCGGGTTCCCCGCCTTTTCCAGCGCCCCCCGCGCCGTTGCCGCCGTGCTGGCCCAGATATCGCCCGGATCATGTTCGACCCAGCCCGATCGCGGAAAATGCTGCGCAAACTCCTGCTGATCCAGCGCCTTGACCCGCAGATCATCCGAAAAGATCAGCGCACGGGACGAGGTCGTCCCCTGATCCATGGCCAGAATGGTCATCACCGCCCCTCCCGCTTTCTGTTTGCCAAAATACGCATGGGAGAGTGCGCGCGGCAATGTCGGGCGTGATGATCGGATGGGGTTTGGCGTCGGATGTGCTTTGCCTGCGGAAAACCGGATTGAACCGGCCCGGATTTACCAGAAGGTAAAACATTCAAGGATGGGCAGTGGCGATCATCGCGGCCGCCGTCACCACCGACTGAAAGAGGGGGGTCGCCCGCCGGTACATAGCCCCCTTTCGGGGCCGGGCCGTTCTGCGCAATCTCCCCGCGCGATTTGATGCGCAGCGACATTACCTGCATGACGCTGGTCACCTCCGGCGCCCCATGAAGGGCGCCGGGCCGTCAATACCCGATGTTCGGCGCGACTTTCGCAAGGTTCGTGGTAAAGTCGTCGCCCCGACCATGCCGCGGCTGCCGGTCTGGTTACATCGTCAGCCATGCGTTGAAACGCTCGGTGATTTCGGTTTCGTGATCGACCCAGAAATCATAGCTCGAATGGAGGGCGGTATTCAGGTGTTCCTCAGTCGTGGGCAGGTATTGCTGCATCTCGGTCTTGTCGTCCTCGAACAGCCCCACCAGCGGGATCGAGGACCGGCGCACCGGGCCATAGCTGATCCATTTCGTCTGGTCGGCCAGACGCTGGGTGCTGGTGGCGAACCTGATGAAATCCCACGCCTGATCCTTGTTCGGCGCGTCCTTGGGGATCGCGAACATCAGCAGTTCCAGCACATGACGGTCCCAGACGGTCTGGAACGGCTTGCCTTCGGCCACCACCGCCGAGAACAGGCGGCCGTTATAGGCTGTGGTCATCGCCACCTCGCCATCGGCGAGCAGTTGCGGTGGCTGGGCGCCCGCCTGCCACCAGACGATCTGGGGCTTGATCGAATCAAGCTTGGCAAAGGCACGGTCCACGCCTTCGGGAGTCGCCAGAACCTCGTAAACCTGATCGGGTTCCACCCCATCGGCCATCAGCGCCAGTTCCAGGTTGATCTTGGGGCCACGGCGCATCCCGCGCTTGCCGGGGAATTTCTGCAAGTCAAAGAAATCCGCCAGCACCGCCGGCTTTTCGTCCGGAAACTTGGTCGTGTCGAAACCATAGACGGTCGAGAAAGTCATCGACCCCACGGCACATTCAGTCAGCGCCTCGGGCAAAAAGTCCTGCGCGGCGGGCGTCCCGTCGGGTGCAGGCGGTAATGAAGCGAGGTCGAGCCGTTCCAGCAGCCCTTCGTCGCACAGGCGAATCGCGTCGGTGAATTCCAGATCGGCGACATCGACGGTGATATTGCCCGCCTCGACCATCGACTTGATCGGCGCAGCGGGGTTGTCCGAGGACAGCATCTTCACATTGATGCCCGTCTCGGCGGTGAAGGGCTTGATGTAGGCTTCGATCTGACTTTTCTCATAAGCGCCGCCCCAGCTCATCAGCGTGACGTCCGCATGGGCGGGCAACATCAGCGCATAAACTGCGGTGGCTTGCAGCAGTAGTTTCTTCATCTGTTATGGCTCCCTGTCGGCGGTTCCGGCTTTGTGCCGTCCGATCCGTCGGGATGATGGGAACCGGGTCTTTCAAGTAAATTAGTGTTTCCCGCCGCACTGCTTTGGGGAAACCTAAGCCGGGCCCGGCCGCCCGCGACCTGCTATCGGCACAGGCATATCGGTGGTATGCGGGGCAGCAATGCTCCCGAAAAAGGCAGGTCGCCGTGATTTCCCCGCGCCACGTTCCGTCAAGAACCCGGCGCAACTGCCGTCGCTACTCCGCCGCCATCGCGAAGTGGCGTTCGAACCCGGCGGTCCGTTCGGCGATATACTGCATGAAATCGTAGATCGGCCGTTCCAGATAGGACAGGTGGCCCGGTTGGGCGGCATCCGCGCAAAGGCCGCGATAGACCTTTTCGGTGCACCCGCGATCCTCGGCGTTCACCTCGTCCAGCAGACCTTTCAGTGTCTCGATATATTCGGCCGCCTTTGGATCAGCCATGAACTCGGGCGACAGCCCACCGCCAAAGACGATGGCCACCTGGTCCGGCCCTTTGGGATGGAGGGACAGATACCAGAAATAACCTGGCGTCAGCGTGATGAGGTGGCTGGGATACAGGGCGATCAGCGCGGTGGTCTTGCGCCAGCGCCCTTCAAGTCGGGTGTTGTCGGGATGGGCGTTACCCATCGGCAACGAGGCTTCCTTGGTGATCCAGTGATAGTTGAAGTTCCGATGACCGGGCGGGCAGTCCATCTCATCAAGCTTGGAATGTCCGCCGACGGTGCCGGCATGGCAAACCGGCAGGTGATAGCTTTCCATGAAATTCTCGGCCAGCACCTTCCAGTTGGTGTCCCAGACATGCGTCTCGCGAAAGCATTCGACATAGTTTTCCATCTGGTAGGGCGCGATCAATTCCTCCAGTTCACCCATTTCGGAGGCGAGCGACGGGCGGTCCTTGTCCAGCGTGATATAGACCCAGCCCAGCCACTCTTCGCACCGGATCGCAGGTAGGGCGTAGTTTTCTTTGCAAAAGCCGGTGGTCTCGGCCATGTAGGGCGCCCCACGCAGCTTGCCGTCCAGTCCATAGGTCCAGGCGTGATAGGGGCAGACCAGCACGCGCTTGTTGCCCGACCCCTCGACGATGGTGGACATGCGGTGCAGGCAGACGTTGGAAAATGCACGCAGCATGCCCTCGCGGTCGCGCAGGACAACGACGGGCTGCCCGGCCAGATCGAAGGTGGTATAATCACCCGGATTGGCCAAGCCGCTGGCCCGACCCACGCAGATCCATTCCTTGCCGAAGATCGTTTCCAGCTCACGCTGAAGGAATTCAGGGCTGGTATAGACCGAGGGCGGCATGGCCTTGGCGTCCTCCATCGGACGGCTGGCGGCCTGCAACAGTTCGGCAACTGGCTGGTCGAGGGACATGGGCTTTCCTTTCGAATAGGATGGCACAGCTTGACGCCTTTCCAAGGAATATGAAAACTCATTTATCCTTGGATCGAGGAAAGTTTCATATGGTTCGATTCACGCTCCGGCAATGTTCGTATTTCCGCGCGGTCGCCGAACATGGCGGCATCGCGCAGGCGGCGCGGGTGCTGAACATCTCGCAGCCTTCGGTCGCACAGGCCATCGCCAAGCTTGAGGACGCGACCGGGCTGATTCTGTTCGAGCGCCACCACGCCCGCGGGCTGACGCTGACGATGCAGGGGCGGCTGTTCCTGGACCACGCCACGCGGTTGGAAGAACAGGCCCGGCAGGTCGAGCGTGAGGCGGCGGCTCTGGCGGCCGAGGAGAGGGGAGAGATCCGGCTGGGCGTGTTCTGGACGCTATCGCCGTTCTATACCGCCGGGCTGATCCGCCGTCTGGCCGATACTGCGCCGGGGCTGACGATCCACCAGCGCGAGATGTCGCTGGCCGATCTAGCGAATGCACTGCGGGACGGGGTGCTGGATTTCGCGATCACCTATGACCGCGGCGCCCCGGCCGAGGGGCTGGCGTTCCGCGAACTGGCGGCGCTGCGGCCGATGGCCGTGGTGGCTGCGGATCATCCGCTGGCCGGGCGCGGGTCGGTCGATCTGGCGGAACTGGCGGATGCGCCCTATGTCATGTTCGATGCCCCCGGCAGTCGCGGATATTTCGAGGGATTGCTGCAAGAATGCGGCATCGCGCCCTCGGTCGCCTATGCTTCGACCTCGATGGAATCGGTGCGCAGCGCCGTGGCGGCGGGGTTCGGGTTCACGCTGCTGGTGATGCGGACTCCTTCGTCCGTGACCTATGACGGCGGCCGGGTCGCGACGCTGGAAATCACGAATCAGGTCGCCCCGCTGCGGGTCGTGCTGGCGTCGCGGGGGGACGGACAAATGGGCAAGGTCGGCCGTCTCTTCGCAGATCACGCCGCAGCATTCTTTGCCGGCGGCTAGGACAGCGCCGCAACCAGCCGTGCCAGCATCCGGTCGCATTCTTCCAACTGGTCGCGGGAAACGAACTCGTCCGGCTTGTGGCCCTGATCCATGAAGCCCGGCCCGCAGATCGCCGTGGACAGGCCAAGGCCCGCCTGGAACAGCCCGCCCTCGGTTCCGAATGCGACCTTGATCGGTGGGCCGTTGTCGCCCGTTACCTGCCGCAGCAGGCGGACGGCGGGCGAATCCTCGGGCGTGGACAGGCCGGGATAGGCGGAGACCATCTCGATCCCGATTTCTGCCTCGGGAAAGGTCGCCCGGTGGGGGGCGGCGACCGCCTCGGCATCGGCGCGGATGGCGGTAAGGATCGCATCGGGGTCGTCCTCGGCGATGTTGCGGATCTCGAAGTCGATCTCGCATCGGTTGGGAACGATGTTCAGCGCGGTGCCGCCCCGGATCAGCCCGGCATGGATGGTGGAATAAGGAACATCATAGGCGTCGTCACGCGATCCGTTCGCGACGATCGCCGCCTGCCGGGCCTGAAGGCTGCCGATGAAAGTGGCACCCATATGCAGCGCGTTCAGCGCCATGGGGGCCAGCGCGGAATGCCCCTCGCGCCCGTGGCAGGTGGCGCGGCAGGCGATCTTGCCCTTGTGGCCGTTGGCGATCTTCATCCCGGTCGGTTCGCCGATGATGCACAGCGCCGGGCGTTCCGGTCGCGCGGCCAATGCGTCGATCATGCCGCGCACGCCCATGCAGCCGATTTCCTCGTCATAGGAAAAGGCGAGGTGCAGCGGCGTTGTCAGGTTGCGCCCGGCTGCGTTCAGCCCCGCACACAGGGCCGAGGCCAGGAACCCTTTCATGTCCGCCGTGCCGCGCCCGTAAAGACGGCCGCCGCGGTCGATCAGTTCAAAAGGATCGCTGCTCCATGCCTGCCCCTCGACCGGGACGACATCGGTATGGCCCGACAGGACCACACCGCCCGGCCCTTCGGGACCGATGGTCGCCCACAGATTCGCGCGCGACCCGTCGGGATGCGCGAAACGCCGCGTCCGGGCGCCCGCAGTGGTCAACATCCCTTCGACGTAATCCAGCAGGTCAAGGTTCGACCGGCGCGAGACGGTCGGAAAGGACACCAGCCGGGCCAGAATGTCGATCGTCGCGGGAAGGGTCATCGGAAGCTCCTGCCAGGTGCCGCCAGTGGTCGGGCCGACGCGCCGGAAGATCAAGCAGATATGTCCTGCCCCACCGTTAGGTCCAGCCTAATCACTGCGTCGCCAGAACGTTATGGCACCACGCGGCCGTTTGACTAGACCTGATGCGGCACGAGAAGGGACCACGAGCATGGTTGAAAAGATAGATACGCTGGTCATAGGCGCCGGGCAGGCGGGCCTTGCCATGAGCGAACATCTGACCGCTGCGGGCGTCCCCCATCTGGTGCTGGAACGTAACCGGATCGCCGAACGCTGGCGCAGCGCAAGGTGGGATTCGCTGGTGGCAAACGGCCCCGCCTGGCACGACCGTTTTCCCGGCATGACCTTCGACGAGATTGATCCTTCGGTCGGCCCCGACGACTTTCCCGGCAAGGAGATCGTGGCCGATTATCTGGAGGCCTATGCCCGCAAATATGCAGCCCCGGTCCGCACGGGGGTCGAGGTGCGGAAGGTGGAGCGCCTGGCCGACCGGCCGGGCTTTCGGGTCGAGACCTCGGACGGCGTGTTCGAGGCGACCCGCGTCGTCGCGGCCACCGGCCCGTTCCAGAAACCGCTGATCCCCGCTGCCATCCCGGAGCGCGCGGGCGTCGCACAGATCCATTCCAGCGATTATCGCAACCCCGATCAGCTTGCGCCGGGCGCGGTACTGATCGTCGGCGCGGGGTCGTCGGGCGTGCAGATCGCAGACGAGTTGCGCCACGCGGGCCGCAATGTCTATCTGTCCGTCGGCCCGCATGACCGGCCGCCGCGATCCTATCGCGGGCGCGATTTCTGCTGGTGGCTGGGTGTTCTGGGCAAATGGGACATGTCCGCACCCGCACCGGGAACCGAACATGTCACCATCGCGGTCAGCGGCGCGCGCGGGGGCGAGACCATCGACTTTCGCCGTCTCGCACAAGAGGGGATCATCCTGTTGGGCCGCTGCGAGACGTGGCATGACGGCAAGCTGGCCTTTGCGGGCGACCTGACGCGCAATCTGGACGCGGGCGATGCCAATCACAATGGCCTGCTGGACGAGGCCGACGCCTATGTCGCGCGCAACGGCCTTGATCTGCCCGACGATCCAGAAGCGCGCCGCCGTTATCCCGATGCGGACTGCATCACCCATCCGATCCGCGAACTGGACCTGAAGGCGGCAGGTATTTCCACCGTCATCTGGGCCACCGGCTTTGCCGCCGATTACGGTTGGATGAAGATCGACGCCTTCGACGACCGCGGCCGCCCGGTTCATCAGCGCGGCGTCTCGGTCGAGCCCGGGATCTATTTCCTCGGCCTGCCTTGGCAGTCGCGGCGCGGGTCCAGCTTTATCTGGGGGGTCTGGCACGACGCACGCCACATCGCCGAGCAGATAGGGATCCAGCGGAAATATATGGATTATCACGAAAACACAGCGCCGCTGGCGGCCCCCGCCGCGCGTTCCGCCTGAGCCTTTCCCGACGGAGACCCCGATGGCCCACACCCGCATCCGCACGTTCAACACCAAGGACACCTACCCCGAACAGAAGCTGGACAACGACCTGTGTCAGGCGGTGGTGACGCAGGGGGGCCGCATCGTCTGGCTGCGTGGCCAGTGTCCGCAAAATCTGGAAGATGCGAGGAACATCGACAGCCACGACCCGGTCGAACAGACCCATAAGGTCATGCAGAACATTCGCCAATTGATCGAGGAAGCCGGCGGCCGGATGGAACACCTGGTCAAGGTCGTCGTCTATATCACCGACGTCCGCCACCGCGAGGCGGTCTATCGCACGATGGGCGAGTACATTCGCGGCGTGCATCCCGTCTCGACCGGGCTGGTGGTGTCAGCGCTGGCGCGACCCGAATGGCTGGTCGAGATCGACGGCACCGCCGTCATCCCGGATTGAACCGATGACCTTTTCGCTTGTCGCCCGCTGCGCGGAAACCGGCATGTTCGGGGTTGCCATCTCGTCATCCTCGCCGGCGGTCGCGGCCCGTTGTTCCCATGCGCGGGCGGGCATCGGCGCCGTCGCCTCGCAGAACGTGACCGATCCGTCGCTGGGGCCGCTGGCACTGGACCTGATGGAAGGCGGGCTTTCCGCGGCCGAGGCGATCGCCGAGGTGCAGCGGCGCGGCCGGTTCATCGAATACCGGCAGGTATTGGCGGTGGACAGGCAGGGGCGCACCGCGATCCATTCGGGGCCAAATTCGCTGGGCATATGGACGCAGGCGCAGGCGCAGGATGTCGCCTCGGGCGGGAACCTGCTGGCGAATGACAGCGTTCCGCAGGCGATCGTGGACGGCTTTCTGACCGCGCGCGGGCATCTGGGCGACCGGTTGATCGCGGCCCTGCGCGCCGGGCTCGCCGCCGGGGGCGAGGCCGGGCCGATCCATTCAGCGGGCTTGAAGATCGTCGATAAGGTCAACTGGCCCGTCGCCGACCTGCGCTGCGACTGGACCGAGGACTGTCCGGTCGAAACCGTCGCAGTTGCCTGGGACATCTACAAGCCGCAGCTTGAGGCCTATGTCCAGCGCGCACTGGACCCGCGCGCAGCTCCATCCTATGGGGTGCCGGGCGACGAATAGACCATCGCCCGCTTGCCAGCAACCCAGCCGTATCCTAACTTTCCTTCCTGCCGTCGCGCAGCCAGGAACCCGTCGATGCCGATCCGCTATACCTTGCGGCAACTTGAATATTTCGTCGCCGTGGGCGAAGCGGGCAGCATCGCTGCGGCGGCCCAGATGGTCAATGTCTCGGCGCCGTCGATCTCTGCCGGGATTTCACATCTGGAGGAGGAGTTGGGCATCCAGCTGTTCGTGCGCCACCACGCGCAGGGCCTGACGCCGACGCTGGCGGGGCGCAAGCTTCTGGACCACGCGCGGCTGGTGCTGCGTCAGGCGGGTGGCTTGCGCGACCTTGCGGGCGAATTGTCCGGCGCGATCCGGGGGCCGTTGTCCATCGGCTGCCTGTCCACCTTTGCGCAGATGATCCTGCCGGGCCTACGCCGCAGCTTTATCGACCAATACCCCGAGGTCCGCATCTTGCAGCTGGAAGCCCATCAGGCCGACCTGTTCAGCCTGTTGCGTCAGGCGCGCATCGACCTCGCGCTCAGCTATGATCTGGACTTACCCGCCGATCTGCGCTTTTTCCCGATGTTGGAACTGCCGCCGCTGGTGGCGCTTGGCGCCGAACACCCGCTGGCCGTCCTGCCCGAAGTTTCGGTCGAGCAACTTGCACCCTATCCGATGGTCCTTCTGGATCTGCCGCTGAGCGCGGATTACTTCCTGTCGTTCTTCACCCGGCAGGGCTTGCGCGCCAATATCACCGAACGAACCCGCGACATGGCCGTGATGCGCAGCCTGGTTGCCAACGGGTTTGGCTATTCCATCGCGAATTTCCGCCCGCTGAACGATCTTGCGCCCGACGGCAGGCCGCTGCGCTTCGTCCCGCTGGCGGGGAATCCGCGGCCGATGAAGATGGGCCTTCTGATGACCGCCGCGCTGGAACGCAGCCAGCTTCACCGCGCCTTCCTGAAATGCGCGGGCGAATGGATCGCGACCCACGGCGCGCGCCTGTCGAAAGGGGTGACGGACTCCGCATGACAGGCGCGGTTCAACCGCACCCGAAACGGCGGCAAGGGGCGGTGCTGGGGCCCTGCGCGCGAGGTTCGGGATCAAGCCTCATTGATTGCGCATTTCCAGTCAGACGCAGGCTCCGTGCGGAGGCTGTCCGATGCGTATTCAGCGGATTATCCGCCGCAGAAGCGCGCGAAGGCGGCAATCACCTGCCCCCGTGTAAGCGCGTCACGCCCGCAGCAGCAGAGCGCTTGCGCTGTCGATGGACAGCGAGACAGACGATCCCTCCTCATGCGGGGTATGCCGTCACAGCCGGTCGTTCGCGCGACATTCTGATATAGATTCCCTATGCAACTCTCTCTCTATACCGAAATTGGCGAAGACCGGGACAACCTCAGAAAGAACTTGCACCGTTACTACAAGGGTTCAGATCATTGCCGCTAGAGTCAGCCAATAATGAAATCCTGTCCAGCCTGGATGAACCCCGCAGTTCTGGAAAGGCAGCATCTGCGCCGGCTGGTCCATAGCGGCCCGACCCCTGCTCCAGGATGAGGGACAGCCCGAAGTCCCATATGCGCTGAGCCGCATTGACCACGCTCAACTGGAGATGGTCAAGATCGAGCTACACCAAAATTATGCTTGGTTCCGCATAGAACAGGCCTTGCCTGCTGAAACGCTGACCACAGGTTCTTATCGGCTCCGGCTGTCATATCTCTCCGACCATAAAGGCAACGAGCGGCTGCCACAAATCAAGATTATCGAATATACCAAGGCGGGCGGCCAGACTTTCGTCAGGATCGCTGGCGATCTGCGCCCCGGCAGCGGGATACGCAACATCGACGTGGATTTCGCCATCACCACCAATGCCTACCCCGACCGCAGCTATCGGCTCTGCGTCGAGATTAGTCAGCAAGGCAGTTTCTGCTTTGGCGGGCTATCCTTGATCCGACACGAAGAGGACCCTGAGCAGGTCAACCGCTACATCGCCCCATATCGCACGTACAAATTCCAGGTCAGCAAGGAGTTACAGGAGCTTAATGATGACATGGACACCGACATGCGCGAGGATCCGGGAGGCTGGCTGACGCGGATGCTGCATGTCGCCCTGCGGATCGAGGATTACGAGACAGCCGGCGGATTGGCGCGCTATGTGCTCAGGCATCATGGGCGCGACAGGGTGGTAATGGAAAAGGCAGGCCCGCGCGTTCTGGACACGTTGCTGGCTCTGGGAGAGCTTGATGACGCGCGGCGTCTGGTGATCGACATGGCAAGTCTGGGCATTCAGCATGACCACCTGACCCAAGTGGGCCGTCTGCTGGGCGGTCCGGGGGGCAGGACTGATCGCAAGCCTCGATCCTATGCCTTGCCTTCGGGTAGGTTGGACGTCTTCAGCCTGAACCGGGATATCGAACACAACCGGGCCATTTTCGAGGACATGCTGTCGCATCCCCGCGCGGCAGAGAGCCGCGAACTGCTGTGGGCAAACTACCTGCGTCATTTCAGCGAAGCCGATTATTTGTCGCGCCTGAACAGATACCTTTCCGACAACGGCAGCCCTTATCATATCGAATTGTGCGAACACGCCGACAATGTCCTGCAAAGGGCGAGTTTCTGCCAGAGGAGGCCGCTTTCGGGGCTGATGACCGGCGGACCGCTGGTTTCGGTCATCGTCGCGTCCTGGAATGCCGAGGCTACGCTCGGATATGCGATGATCTGCATTGCACGGGGCGACAACTGGTTGACCCAATTGAAAAACGAGGAGACGCTTTACCTCAGTGTCACGAGAAACCTTCCGGTCAACGCGTTGCAGGAAGTGCATCGCTTCGGGGGGGTAGCACGGCTCGTCGCGACATAGTCTTCGAAGCGTTGCTTTTCCAAAGAACGAAGCCAGATGAGTTGAATCAAGAATGACGGCGCCAGCATGAATTTCCTTTTGAGATACGGCGGACGCCATGCGCGTCTTGTCGGCCTCGATCCGGAGGATCTGATTACAAAGGTGATCAGCCAGACCTCGTCCTTCTATGAGATCGAGCTTCTGGCCGAGATGTTCCATCGCGCCCTACCGGGCTGGGTTTTCGTCGACGCCGGCGCGCATGTCGGCAATCACAGCGTATTCTTCGGCGCCATCCTGGGGCTGGAGGGTTATGCAATCGAGCAGAACGTGAAAACTTTTGACATCCTGCAACGCAACCTTGTCGCGAACCAGTTGCAGGACCGGATTCGCGCCATCAACGCGGCCCTTGGCAGCCAGGCCGGCCGTGCAAGGACGGTGCAAAGCGACACAGCCCATAACAGCGGCATGGACAGGGTCGAACTGTCCATGGATGGGCCGCTTGAGGTCGTCACTCTGGATTCCCTGCGATTGCCTCGGCTGGACCTGTTGAAGATCGACGTCGAGGGCTTTGAGATCGAGTGCCTGCGCGGAGCGCAGAATACCATCGCGCGCTGCAATCCGTTAATCGTAGCCGAGGCGATCAGCCCCGAGAACTTCCAGGCCCAGTCGCAGTTCCTGGAGCCATTCGGCTACGTTCCGGTGCGCCGCTTCAACGTGACCCCGACCTATATCTACGAAAAACGCCTCTGACGGGATGCGGTCATGGGCGTGCAGGACAAACGGCAGCTGTTTCTGGATGGAGCCTTACAAGCTGACCGGAAAGTCACGCCGTCCGACCTGCCCGGCATCGGTGCGGGACAGCCAGCATTCCTGAAGAATGTTCTGTTCGAAACAGGGGCAGGGGTGGGTTGCGCTGTGCTGCCCGCAGGGCAGAGCAACGCCTTCTTCGGTGCGTTCAGCTATATCAACGCTGGCGGATATCTGCGAGGTCGGGCGCTTCTCCAGCATCGGCCGCCGGGTGACCATTGGTGCGGGCGACCACTTCACCACCGGGCTTTCCAGCAGTCCGATCCTGTCGGGACGGCACGCCTTGGACAGCTATTCGCCCGAGGAATTGGCTCGGCTCGGGCTAGGTGATATCGGGCGCAAGAACCCGTTCACCGAGGTCGGTTGTGACGTCTGGATCGGCGACGGAGCCATCGTCCTACCCGGACTGCGCCTGGGTCACGGTTCGGTCGTCGGTGCCAATGCGGTCGTGACCCGTGACGTTCCACCCTATGCCGTAGTTGCGGGTGTGCCCGCTCGCGTCATCAAGTATCGCTTTCCGCCCGAACAGAGCCAGGCTCTGCTGGCCTCTCAATGGTGGGAGCACCCGCGCGAGGTTCTCAGATCCCTGCCCTTGGGCAATATATTCGGCTGCCTGTCCCGGCTCGGAGAAATAGGGCGGCCGCGGGATGAAGGGTATCCGACATACGAATGCGCCCAATAGAGTCTGTCGCATTTAATTGGTTCATTATCCTGCTGCCTTAGGTCACCGACTCATAGGGGTCGTAACGCGCCGGAATGTCGGCCCAAGGAGCGCCCGTTCGCAGCCGCCGGAAGATACCGTTCAACACCCGCCGGTCATCCACCCGCTTCACCCCCCGGCATCTTCGTCGGAAGCAAGGGCTGGATCACACACCCCTCGAAATCCGTCAGATCGAAACGCGCCATCAACGCCTCCCCTGCCGTCAGGGGACGAATCACGTCAACTCAGACATGGAAATCCACTTTATGAGTATGTGATCTAACCCGGTCGGGGGCCGGCCGCCGTTCTTTTTCCTGGCAGCGAGGCTCTGATGCACAGATCCGGTAAGGAAATCATGCTGCGAACCCTGCGTGGTATCTGGGCTGCATAAGCATGCCCAGACCCCACCTACCGGACGAGGAATTGGCCAGCCCATAACCAAGCGCTCCACCCCTCGCATTTGGCGCGGTGATTTGCTCCTGAAAACGGTTTGATTTAACCCGGACTGTCGCCTCACGACACGGCGCGAAATATTGCGATCCTGCGCAAACAGGATAACAAACCCTCAGCCTGCCCGTGATGTTTCTTGCCAGAACAGATACGCCACGAGGCCGGAGGGTGTGAACCCCCGGCCCAGACGACTTCTCGTCGCCGATCACCAGCTCGGCAGAACCGCGCCGTCGTATTTTTCCTCGATGAAAGCTTTCACCTCGGGGCTGTGATAGGCGTCCAGCAGCGGTTGCACCCAATCGGCATCCTGATCGCCGTTCCGGACCACGATGATGTTTACATAGGGGCTGTTTTCTTCCATCGCGATGGAATCTTCCTTGGGCTTCAGCCCCGATGCCAGCGCATAGTTGGTGTTGATGACGGCGATATCCGCATCGGCCA
The DNA here is from genome assembly GCA_030538135.1 of Paracoccus sp. (in: a-proteobacteria). Classification (GTDB taxonomy): domain Bacteria; phylum Pseudomonadota; class Alphaproteobacteria; order Rhodobacterales; family Rhodobacteraceae; genus Paracoccus. The sequence continues at coordinate 21,296 of JAUNUO010000012.1, forward strand.
GCGCGCGCGGCAGTTGCGCGGCGTCCAGTTCAAGGAAACGCAGGTTTTTCGGATTTTCGGTCACGTCCAGCGGGCTGGGGATCAGGCCCCTGCCGTCGTCAAGTTTCAGCACGCCCAGTTGCTGCAACAGCAACAGCGCGCGGCCGCCGTTGGTCGGATCGTTCGGAATGGCCACGCGCCCGCCTTCGGGCAGATCGGCGATGTCCTTCAGCTTGTCCGAATAGACCCCCATGGGGGTGGTGATGGTGGTGCCGATCTCGACCAGATCAAAGCCGCGATCCTTGATCTGGTTTTCCAGATAGGGCCGGTGCTGAAAGCTGTTGGCATTCAGATCGCCATCGGCAAGCGCCTGATTGGGAACGACATAATCGGAAAATTCGATCACGCGGATGTTCAGCCCCTTGGGCGCGGCAACCTTGGCGACTTCTTCCATGATCTCGCCATGTTCGCCCGGCGACACGCCGACGGTAATGTCTGTGGCCAGCGCGGAGGCGGCAGACAGCGCCAGCGCAGAAACAAAGGTGGTCAGTCGCAGCATGTCGGTTTCTCCTTGTTATGCGAAAATCAGCGGGTCTTGGGGGCGCGTTTATCGACGCGGGCGGCGATCCATTCGCCCGCGGATTGCACCAGTTGCACCATGACGATCAGGATCACCACCACGGCCAGCATCACATCAGGCATGAACCGCTGATACCCGTAACGGATGCCCAGATCGCCCAGCCCTTCGCCGCCCACGGCCCCGACCATGGCGGAATAGCCGATCAATGACACCACGGCCAGCGTCAGCCCCAGCGTGATCCCCGGCAGGGCCTCGCGCAGCAGGACCTTGGTGATGATCTGGAACGGGGTGGCGCCCATGGCGCGGGCGGCCTCGATCAACCCGCTGTCCACCTCGCGGATGGCGTTTTCGATCAGCCGCGCGATAAAGGGCGCGGCCGCCAGCGTCAGCGGCACGATGGCGGCATTGGTGCCGATCGAGGTGCCCACAAGGGCGCGGGTGAAGGGGATGATCGCCACCACCAGGATGATGAAGGGCACTGACCGGGTGGCATTCACCACAAGTCCCAGCACCTTGTTCACCCAGGGCGCCGACAACAGTTCCCCTTGCTGCGACGTGGCCAGAAACACGCCCAAGGGCAGGCCCAAAGCCGTCCCCAGCACCGCCGAGACGGCCACCATATAGACGGTCTGCCATGTCGCCGTCATCAGCAGCGCGATCAGATTAGCCGACATAGCCAAGCACCTCGGTCAACAGGCCGTGCCGTTCCAGAAATTCCCGCGCCTCGGCCCCGCGCGCAGCCTCGACCGCGATCAGCAGGTTGCCGAAGGGATGCGGGCCGATTTCCTCGATCGCGCCGGCCAGAATGTTCACGTCGATCCCCATCTGCCCGGTCAGCCGCGCCAGCATCGGATCGGTGGCATGGGTGCCGGCAAAGGTGACGCGGATGATTTCCTCGCCCCCGGTGGCCGGGCGGCCCGGCATCATGCGCGCCGCGATGAATTCGGGCAGGCGGATGCCGGTGACGGATGACAGGAACGACCGCGTGGTCGGGTGCTGCGGCCGCACGAACACGTCATATGTCGGCCCGGATTCCACGATTCGGCCGCCGTCGATCACCGCGACATGGCTGGCGATATCGCGCACCACTGCCATCTCATGTGTAATCAGCAGAATGGTCAGCCCCAGATCGCGGTTGATGTCGCGCAGCAGGGCCAGCACGGTCTGCGTGGTTTCGGGATCAAGCGCCGAGGTCGCTTCGTCAGACAGCAGAACACGGGGCCGCGTGGCCAGCGCGCGGGCGATGCCAACGCGCTGTTTCTGCCCGCCCGACAGTTGCGCGGGGTAACGGTCGGCCAGCGCCCCCAGACCGACCTGTTCGATCAGCGCCGAGACGCGAGGGCGGATGTCGGCGGCAGGCACCCCGGCGATTTCCAGCGGCAGGGCGATATTGCCGAACACCGTGCGCGAGGCCAGCAGGTTGAAATGCTGAAAGATCATCCCGACCTCGCGCCGGATCGCGCGCAGATCGGCGCCGCGCGCCGTGCCCACATCGCGCCCGCCCACGGTGACGCGCCCCGCCGTGGGCCGTTCCAGCCCGTTTACCATGCGCAGCAGCGTCGATTTGCCCGCGCCCGACCGGCCGATGATGCCGCAGACCGACCCCGGTTCGACATCCAGCGTCGCATCCAGCAGCGCCGTCGTGCCACCCGCAAAGGTCTTGCCCACGCCTTCGAAACTGATCGCCGCGCCCCGGCCCGTGTCTTGTGCCAATTCTGCCATGATGCGGGTGGGTTGCCCGATTTGGCGGCGCTGCACAAGATCGCCCGGCCAGAAAAGACCGGCATTCGCGCGGTGGCTGCGGCATGGCCGGCTTCGTTCCTGAAAAGGCGCCGCACCGATGGCGCGGTTCTTTTTTTACCGTCGCGCAATCAGGTTCTTTACATACATACATGAATGTTTGTAAGCGCAGTAACAAAGGAATCGCCCATGCGCAGAACCAGAGACGATGCCGAACAGACCCGTGCCGCGATCCTGGATGCAGCGGCCAAACTGTTTTGCGCGCGCGGCATCGACGCAACCACGCTTGAGGCGATTTCCCGTGCCGCCGGTGTGACCCGCGGGGCGTTCTACTGGCACTTCCGTGACAAGACCGATCTGGTGCAGGCCTTGTGCGAACGCAGCGAATTGCCGCAACGCGCCCTGCTGCAAGAAGCCGCGGAAACGTCGCATCCCGATCCGCTGAACCTGCTGGAACGGGCCGGTCAGGATGCGCTGATCGCATTCGAGACCGACGCCGATCTCAGGCGCGTTTTCCAGATCACCAGCCGGTCCACGGGTGATGCCGATGTGGCGGCATGGCTGGCAAAGGATAAATGCGCGGTTTATGCGCTGCTGAACCGAATTATCACGCAGGCACAGAACAATGGCCAGCTTCGTCCCGATTTCAACGCGAACGAGGCCACCGTTCTGGTCATGGCGGTGATGGACGGGCTGCTGAACGAATGGCTGCGGTCGTCCCGTGCCTTCCCCTTGGCGGAACTGGGCGGCAAGATCCTGCGGGCGCAGATTGCGATGCTGCGCGTCGTCAACGCCCCGACGCCGCCACCCCAATGACAGCGGACGATCGCCGCCCCTGTCCCGACAGATTCCCGCCCCGTTTTTCATTTTTGCAGAGACCCCCAATGCAAACCCTTCTGAGCAAAGCCGCCACCGTTCTGGCGCTGATGTTGCCGCTGACAGCCGCAGCGCAACAGGCCCCGGTGCCCACCGTGACCACGCTTCAGGCGCAGCCCGAGGATTTCACCGTCACCACCCGCCTGCCGGGGCGGATCAAGGCTTCGACCGTGGCCGAGGTGCGCCCGCAGGTGTCGGGCATCATCCGCGAACGCCTGTTCGCCGAAGGCGCGCCCGTCGAGGCGGGCCAGCCGCTCTACAAGATCGAGGATGATACCTATGCCGCCATCGTCGCCGCCGCCCGCGCCTCGGTCGCGCAGGCACAAGCGAACGCCGATCTGTCGGTGCGCGATCTGGACCGGGCCGAAACGCTGTTTCGCAACCGCACCGGATCGGCACAGGCCCGCGACAACGCCCTGGCCGCGCGCGACGCCGCCAATGCCGCGCTGCAACTGGCGCAGGCCCAACTGATGAGCGCCGAGATTGACCTGGACCGCACCACGATCCGCGCCCCCATCGCCGGGGTGATCGGTCTGTCGCAGACCACCACCGGTGCCTTGGTCGGCGCGCAACAGGCCACTGCACTGGCCACGATCCGCGCCTTGGACCCGATCTATGTGGACGTGACCCAATCGGCCAGCGATCTGCTGCGCTGGCAGTCCGAGGCCGGATCAGGCAAGACCCCCGACACGCAGGCCACGCTGATCCTGCCCTCGGGCGATATCTATACCCACCAAGGTCATCTTGAGGCCGCCGAACCGCAGGTCGAACCGACCACCGGCATGATTACCCTGCGCATCACCATCCCCAACCCCGATGGCCTGCTGCTGCCCGGTCTTTATGTCGAGGTCGAATTGCCGCAGGGCACGGTGCCCGACACCTATCTGGTGCCGCAGAACGCCGTCATGCGCGACCGTTCGGGCGCCGCCCATGCCTGGGTCGTCGAGGACGGCAAGGTCGCCGTGCGTCCGCTGACCGTGCTGACCGCATCCGGCAATAGCTGGGTAATTACGGCCGGGCTGAAACCCGACGATCAGATCATCACCTCGGGCTTTCAGAAGATTGCGCCGGGCGCCGAAGTCCAGATCGTCAACGACGCCGCCCCGCAGGACGCGGCCGCACCGGCGGAGAACTGATCCATGGCCCGTTTCTTCATCGACCGGCCCATCTTTGCATGGGTGATCGCGATCATCATCATGGGGCTGGGGGCGCTGTCGATCCTGCGCCTGCCGATCTCTCAATACCCGTCGATCGCCGGGCCGAAGGTGGTCATCAGCGCGGTCTATCCCGGCGCATCCGCCGAAACCGTGGCCGATACCGTGGTGCAGATCATCGAAAAGCAGATGACCGGCCTTGACGGTCTGCGCTATATCGAATCCAGCACCACCTCGAACGGGACGGCCTCGATCACGCTGTCCTTTGCGATCGGCACCGATCCCGACATTGCGCAGGTCCAGGTCCAGAACAAGCTGGCGCAGGCCGAGGCGGGCCTGCCGGAATCCGTCGCGCGGCAGGGGTTGAGGGTCGAGAAATCCGCCACCGGGTTCCTGATGGTGGTGGCGCTGGTGTCGGACGACGGACAGCGCAGCAACTTTGACCTTGCCGACTATATGAACTCTTACATGGTGGAACCGCTGGCCCGTCTGGATGGGGTCGGCAGCATCCGCGTGTTCGGGTCGGAATATGCCATGCGCATCTGGCTGGACCCGCAAAAGCTGAAATACTACGATCTGTCGCCTTCGGTGGTGACGGCGGCGATCCGCGCGCAGAACGCGCAGATCTCGGCCGGCAGTTTCGGCGCCATGCCCGCCCCCGAAGGTCAGTTGCTGAACGCCACCATCACCGCGCAATCGTTGTTGCGCACGCCCGAGGATTTCGAACGCATCGTGCTGCGTGCCGATACGGATGGCGGGCTGGTGCTGTTGCGCGACGTGGCGCGGGCGGAACTGGGTACCGAAAGCTATGAGATCGGCAGCTTTTATTTCGGTCAGCCCGCATCGGGTCTGGCGATCCAGCTTGCATCGGGGGCCAACGCGCTGGAAACCGGCAATCTGGTCAAGGCCGAGATAGAAAACCTCGCCCGTTCCCTGCCGGCGGGGGTCAGCTATGTGATCCCCTATGACACCACGCCCTTCGTGCTGCTGTCGATCGAAGCCGTGGTCACCACGCTGATCGAGGCGATGGCGCTGGTTTTTCTGGTCATGCTGCTGTTTTTGCACAATTTCCGTGCGACCCTTATTCCGACGTTGGCGGTCCCGGTCATTCTGCTGGGCACCTTCGGGGTGATGGCCTTGCTGGGGTTTTCGATCAACACGCTGACCATGCTGGCCATGGTGCTGGCCATCGGTCTGGTCGTCGATGATGCCATCGTCGTGGTCGAGAACGTCGAACGCATCATGCGCGACGAAGGGCTGAACCCGGTCGAAGCCACGCGCAAGTCGATGGACGAAATCACCAGCGCGCTGGTCGGGATCGGCGTGGTGATTTCCGCAGTGTTCGTGCCGATGGCGTTCTTCGGCGGCTCGACCGGCGAGATGTACAAGCAGTTCGCGGTCACCATCGTCTCGGCCATGACCCTTTCGGTCTTCGTGGCCATCGTGTTCACCCCGGCGCTGTGCGCGACCATGCTGAAACCGCATTCGCAGGAACCGCGCACCGGGGTGATCGGTCGGCTGGGCGGCGGGTTCAGCAACTGGTTCGAACGCAATTTCTCGGGGCTGACCAATATCTATATGCGCGGCGTCAATTACGTCACCCGCGGCCCGCTGCGGATGCTGATCGTCTTTGCGCTGATCGTGGCGGGCATGGTGGCGCTGTTTCAGCGCACCCCCACCTCGTTCCTGCCGGACGAGGATCAGGGCGTGCTGATGACTATCGTGCAGCTGCCCTCGGGTTCGACCGCCGAACAGACCGAGGGCATCCTGCAACGGGTGCAGCAATATTACGCCGATGCCGAACCGGAAAACGTCGAAGCGGTGTTTTCGGTGCGTGGGTTCAGCTTTGCCGGTCAGGGCCAGAACATGGGCATGATGTTCGTCAAGCTGCGGGACTGGAAGGAACGCACGCGCCCCGACCAGTCGGCGCAGGCGATCGCGGGTCGCGCCTTTGGCCCGCTGTTCGGCGGCATCCGCGATGCGATGGTCATTCCCATCGTGCCGCCGACAATGATGGAACTGGGCAATGCCAGCGGCATCTCCGCCTATCTGCAAGCCTCGGGCGGGCAGACGCATGAAGAACTGCTGGACGCCCGCAACATGCTGCTGGGCATGGCCTCGCAGGATGACCGCCTGACCGCCGTCCGCCCCAACGGGGTCGAGGACGCGACCCAGTTCCGCCTGAACATCGACTGGGCCAAGGCCGGCGCGGTGGGTGTGACGGCGGCAGATGTCGGCACCTTCCTGAACACGGTCTGGTCGGGCGCCTATGTCAACGACTTCCTGTATGAAGGCCGGGTGAAACGGGTCTATGTGCAGGGCGAACCCTCGGCCCGCACCAAGCCCGAGGACATGAACCTGTGGCGGGTGCCCAATGCCAATGGCGATTTCGTCGATTTCAGCACCTTTTCGACGCAGGAATGGGTGTTCGGCCCGCAGCAGGTCACGCGCTATAACGCGCTGCCCGCGATGGCGCTGGACGGCCAGCCCGCCGAAGGCCTGACCACGGGCGAAGCGATGACCGCGATGGAAGAACTGGCCGCGCAGCTGCCGCCCGGCTTCAACCTGCGCTGGACCGGCCTTTCGCTTGAGGAAAAAGAGGCCGGGGCCGGGGCGATGGCGTTGTATGCGCTGGCGCTCGCGACGATGTTCCTATGCCTTGCCGCGCTGTATGAAAGCTGGACGATCCCGGTCGCCGTGCTGCTGGCGATGCCGGTGGGGGTCTTGGGTGCGCTGATCGGGGCGTGGATCGGCGGACAGTCGAACGGCGTCTATTTTCAGGTGGGCTTGCTGACCGTCGTCGGCCTGACCGGCAAGAACGGCATCATGATCGTGGAATTCGCCCGCGACCGGATGCGCCATCTGGGCGAAACCGCGGTCGAGGCCGCGCGCAACGCTGCCCGGTTGCGGTTCCGCCCGATCCTGATGACCTCGCTGGCCTTTGGTCTGGGGGTGGTGCCTCTGGTCATCTCGTCAGGGGCCGGGGCGGGCGCGCGCCATGCCATCGGCTATGCGACGCTGTTCGGGACCATCACCGGAACCGCGCTGGCAATCTTTTTCGTACCGGTGTTCTTCGTGCTGATCAACCGCATCTTTGGCCGGCGCAGCCAGACGGCCGCGCAGGCCGCATGAACCAGGAAACCCCCGGCATGCTGCGCCGGGGGTTTCTTATCCGCCGCAGGTGGATATTGCGATCACCGGAAACAGGGTAAAGACGCTGGCGACCAGCCCGATCCAGACCCCGGAGGCAATGATGCGGCACTGATGCCCCGGCCCGGCCGGAATCAGCCGGAACAGCGCCAGATGCAGCACGATCCCCGTGCCCCATGCCACCCACATCGCGAAATGGTGCAGATCGCCGATGGGCGCGGGTCGCCCGGTCCAGCCCAGATTGCAGCCCATACCATGCAGCGCATAAACCAGACTGAACAGCACCGCCCACAGCGTCGGGCCAGCCAATGCGCGCGCCAGCAGACCCATCACGATACCTCTTGCAAGGTGACGGTGGCGGCAAGGATTGCGCTGGTCGCCAGCCAGAAATCCTGAAACAGCCGCCAGATCGGCGTGGCCCCGCGCCGATGCGTGCCAAGCCGCCCCTGCCGCGCATCGGCAAGGCTGCGCAGCGCCAGCATCGCCGCGATCACCCCATGCACCACGGCAAAGCCAAGCGCCGCCCCGCGCAACGCATCGCGGGCGTGGCGACGCGGATCGTCCAGCCCCATCGCCAACCCCGCCATCAGCATCAGCGCGATCAGCGCCGCGATCAGGCCGACGCCGGCCCAGACCCCGCCCGTCGTCTCCCGCCGCGCCTCGGCCAGCCGCGCCGCAACCGACCCCACCGCCATCAGCATCAGCGCCGCGCCCCCCATGATCGCCATGTTCGCGGTGCCGATACCGCTGTCCGGCGCGGGCCAGCCGGGGGCCACCACGGTCAGGAACCCGACCCCGAACAACAGCGAGGCAAACAGCGTTCCATCCGCGACCAGCAACGCCACCGTGCCGGAGTGGGCCAGCGTGTTGCGCACCTGCCAATGCACCGGCAGATCCAGCCCCGGCGCGACCGGCAGCGGAGCGTGATCGCGCGCCGTGCCCATGATCGCACCCCAGCGCCATGCGGCGATCAGCGTTGCCGCCACCCCGATCAGCGAAGCCCAGTACCATCCCGCCAGCATCATCGCAAAGAAGCTGCCGATCGCCGCCGATGTCGCCAGCGGCAGCCATGTATTGCCCGGCAGCACGGCGACATGCTGTGGACGGGCACTGCCGGCCTCGGTCACGATGATCTCGCGCACACCGCGCGGCGCGCCGGGCAGCAGCCCCTGCCCGGTCGCCAGCGGCAGGATCGCATCCGCACCGTCCCCGGGCCGGGGCAGAGAGGCAAAGTTATAGGACGGCGCGGGCAGCGGCATCGCCCAGTCCAGCGTCGGCGCGCCCCACGGGTTGCGCCAGCTTCGCCGCCCGAACAGGCCCTGCATCCCCAGATCGAACACCAGCATCGCAAAGCCCGCCGCCTGCACCATGCCGAATATCGACGAAATCAGGTTCAGCCATTCCCATTCGGGGTTGGCCGGGTAAAGGTCGATCCGGCGCGGCATTCCCAGCAATCCGGTCAGGTGCATCAGAAGGAATGTGCCGTGAAAACCGATGAAGATCAGCCAGAAAGCCGCCTCGCCCAACCCCTTGACCCGCCAGCGCCCGCAGATCAGCGGCATCCACCATGTTACGGCGGCCAGCATCGGAAACACGAAACCGCCGACCAGAACGTAATGCAGATGCGCGGTAACGAAGGCGGTGTCATGGGCCTGCCAGTTGAACGGCACCATCGCCAGCATGACCC
>JAUNUO010000012.1:30561-31670 GCA_030538135.1 Paracoccus sp. (in: a-proteobacteria)
ACGAAGGCGGTGTCATGGGCCTGCCAGTTGAACGGCACCATCGCCAGCATGACCCCGGTCAGCCCACCCAGAACGAAGGTGGCGAAGAAGCCCATGATATACAGCATCGGCAGGCGGAACTGGACCCGGCCCTCATACATCGTCCCGATCCATGCGAATATCTGCACCGCCGTCGGCACCGCGACCAAGGCCGATGCCGCCGAAAAGAAGGCCAGCGCCATATGCGGAATGCCCACGGTGAACATGTGATGCACCCACAGCCCGAATGACAGGAACACCAGCCCGATCACCGCCGCCACGATGGCGCTATAGCCCAGGATGGTGGTGCGGCTCAGCACCGGGATGATGGTGGACAGGGCGCCCGCGGCAGGCAGAAAGATGATATAGACCTCGGGGTGGCCGAACAGCCAGAACAGGTGCTGCCACAGCAGCGGATCGCCGCCCCGCGCCACGTCAAAGAACGGCCAGTCAAAGGCTCGCTGCGCCTCTAGCAGGATGGAACCCAGGATCAGCGGCGGGAAACCGACCAGCATCATCGCCGCAGTGCCCAGAAGATACCATCCCATCAGCGGCATCCGCGTCAGCGCCATGCCCGGCGCGCGGCAGCGCAGGATGGTGACGACGATTTCCACTGCCGCCGCCACCGCGCTGATTTCCACGAAAGTCACGCCCAGCAGCCATACATCGGCGTTGATCCCCGGCGTATGGGTGCGGTCGGTCAGCGGCACATACATGAACCAGCCGCCATCGGGCGCAACCCCGAACAGCAGCGACACAAGGATGATCCCGCCGCCGAACAGGTAACAGAAATAACCTAGGGTGGACAGGCGCGGAAAGGCCATGTCCCGCGCGCCAAGGATCTTTGGCAACAGCCACAGCGCCAGACCTTCCAGCATCGGAATGGCGAACAGGAACATCATGATGCTGCCGTGCATCGTGAAGATCTGGTTATACAGTTCGGTGTCCAGAAACGCGCCCTGCCGGGTGGCAAGCTGCGCCCGGATCAGCATGGCCAGAACCCCGCCGATGGCAAAGAACACAAAGGCCGTCACCATGAACCGCCGCCCCACGGTGCCGTGGTTCACCGATGTGAAAAAGCCGCGCCAGCC
>JAUNUO010000012.1:31770-35960 GCA_030538135.1 Paracoccus sp. (in: a-proteobacteria)
ACATAAAGCACCCCCACGGTCGTGACCGGCTGACCGTCCGGGCCGGGCTGGGTGAATACCCATTCCCATTGCCGCGCATGGGCCGCGACCTGCACCGCGCCATCGTCGCGCGTCAGCATCCGTTCGCCGATCCACAGCGCAAAGCCCAGCAGCACCGTCAGAACCGCCATGCTGAAGCCCAGACCCCAACCCATGATCCAACGTCGTTCCGAGGTCGCACCGGGCGGGCGGCGGATCGCCAGCACGATCATCACCGCCACCAAGGCCGTGATCGCCGCCGATCCGGCCAGCATCGCCCACCACAGGGTGGCGATCTCGCGCGCCGCCGGGCCAGCCGGGTCCAGCGCGCTCAGCGGGCCGGAACATCCGGCGAGTGCCGGAACCAACAGCGCCGCCGCCGCCTTTCTGTTGCAGACCGCCCGCAGAAAGGACCGATCATGCGCCCCAAAAGAAGCTGGAGCCAGCGCCGCCGCCTGCCCGACCCGATCGAGGAAAACATCTCGTTCGACGACACCGAAAGCCGGATCGCCGTCGCGGGTCACCCGATCCATGCGATGATGGTCGCCTTTCCCATCGCGCTGTGCATGTCCACCCTTGGGGCGGATGCGATGTATTGGCTGACCGGCGACACATTCTGGCCGCGCGTGGCGATCTGGGCGGCGGGGGTGGCGTTTTTCATCGGCGTGGCGGCCGGGATCGCCGGCACGGTGGAGCTGCTGGTCGTGCCCGGCATCCGTATCCGCTCGGCCAGTTGGACGCATTTCATCCTTGCTGTGATGCTGCTGTCGGTGCTGGGGCTGAACTGGGGCTACCGGCTGGATGACCCGGTGGGCGCGGTGCTGCCCTGGGGTATTCTGATTTCCGCCCTTGGCGCGGGCATGACCGGGATCACCGGCTGGCACGGGGGCAAGCTGGTGTTCGATTACCAGATCGGCACGCAACGGGATCATTGACCGCATCACAGCGCCCCCCTTGGCGTCAGCATGAAGGCGGGCAACCATTGGGCCAACCCCGACAGATCGGGCTTGGCCAGCACCAGCCACAAGACCCCCGCCATCAGCGGCAGGGCCAAAGCCAGCGCGATCAACGAATGCGGCAGACGCGCGCGGCCCCGCTTTTCCCCGGAAATCAGGATCATCTGCCCCAGCCATGCGTGAACCAGCACCATCCCGCACACCAGCGCCAGCTTGGCCACGAACCACAGGTCAAACACGCCGGCCGCAAAGATCAGCGCCGTGCCCGCCGCGATGCTGATGATCGCCGCCGGAGTGGCAAAGCCGATATAGCCGTAATGCGTCATCAACCGGAATTCGGCATAGCGCGCCTGCGCCGCGCCCTGCCGCCCGTCGCGCCATGTGTCGCCGTAAACGGCCATCAGAACCGGCAACGCGATCAGCGCCGCGCACCAGGCAAGCATCGTGCCGAGATGCAGGAATTTCAGCGCCGCGATCATCCGGCAAAACCCTGCCGCCAGCCACGGCGCAGCATCAGGCCTGCGATCACCGCGACCGGCACAAAACCCGGCACCCACATGACCAGCCCTGCCAGTTGCTGATCGCTCAGCGCGCCCATGCCCCACAGCGCCGCGCCCTCGACATGCTGAAAGAACAGGACATGCGGGGCAAAGGTCAGCACCGCCCCGATCAGCCCCATCACACCGGCCAGACCGCCGGTCAGCAGGGCGCGCCGGAAGGTATCCTCGGCCCCGGCGTTGGGGGCCAGAACCGCCGACCAGAACGCCCATGCGGGCAACAGCATTGCCGCCTGCAACAGCCAGTAAACCGCATCGGACGCCCAGACCGCATCATAGACCCGCGGCAGGTTCCATGCCACCATCGCAGCCGACAGCGCAGACAGCGACAGGGCGGCAGGCACAGCCCGCGCCACGGGCAGCGCCAGCGCCAGCGCGGGTGCCGCCACCGTGACCAGTAACAGATGATGCGCCGCCCGCGCCGAAAACAATGCCACGGTCAGCGCGCACAACGGCGAAACAAAGGCCACGACCAGCGCCGCCCAACCGGCAATCGCCGCCACGCGGTTTTCGCCGCGCCACGCCAGCAGTGCAGCGAACACCCCCAACCCCGCCAGCAAGGCCGGATCAAGGTTCCAGGCCCGCCACAACTCGTCCGGCAGGGGGGCGGGGCCGCAATAGGGTGCGGATGCGGTCATATTGGCGTCCTTTCCGTGTCGAGAGCTGGCCGGCACCTTGGTGCGCAAGGGACTAACCGCCCGGCACGCCATCAGTTCCCCTGATCCTCGCCGCGCCCGACTGCCCTGTCGCATGCCTGTCGGGACAAACCGCAAATGCGGGTTCCGCGGATGGAATGACGTGAAGCCGTCCTGCTTGCCGCAACAACCCGATCACCCCAGCACCGGAAAACGACGCTTTCGCGGCGGCGGTGGATTGGAACCCCGCGCATTTTAACGACGTTACCCCGGCATGAGCGATCCCGCGCCCCTGACCACAACCAGCCCGAAGGCGCATGTGCGCACCGCCGATCGCCCTTGGGCGGTCTGGTCATGGGGGGCGTTCTGGCTGTCGCTGGCCGCCGCCGCGCTGGCCCTGCCGTTTGTCGTGATCCTGTCGGGCGATCCGCCGCCTGCGATGGGCTTTTCCCGTGATCTGGCGCTGGGGCTTGGATTTTCGGCGCTGGCGCTGGCGGGGTTGCAATTCGCGCTGACGGGCCGGATCAGGCCGCTGTTGCATCCCTTTGGCGCCGATGTGGTGTTCCTGTTCCACCGTTTCGTCAGCTGGGGGGCCGTTGCACTGATGCTGGGGCATTTCGGCATCCTGTATATCTGGCATCAGGACGATCTGGGCGCGCTGAACCCGTTCAGGGCACCCGCACATATGACCGCCGGACGGGTGGCGCTGGTCTGTTTCGTCGCGCTGATCGTCAGTTCCGAATTTCGCCAAAGGCTGGGTCTGGGCTATCTGTATTGGCGCTGGTTGCATGTGGGGCTGGCGCTGGCGGGCTTTGCCGGGGCGATCTGGCATGTTCTGGGGGCGGGGCATTTCACCGGCGCGGACGGCACCCGCGCGCTGTGGTTGATGGTGACTCTGGGCTGGCTGGGGCTGATGGTTTACACCCGCGTCCTGCGCCCGTGGCGGCAATGGCGCAACCCGTGGCGCGTGATCGACAACCGCGACGAGGGCGACGGCATCCGCACCCTGATCCTGCGCCCCGAGGGACAGCCGCTGACCGGCTGGCGTCCGGGGCAGTTCGCCTGGCTGACCGTCGGCACCTCGCCCTTTGCGCTGCGCGAACATCCGTTCACGATTTCCACCGCACCCGACACCGGGCCAGAGATTTCCTTTTCCATCAAGCCACTGGGAAATGACAGCAAACGCCTGTCGCAAACCCGGCCCGGCACCGTCGCCTATATCGACGGCCCCTATGGTCAGTTTTCCATCGACCGCGAGGCCGATGCCGACGGTTTCGTGATGATCGCGGGCGGCGTGGGCATCACCCCGATCATCGCCAATCTGCGGGCCATGGCCGCGCGCCGCGACCCGCGACCTGTGATTCTGCTTTATGCCAATGACGACTGGGACGACGTGGCATTCCGTGACGCGCTGGTGCGGCTGGCCGAAACCTTTGATCTGACGGCGATCCATGTGGTCCAGAACCCGCCCGAGGACGACTGGCCACCGGCCGGGTTCATCGTCGAAACCGGGCGGATCGACGGTGACATGCTGTCGCGCGTCTTGCCACCGGCATCGCGCGACTGGCCGCATATGCTATGCGGGCCTGCGCCGATGCTGGAAGGGCTGAAATCCGATCTGCGCGGGATGGGTGTCCCCGTCAGCCGGATCGACAGCGAAATCTTTGAGATGGTGTGACCATGCGCCCGATCCTTGCCCGCCTCATCGCCCTTGCGCTGATCCTGCTGGCGCTTGGCTATGCGGTGGCCTTTGCCCTTTTGCTGTAGGGGGCGCGCGAGATCAGCCGCGCCGCATCCGCCAGCGGGATCAGCGGCGGCAATGCGCCGGGCGTGGCCAGATAATGCGGGCGCCAGACCGGATCGAATTTTTCCTTGAACGCCCGCAGCCCGGCGAAATTATAGAAACTGCCGCCGTGGCGATAGATCACCGCACCGAACCTGTCCCACAACCGCCCGGTGCGTTCCGGTGCCAGACCCGACAGCGGCGCCATGCCCAGTGAAAATTCCGCATAGCCCTGATCGCG
>JAUNUO010000012.1:36060-40342 GCA_030538135.1 Paracoccus sp. (in: a-proteobacteria)
GTCAGCCCCAGTTCCAGCATCTGCGGCACGCCCTGCGGACCGACCTCGTAGAATACCGGCGAGGCACCCGACCGGCGCGCGGCATCGGTAAAGCTGAAGGCGACCTCCTCGGCGGCATCGGCGGGACCGACAGGGCCGCCATAGGAAATCCATGACCGGCCCGAGGGCGCGAACATCACGAAGGCGCGGCGGTCGTCGGAAAACATCAGCGATTTGTCCCCGGTCAGCGCCAGTGCCGCTTCGGGGTCGCCCGATGCCGCCACGACAACGGCGGCATCATCCAGATCGGCCGGGTCCGGCGCAGCCGGCCGGATGCGCGGCGCGCGCAACAGCATCGCCAACCCCGCCAGACCCAGTGTCAAACTGGACAAAAGCCCCGTGCGCAAGGCGCGTGGCGCGCGCTCGTCAACCGCGAACTGCCACCACAGTTCATTGACGTAATGCGTCCCCTTGTGGGCAAAAAACAGCGCAAAACCGAACCCCGCCCCTGCCGCGATCAGCATGGCCAGCCACCCCGGCGTCATCGCGGCATGGGTCAGGATCGCGCGGCGGCGGAACGCGCGGCGGAACGGCAACAGGATCACGATGCCAAGGGCCAGCGTGATGACCTGCTGTCGGTCGGCATGCATCAGCGCAACCACCAGCCCCGCCGCCATCGCCGCAAAGGCCAGCCAGAACGCACCCAGCGACCGCCGCACCACCGCCAGCGACAGCACGATCAGCGCCGCCCCCAAGGCGCTGGACAACAATGCCGAACCTTCGACGAAGGCCAGAGGGAACAGCGCCTCGGCGGTTTCTGCGGCCTCGGTCAGGGGCGGCAGGACGGCGGAAATGCTCATCCACAGACCCGAGCCGAAAATCATCGCGCCCAGAACCAGCGGCGCCAGGGGTGAAACCGCCCGCAGCGCGGGTTCCATCGCCGACAGCAGCCGACCGGCGGCGGTATCGGGCGCGCCCCGGCCCATTGCGCGCCAGGCCTCATATCCCGACAGCAGGATCAGGGCGAGGCCGAAGGGCACCAGATAATAGACCAGCCGATACAAAAGCAGCGCCGCCGCCACCGGCCCGACCGGGGTTCCGGCAGGCATGGCAGCGATGATGATGGTTTCGAACACCCCGATCCCGCCCGGAACGTGGCTGACGATCCCGGCCATGGTCGCGGCGGCAAACACCGCCAGAAAGCTGAAAAAACTGTAATCCGTGACCGGCAGGAACAGATACAGCGTCAGCGCGGAAAAGCACATGTCACCGATGCTGATGACGACCTGTCCCGCCAGCACCGGCAAGGACGGCGCGCGCAGGTTCAGGCGCCAAACCCGCAACGCGCTGCCACTGACGCTGGCCCAGACCAGCGGCACCACGATGGCCGCGATCGACGCCAGCGCCAAGATACGGATGCTGGCCAGCGGCAGCGGCAGGATCATGGCCAGCGCCGCCGGGTGCAGCGCCAGCGCCGCCAGCCCCACCACTGTGGCCGCCACGCCATAGGACACGGCGGCAAAGGTCGAAATCGCGGCAATATCGTAGCCGCCCAGCCCCAGCCCGGAATAGACCCGCCACCGCACCGCACCGCCCGAAATGGCGGTCAGACCGATGGTATTGCCAAAGGCATAGGCCATCAGCCCGCCCGTCATCACCACCGGCAACGGCAAGGGCTTGCCGATGTAACGCAGCGCCGACCAGTCGTAACCGGCAAGGCACAGATATCCCGCCAGCGTCGTCAGCAGCGCAAGCCCCATGACCGGCCAGGGCGTATCCGCGATCTGCGCCCGGATCTGATCCAGATCGACCGGCGCCAGCAGCCGGTGCAGCGCGTAAAGACCGAGCAGAAACAGAAGGCCGGCAACGATCCACGGCGCCGCATAGCGCAGCCGCGCCATCCGCCCCGGCGTCGGGACACGATCTTCGGCTGCGTCGGACATCCCGGCCTCCTTCTGGCGTGCCAGTCATACCGCAACGCGCCGGATCGGCAAGCGGGGCGATGGGGGCCTGCGCGCGCCTAAGCCTCGGCCGGGATCGCGCCGGGGGCGTTCACCTCGACCGTGGCGTGAAAGACGCCGTGACGGTCGGCAAGCCGGGCGGCGACCTGACGCGGCAGGCTCAGCGGGTCGGTGCCGGAGCGGGGGGTGACATGGACCGTGGCCACCGTGCGGCTGTCGGCCAGCGTCCAGGCGTGGAAATGCTGCGCTTCGGCCACGCCGGGCAATGTCATCAGATCGGCCAGCACCGCATCGGGGTCGATATGCGCGGGCGTGCCCTGAATCAGCGTGAACACCGACGCCCGCACCAGACCCCAGGCCGACCGCACCACCAGCAGCGCCACCAGCACCGACAGGATCGGATCCAGCACCGTCCAGCCGGTCAGCATGATCCCGACGGCCGCCGCGATGGCCCCGACCGACCCCAGAAGATCGCCCAGAACATGCAACATCGCCCCGTGCAGATTGCCGTCACCGCCGTCACCCGCGCGCAGGATCAGGAACCCTGCGACATTAACCGCCAGACCGATGCACGCCACCATCAGCATCGGCCCGGCCAGAACCTCGACCGGATGGCGGAACCGGGTCACCGCTTCCCACACGATCCAGCCGACCAGCAACAGCAGAGTGGCGCCGTTGGCCAGCGCGGCCAGCACCCGCACCCGGTGAAAGCCATAGCTGACCTGGGGCGTCGCCGCCCGCCGCGCCACCCGATAGGCAATCAGCGCCAACAGCAACGCAGCGGCATCCGATACCATATGCCCCGCATCCGCGATCAGCGCCAGCGACCCCGACAGCCAGCCGCCGACCGCCTGCACCGCCGCATATGCCGCCGTCATAACAAGGACGATGCCGATGCGGCGTTCGTTCGCCGCCGTCACCTCAACCGCATGATGGTGCGCGGCGTGGTCATGGTCGTGCCCATGCTCGTGGGAATGCGTGTCCGCGATGTGCCGGCTCATGCGGTCACCTGTCCGATCCGCCCTTCCCGCGCCCTATAGCACATAGCGCGACAGATCGGTGCTGCGCGCAAGATCGCCGAGGTGGCGTTCGACAAACGCCGCATCCACCGTCACCGCATCGCCGTCACGGTCGGGCGCGGTAAAAGACAGATCCTCGAACACCCGTTCGATCACGGTATAAAGCCGCCGCGCGCCGATGTTTTCCACGGCGCCGTTCACCTCGGCCGCGATCCGGGCCAGCGCGGCGATACCGTTTTCGGTGAAATCGACCGTGACGTTTTCGGTGGCCATCAGCGCGCTGTATTGCCGGGTCAGGGCGTTGTCGGTCTCGGTCAGGATGCGGACGAAATCTTCCTCGGTCAGCGCGCGCAGTTCCACGCGGATCGGCAGGCGGCCCTGCAATTCGGGCAGCAGATCGCTGGGTTTCGCCACGTGAAACGCGCCGGATGCGATGAACAGGATGTGGTCGGTTTTCACCGGGCCGTATTTGGTGGAGACCGTGGTGCCCTCGATCAGCGGCAGCAGGTCGCGCTGCACGCCTTCGCGGCTGACATCGGCGCCGCGCGCCTCGGAGCGGGCGGCCACCTTGTCGATCTCGTCGATGAACACGATGCCGTTTTCCTGCACCGAATCCAGCGCGGCGGTTTTCACCGCCTCGTCGTCCAGCAGCTTGTCGGCCTCTTCGGCAATCAGCAGTTCATAGCTTTCGGCCACCGTCACCTTGCGTCGCACCCGACGCCCGCCGAAAGCCTTCATCAGCCCGGACAGATCCATCATGCCGCCCATGGCGCCGGGGGGCTGGCCGGGCAGTTCCATCATCCCGAAGGGGCTGGAATTGTCCGCGACCTCAAGTTCGATCACGGTATCGTCCAGCTCGCCCCGTTTCAGCTTGTCGCGGAACATCTGCCGGGTGCCCTCGCGCGCCTGATCGCCGGCCAATGCCTCGATCACACGGTCCTCGGCGGCCTTGTGGGCGCGGGCCTTCACGTCCTCGCGCATCCGTTCGCGCGTTTCAACCAGCGCGGCATCGGCCAGATCGCGGATGATCTGTTCGACATCGCGACCGACATAGCCGACCTCGGTGAATTTCGTCGCCTCGACCTTGATGAAGGGCGCATTGGCCAGTTTCGCCAGACGGCGGCTGATTTCTGTCTTGCCGACGCCGGTGGGGCCGATCATCAGGATGTTCTTGGGATAGACCTCATCGCGCAGATCATCGGCCAGTTGCTTGCGCCGCCAGCGGTTGCGCAGGGCCACCGCCACGGCGCGCTTGGCATCCTTCTGCCCGATGATGAAACGGTCGAGTTCGGAAACGATCTCGCGGGGGGTAAGGTCGGTCAT
>JAUNUO010000177.1 GCA_030538135.1 Paracoccus sp. (in: a-proteobacteria)
CTGCCGGTCGATTTCGGCGGCGACCAGACGATCCAGTTCCCAGATATAGGGGTCGAAAATGCCCGCCTGATGCAACCCGTGGGCGGTGTTGTGCAGATATTCGGCGCCCGACCCTGCCGCGCCATTCGCGCGGGCCAGCCGCAACGCCTGTTGATCCACGGTCAGATCGGCCAGTTGGGTGCCGACCGGATTGGCATAAAAGGTCAGCGCCTGTTCGTGGCCGCGGTCGGTCGCCACCTCGATCCAGACGGCATTGGCGGCCAGTTCATGCGCCACCAGTTCCCGCCGCAGGAGGGCGCGCAGGGATTCGGTCTCGGCCCCCGGTTCGATGTCCAGCACCAGCCCGTCGCATTCCCCGCCCGAGGCCAGAGCCAGCATCAGCCCCGGCCGGTCGGGCGAGCCGCGGAAGTGATCCAGATGGATGCTGAACTGCCGGTGCCAGCCCATGGCCCGCGCCCGCCGCCGTGCCGCCACCGCAAAGCCGGGCCTCCAGATCAGCGATCCATAGGCAAAGATCGGAATCGGCCGCGGCCTGTTTTCTGTCAGCGCATCGGCCAGCCGGTCCAGATCGTCGTCATCCAGCATGGTGTAATGCGGACTGTGCAGCGGCCCGTCGACGGGCTGGGTCACCCGTTCGACATGGGCCAGCGACAGGATCGGGACGGGGATTTCGTCAGACATCCAGATCCTCGGCGAATTGCGCGTTTTCCTGAATGTATTCAAAGCGCAATTCGGGTTTCTTGCCCATCAGCCGTTCCACCAGATCGCCGGTTTCGCCGCCGTCCTGATCGTCGATGCTGACGCGGATCAGCTTGCGCGTGGCGGGGTTCATGGTGGTGTCCTTCAGGTCCTTGGCGTCCATCTCGCCCAGGCCCTTGAAACGCTGCACGTCGATTTTCCCCTTGCCGCCCAGGCCCTTGGCCATCATGGCCTCTTTCTCGGCATCGTCGGACACATAAATGCGATGCGCCCCTTGGGTCAGCCGGTAAAGCGGCGGGCAGGCCAGATACAGGTGGCCCTTGTCGATCATCGGGCGCATCTGGGTGAAGAAAAAGGTCATCAGCAGGCTGGCGATATGGGCGCCGTCCACATCGGCATCGGTCATGATGATGACCTTGTCATAGCGCAGGTCATCGACGTTGAATTTCGTGCCCATGCCGACGCCAAGCGCCTGACACAGATCGGAAAGTTCGGCGTTCTGGCTGAGCTTGCTGGATGCCGCGCCAAGGACGTTCAGCACCTTGCCCCGCAGCGGCAGCAGGGCCTGATGCACCCGGTCGCGCGCCATTTTCGCCGATCCGCCGGCGCTGTCGCCCTCGACGATGAACAGCTCGGTGCCGTCGCGGTTGGTGGCGCTGCAATCGACCAGCTTGCCGGGCAGGCGCAGCTTTTTCGTGGCGGATTTGCGGGCGGTTTCCTTTTCGGCGCGGCGGCGCAGGCGTTCTTCGGCGCGCAGGATCAGGAAATCCAATATCGCGCCCGCTGATTTCGTATCGGCGGCCAGCCAGTTGTCGAAATGGTCGCGCACGGCGTTTTCGACCAGCCGCGCGGCCTCGGTCGTGGCAAGACGATCCTTGGTCTGGCCGACGAATTCCGGCTCGCGGATGAAACACGACACCAGCGCGCAGCCGCCCGTCAGCAGGTCGTCGCGGGTGATGTTCGCGGCCTTTTTGTTGCTGACCCGTTCGCCATATGCGCGGATGCCGCGCAGGATCGCGGACCAGAAACCGGCCTCGTGCGTGCCGCCCTCGGGGGTGGGAACGGTGTTGCAATAGGACTGGATGAAGCCGTCGCGCGCGGGCGTCCAGTTTATCGCCCAATCGACCTTGCCGGGCGCGCCCTGACGCGAAAAATCGACGCTGCCGGCAAAGGGGCGGTCGGCATAGGTGCTGGCCCCGGTCAGGGTTTCCGACAGGTAATCGGCCAGCCCGCCGGGAAAGTGGAACGTGGCTTCGGTTGGGGTTTCGCCATCGTCGATTTCGGATTTCCAGCGGATTTCGACGCCGCTGAACAGATAGGCCTTGGATTTCACCATCTTCATCAGCCGCGCCGGCTTGAACCGGTGATGGCCGAAGATCTGTTCATCGGCGTGGAAGGTGACGGTGGTGCCGCGCCGGTTCGGGGCGGCGCCGATCCTTTCGACCGGGCCTTGCGGCACCCCGCGCGAGAAGCGCTGTTCGAACAGTTCGCGGTTGCGGGCGACCTGCACGATCATGCTGTCGGACAGCGCGTTCACCACCGAGGCGCCCACCCCGTGCAACCCGCCCGAGGTCTGATAGGCATCGCCCGAGAATTTCCCCCCCGCGTGCAGCGTGCAGAGGATCACCTCAAGCGCGGATTTGCCGGGGAATTTCGGGTGGGGGTCGATCGGGATGCCGCGCCCGTTGTCGCGCACCACGATGGAATGGTCGGCCAGCAGTTCGACTTCGATCCGGCTGGCATGTCCCGCCACCGCCTCGTCCATCGAGTTGTCGAGGATTTCCGCCGCAAGGTGATGCAGCGCGCGTTCGTCGGTGCCGCCGATATACATGCCGGGACGTTTGCGCACCGGCTCCAGCCCTTCCAGCACCTCGATGGAGGATGCGGAATAGCTGTCGGACGCCGCATCGGACTGAAATAGATCGTCGGCCATGGGTCTGCTCGGGTCGTTTGTCATTTGGGCGGTTATCACATGAGCGGGCAGGGCGGAGCAACCCGGCCCGTCACGCCCGGTCGCGCAGCCAGTCGGCCAGGGCGCCGTCGTCGATGATGCCCTGCGCAAGAGCGATGATCTGGTTGCCGATGTCTTCATGGTCAAAGCGCGGCTGAATGCCGTTGGCCACAAGAGTCATCTGCATCGCGCGAAACGCCGTCCGCTTGTTGGCATCGTTGAAACAATGGCCCTGCGCAATCGCCATTGCATAGGCGGCGGCCAGATCATAGGCGTCAGCGATCATCCCATAAGCCACGCGGTTTTCAACGCGCGACAAGGCACCCTCAAGCGATTTGTTCAAAGCGCGGCCGGGCAATTCGCCGGGATTCAACACGCGGTCATGGGCCTGCTCGACCAGTTCGACCGTCAGAAGTCGGAAAGACGTCATACGGTTTTACTTGTCCTTGAGGTAATCCAGAACCGGCTGGGCGGCTTCGCGCGTCGCCTCGAAGATGGCGTCGAATTCTTCTTGGGTCAGCGCGCGATGCCCCTGCTCCGTCGCCTCTTGTGGGACCAGATAGGCCACCAGTTGCGAGTTCTTCAGCACCGCCACGGGTTTGCCGCCGGCGCGATCCAGCACTTTTTGCGGCTCGCGCAGTTCGGTGATGGTGCAGATGTGGTTGGTCAGCAGGCGGGTCATGGCGTGTCCTTTCAGATGCGGATAATATCGCACATCAGGACGTGTATTTCAATGCTATTCCGGCTCGGCCAAGCGGGCTTCCCACATCTTGCGGAAGGCGGGGCGGGCCTGACAATCCGACAGCCAGGCCTGGATCGCCGGGAACCGGGTCATCAGATCGGCGCGCCCCTGCGCATAGCGGATCACCTCGGCCATGTTGATGTCCGCGACGGTGAACCGGCCAGCGACCATGTAGCCGTGGCGCGACAGGTGATCCTCGACCACCATCAGCGGACGGATCAGGCGTTCCGAGGCGTTGGTGCAGATCACGCGATCATCCGGCTTGGACGAGGCGGACAGAAACAGCAGGGTCAGCGCATCGGGTTCGATGGCGGTCGCGGCATAAAAGGACCACTGCATCATCAGCGCGTCCTCGGGCGTGTCGCCCGGACCGAAGGGGGCGCCGTATTTGCGCGCCAGATACAAGGTGCAGGCCATGCTTTCGGACAGCACCAGTCCGTCATCCTGAATGACCGGCACGGCACCGCCGGGCGACAGGCGCAGAAATGCGGGCGAATGGGTGTTCAGCGGCGCATCCGCCGCGTCGGGGTCGGGCAGGCGATAGGCCTGAATGACCGGCACCTGCCGGAACTCGATCCCGATTTCGTGGCACAGCCAGATGATGCGCGACGCGCGAGAGCGGCTGACGCCGTGGATTGTCAGCATGGTCGGTTCCCCCTTCGCTTTCCGGCCCTGTTATGCGGCGCATTGACGCAGGAAGGAAGGCACGAAATTTGATCCGCCTCAAAGCGGATGTTACGAAAGTGTGATATATAGTCAGGGTTGAAAAAGGAGAGAACGCGCATGCCTGACGACAGCCTGACCCGGAACCGACTGGAGTCCGCGACCGAGACGCCCATGACCACCCAGACAGCGCCCGCGCCGCAGGCTGCGCCATCGCCAGCACCCGCGCCAGATGCGGCGACCGCCGCCATGTCGGCGCTGGGTGCGGCTGCGGTTGACGCCACGAAAACGCCCGCTGCAGCACCGACCCGGCGCCGTGCCAAAGCCGCGCCCGCGACGCCCGAACAGGTGCGCGATGCGTTCGAGAACGGCCGCTATCCCTATCACTACCGTATGGGCCGCGTGGCTTACGAGGCGGAAAAGGCGCTGCTTCAGGCCGAATTGCTGAAGGTCCAGATCTGGGCGCAGGACACCGGCCAGAAATTCGTCATCCTGTTCGAAGGCCGCGACGCGGCGGGCAAGGGCGGCACGATCAAGCGTTACAACGAACATCTCAACCCGCGTTTTGCCCGTGTCGTCGCGCTGCAAAAGCCGACCGATCAGGAACGTGGGCAGTGGTATTTTCAGCGTTACGTCAATCACTTGCCCACCTCGGGCGAGATGGTGTTCTATGACCGGAGCTGGTATAACCGCGCGGGCGTGGAACGGGTCATGGGTTTCTGTTCCGCCACCGAATATCTGGAATTCATGCGGCAGGCGCCCGAATTCGAACGGATGCTGGTGCGCTCGGGTATCCGGCTTTACAAATACTGGTTCTCGGTCACGCAGGAAGAACAGCGCCGCCGCTTCATCGCCCGCGAAACGGACCCTCTGAAACGGTGGAAGCTGTCGCCCATCGACAAGGCCAGCCTCGACAAATGGGACGACTATACCGAGGCGAAAGAAGCGATGTTCTTTTACACCGACAC
>JAUNUO010000178.1:0-1082 GCA_030538135.1 Paracoccus sp. (in: a-proteobacteria)
ATGGGCTGGAACAGCCCTTCGGCCGACCCGGAACATGGCGGGATGGGTCTGCCGCAACTGGTCAACGCCTGCATTCAGGAAATGTTTCAGGGCGCGAACATGTCGTTCCAGCTGTGCCCGATGCTGACGCAAGGTGCCATCGAGGCGATCGAGGGTTACGCCGACGATCACCTGAAGGAAACCTATCTGCCGAAACTGGTCAGCGGCGAATGGTCCGGCACCATGAACCTGACCGAGCCGCAGGCCGGATCGGACCTGGCGGCGGTGCGCAGCAAGGCCGAACCCGAGGGCGATCATTACCGCGTGTCGGGGCAGAAGATCTTCATCACCTATGGCGATCACGATCTGGCGGAAAACATCATCCATCTGGTGCTGGCCCGCCTGCCCGACGCGCCTGCCGGGGTGAAGGGGATTTCCCTGTTCGTCGTTCCCAAGTTTCTGGTGAATGACGACGGCTCCCTGGGCGAGGCCAACGATGTGCGCTGCGTGTCCATCGAACACAAGCTGGGCATCCACGCCAGCCCGACCTGCACCCTGTCCTTTGGCGATAGCGGTGGTGCGGTCGGCTATCTGGTGGGCGAACTGAACCGCGGGCTGGAATACATGTTCGCGATGATGAACAACGCCCGGCTGAACGTGGGGATTCAGGGCATCGGCGTGGCCGAACATGCCACCCAACTGGCCATCGCCTATGCATTCGAGCGCAAGCAGGGCAAGCCTGCATCGGGCGATGTCGATACGATCGTGGGTCATGCCGATGTGCGGCGCATGCTGGCGGTGATGCGGTCGCGCACCGATGCCGCCCGCGTTCTGGCCTATCGCGCGGCCCGGTCGCTGGATTTCGCTAACCGGTCCGAGGACGAATCCCTGCGCGCCAGCCATCAGCGCCGGGTCGATCTGCTGATCCCCATCGTCAAGGCCTGGGCGACCGAGGCGTCCATCGACACCACCTCGCTTGGTGTTCAGGTGCATGGCGGCATGGGTTATGTCGAAGAAACCGGCGCCGCGCAGCATTTCCGCGATGCCCGGATCACCACGATCTATGAAGGCACCACCGGCATCCAGTCGCTGGATCTGGTCGG
>JAUNUO010000178.1:1182-5018 GCA_030538135.1 Paracoccus sp. (in: a-proteobacteria)
TGGCGCAGGTCTATGCCACCCATGTCTTTCCCAAGGCCCGCGCCTGCCGCGACATGGTGATCGGCGGAACGGATGCCATTCTGGACCTGCCGCCCTCGGACCTGCAAGCCGGGGCCTGAGACGACACAAGTCAAGCGGCGGGGGGCCACGGCCCCTTGGCTGCGCCACAGGAGGAATGAATGAACGAACTGAACGGCTATGACGTCGAGGATCTGTCCGAGGGGATGTCGGCCACGTTTGCCAAGACCATCACCGAGGCGGACATCATCCTGTTCGCCGGCGCGTCGGGTGACAACAATGCCATCCATATCAACGAGGAATTCGCGCAAGCCACGCCCTTTGGCGGACGGATCGCGCATGGTTTCCTGACCGCCAGCACGATTTCCGCCGCCATTGCCAACAAGCTGCCGGGGCCGGGGACGATCTATCTGTCGCAGCAGATGAATTTTCGCGCACCGGTGCGGCCGGGCGATACGGTTCATGCGACTGTTACGGTTCGCGGGCTGGATACCGCCCGTGCCCGTGTCACGTTGGAAACCGTTTGCAGGGTCGGCGACACCGTCGTTGTCGATGGCGAAGCCCTGGTCAAGGTGACCTCGGCGAGAAAACGGGGTGCCGCAACAGGCTGACGGGCCGCCATCCGAAGGGAGAGGGGAAGATGGACCAGACAGAACTTGCAGAACAGACCGAGGAATTTCTGGAACTGCTGGCGCGCGGCCAGAGGCTGGGCATGCGAAGCCAGCGCAAGGCGGCGGAAAAGGCCACGGGGGGCGATTTTTCCATCGTGGACGCCAAATCGGTGGCCACGGCCTATGCCAATGCCGCCGCGCAATTCGCCAAGGATCCCGGCGCTCTGTTCACCTTTCAGGTCGATCTGTGGAGCGAGATGACCAAGGCATGGTGGGGCGCATGGACCGAAGAACCCGAGGCCAGTTCCGACCGTCGCTTTCGTGACGAACGCTGGAGCACGGACAAGCTGGCCCGTGCCTTCCGCGATGTTCATCTGGCCATGGAAGGCGCGGTCAACCGCCTGACGGACACCTTGCCCAAGGGTGACAAGAACAGCCTGCGGGTGCAATTCTATACCCGCCAATTGATGAGCGCCCTGTCGCCCAGCAACTATCTGGCGCTGAACCCCGCCGCGCGAGAGCGTTTCATGGAAACCGACGGGCGCAGCCTTCTGGCGGGGCTGCGCAATCTGCTGGACGATCTGGAACGGGGTGACGGACGGCTGGATATCGCCATGACCGACCGCGACGCCTTCGAGGTCGGCCGCGATCTGGCCACCACGCCGGGACAGGTCGTCTGGCAGAACGAATTGATGCAGTTGATCCATTACGAACCGATGACGCAGACGCAGTTCAAGCGCCCGCTGCTGTTCGTGCCGCCGTGGATCAACAAATATTATATCTTTGACATGCGCCCCGACAACAGCATGGTCCGCTATATGCTGGAACAGGGGCATTCGGTCTTTCTGATTTCCTGGGTCAACCCGACCAAGGAACATGGCGAGATGAGCTTTGAAGATTATATGCGGCTTGGCCCTCTGGCGGCGCTGGATATGATGGAAAAGGCGACCGGCGAAAAGGAATTCGACATTCTCGGGTTCTGCATCGGCGGCATTCTGGTCACGGCCACGCTGGCCTGGATGGCGGCGCGCAAGGATCGCCGGGTCAAGACGGCGACCACCTTTGCCACTATGGTTGACTTTACCGATGTGGGCGAAATCGGCGTGTTCATCGACCGCGACCGGTTGAAGGTGCTGCGCGAACACATGGCTGAAACCGGCTATCTGGAAAACCACCACCTGCAAGACATGTTCTCGATGATCCGCGAGAACGATCTGGTCTGGTCCTTCCATGTGATGAACTATCTGATGGGCCGCAAGCCGCCGGCTTTCGACCTCCTGTTCTGGAACGGCGACAGCACCCGTCTGCCGGCCGCCATGCTGCTGTGGTATCTGGAAAAGATATACATCGAGAATGGGCTACGCAAACCCGGCCATCTGTCGATGGACGGAACGCCCATCGACATCAGCAAGATCGACATCCCCTTCTATGTGCTGGCCACGAAAGAGGATCACATCGCGCCCTGGACCTCGATCTATCCCACGACCGCGCTTCTGGGCGGCGACACCACCTTTGTTCTGGGCGGATCGGGGCATATCGCGGGGGTGATGAACCCGCCGTCCAAGCGGCCGAAATACGGATACTGGACGCGGGATGATTATCCCCTCGATGCTCAGGACTGGTTCGAGGGCGCACAGAAGCACGAAGGATCGTGGTGGCCGCATTGGGCGAAGTGGATCGAACGCCACAGTTCGTCGCGCAAGGTGCCGGCTTATCAGCCATCCGAAGGGAAGTTGCCGATCATCGAGGCGGCGCCGGGAAGCTACGTCAAGGCACCCTGAGCGCTTCGCCGCCGGGCCATCCCGGCGGCGAATAAACAAATAAATAACCCTAGGGGGACAAGCTGATGACTCTCTACACCCGAAAGGATGGCGAGGAACACCCATACTGGCCCGCCGGGCCGTTCAAGGTCCGACTGCCGCTGATTCATTACCGGATTGAATTCCCCGAGGCGATTCAGGCGATGATCATGTTCGTCGTCGCCTTGGGCATGATCCCGCTGTTGCAGCAATATCTGGGCATGCCCTACGAGGCCGCGCTGGCGGGATGCGTTATCTGCGGCATCGGTTTCATGATGCCCGCGCTGCTGGGGGTGCCGCTGGTGCCGGGCTGGATCACCCCGGCGATTCCGGTCGTGCTGCTGTATCTGAGCGCATTCCAGCCCGGCCCCGAGGCCGTCGCGGCGATGATCGCGCTGCAACTGATCGTCTGCGCGATCTTTGTCATTTTCGGTGTCACCGGGCTTGGCGAAAAGATCGTGAACGGAATCCCCAATTCGCTGAAATCGGGCATCATCATCGGCGCGGGTCTTGCCGCGTTGATGGGCGAACTGGCTGAGGGCGGGCGGATTCCGACCACCCCGATCTCGATCCTCGCCGGAACGTTGATCGCGCTCTACATCATGTTTTCGCTGTCGTTCAAGGATTTGATGGCGCGCTATCCGCTGGCCAAGAAGATCGGCGATTTCGGTATGGTGCCGGCGATTCTGGTCGCCATGGTGATCGGCTGGAGTGTCGGTGAATATCCGCTGCCCGACATCGAATGGGGCATCACTCAGCCTGATTTCGGGGCGCTGGCGCAATACAGCCTTCTGTCGGTCAGCCTGCCGTCGATCGACGTGTTCCTGCTGGCGCTGCCGACCGCGCTGATCGCCTATGTGATCGCCTTCGGTGACATCATCGTCGGCAACACCCTGACCGAACGTGTCGATGACATCCGCACGGACGAACGGGTGGACGATAGCGTGACCCGCATTCATCTGGTCACTGCGATCCGTAACGGGATGCATGCCATTCTGGCGCCATGGCCGGGGCTGGCCGGGCCGCTGTGGACGCCGGTTCATGCGACCGTGGCCGAACGCTATGGCCGTGACAAGACCGCGATGCAGACGATCTTTTCGGGTGCGGGCACCTTCTGGATCTTTGGTTTTCTGGCGCTGTTCATTCTGCCGCTGGTCACCGCCTTCCGCCCGGTGCTGCCCATCGCGCTGTCGCTGACGCTGGTGCTGACGGGTTATATCTGCATCATGGTCGGGATCGAACAGCTTACCAGTTCGACCGAGCGTGGGGTGGCCGGGATCGTCGCAGTGGTGCTTGCGATGCCCGATCCCAAAGCCACGGTCTATGCGGTGGGGATCGGCGTTCTTCTGTATTTCCTGCTGGAACGCCGCCCCAACCCGGACCCCGAGGTGACCAGCGCCGACGAGGC
>JAUNUO010000179.1:0-1239 GCA_030538135.1 Paracoccus sp. (in: a-proteobacteria)
AGGCGTGGATGACCGTATCCGCCAGCCCGCCGGTCAGCGCCACCAGCGGGATCGTACCGTATCGCAGCCCGTAAAGCTGCGTCAGGCCGCAGGGTTCGAACCGCGACGGGATCAGGATGGCATCGCCCCCGGCCATCATCCGGTGCGACAGCGCCTCGTCATAACCGATGCGGACGGCGATGTTCGGATCATCTGCGGCGGCGCGAAAGGCGTCCTGCAACCACGGCTCGCCCGACCCCAGCAAGGCCAGTTGCCCGCCCTGTTCCCGCAGCGCAGGCAGGGCGTCCAGCAGCAGGTCCAGCCCCTTTTGATGCGTCATCCGCGACACCACAACACACAGCGGCCCATCAGCGGGCGGCAGGCCCAGTTCATCTTGCAGCGCGGATCTGTTCGCTGCCTTGCCCGCCGCATCGGTATAGGGCGCGATCAGGGAATCGGTGGCAGGGTTCCAGACATCGGTGTCGATGCCGTTCAGGATGCCGGTCAGATCGGCGCGGCGATGGCGGATCACCCCGTCCAGACCCATGCCGAATTCCGGTGTCATCAGTTCCTGTGCGTAACGCGGCGATACGGTGGTGATCCGGTCCGCCCCCATCAGCCCCGCCTTGAGCGCCGAGACATGGCCGAAAAATTCATAGGCCCCACTGTGAAAGCGCGCCGGGTCCAGCCCCAGGGCCGGGATGCGTCCCGCATCCGCCGGGCCGGTAAAGGCGATGTTATGCACGGTCATCACCGTGCGCGTGTAACCCCTGCCAAGCCCATGCAGATATTCCACCATCAACCCGGCCTGCCAGTCGTGGCCATGCAGCACCTGCGGGCGCCATTCATCGCCGATTCCGTTGCGGGCAATCTGCGCCGCGACCCAGGACAGCGCGGCAAAACGTTCGGGATTGTCCCACCAGTCGCGCCCGTCCGGCCCCAGATAGGGGTTGCCCTCGCGCGCGAACAGATGCGGGGCGTCCAGCACCAGAAGATCCAGCCCGGCCGCCCTGCCGGACAGCACCCGGCCCCCGCCGCCGAACAGCGTGCCGAACGCAGCCACCTGAACCGCGCCGTTCACCGCATCCAGCACCGCCGGATAGCCGGGGATCAGCGTGCGCATCTGCACCCCTTCGGCCTTCAGTGCGCCGGGCAGGGCCCCCACCACATCGGCAAGCCCGCCCGTCTTGACCAGAGGCGCGCATTCCGACGCAACGGACAGAACCCGGATCACAGGCTGGCGGCCCGCTTGTTCAGCAT
>JAUNUO010000179.1:1339-5009 GCA_030538135.1 Paracoccus sp. (in: a-proteobacteria)
CGGTCCTTTTCGTCATGGATGAACTTGGCGGGCGGGACGCTTTCGGAATAGGTCCAGATCGGCCAGTCCGTATCCCACAGGTTCAGTTCGGGGGTGAAGTCGGTCAGGTCGATATTGGCCTGCCAGAAGGCATCGACGGTGCCCACGTCCTTCCAATAGACCGGCGCGCCGTCTGCCCGGACGCAGGAGGCGTCGAACCGATGCGCCATCGCCTTGCCGTGTTTCACGATATGGGGGATCAGGTCGTTGCCGAAATCATGGCTGGACTGCGCGTCATCCGCATCGCGCATCAGCAGGTCGCGCAGGAATTTCCAGTTAAAGACATAGATCCCCATCGAGGCCAGCGACATGGCGGGGTTGCCCGGCATCGGCGGCGGATCGGCGGGCTTTTCCAGAAACGAGGTGATGCGCCCCGCATCATTCACCGCCATCACGCCAAAGGCCGTAGCCTCGGTGCGCGGCACGGTCAGACAGCCGACGGTCACATCTGCGCCGCTTTCTACATGTTCCTGCAACATGATGGAATAATCCATCTTGTAGATGTGATCGCCCGCCAGAATCACGATGTGATCCACGTCATAGCTGTCGATGATGTCGATATTCTGTGTCACCGCATCGGCGGTGCCCCGATACCAGTGATCTTCGCTGACCCTTTGGGATGCGGGCAGGATGTCCAGAAACTCGTTCCGCTCGGCCCGGAAAATGGTCCAGCCGCGCTGAAGGTGGCGGATCAGGCTGTGGGCCTTGTATTGGGTCGCCACCGCCATCTTGCGAATGCCGGAGTTCATTGCGTTTGACAGGGCAAAGTCGATGATCCGCGTCTTGCCGCCGAAATAGACGGCGGGTTTCACGCGCCGGTCGGTCAGTTCATGCAACCGGCTGCCGCGCCCGCCGGCCAGAACAAAGGCCATGGTCCGTCGCGTCACCTGTCTGTTGTCAGGCATGTTCAGCTCTCCCCTTGTTCCGTGCCTGCCACAAAGATCACCACGGACAGCGGCGGCAGGGTGATTTCGATCATCGCGGGCTGACCGTCATGGGGCGCTGCTTCGGCGCGCACGCCGCCCAGATTGCCGCGCCCGGCGCCGCCATAGATTTTCGCATCGGTGTTCAGCGCCTCGCGCCAGAATCCGCCCTGCGGCACGCCGACGCGAAAGGCGGATCGCTCCACCGGGGTAAAGTTGCACACCGCCACCACCGGCGGATCATCCGGCCCGCCCCGGCGGATAAAAGAAAACGTCGATTCCTCGGCATTGGTGGCGATCCACTGAAAGCCGCTGCTGTCGCAATCGCCGACATGCAGCGCCGGTGCGCCCCGGTAAAGCGTGTTCAGATCGCGCACCAGCCGCTGCATCCCCTTGTGCAGTGGCTGGCAGGCGGCGTGCCAGTTCAACTCTCCGTTATGGTTCCATTCCTCGGGTTGGGCGAATTCGCAGCCCATGAACAACAGCTTCTTGCCCGGATGCGCCCACATGAAGCCGTAAAAGGCACGCAGATTGGCGAACTGGTCCCATTCGCTGCCCGGCATCTTGCGCAGCATCGACCCTTTGCCATGCACCACCTCGTCATGGCTGATCGGCAGGATGAAGTTTTCCGAAAAGGCGTAGATCAGGCCGAAAGTCATCTGGTTGTGGTGGTGTTTGCGGTAAACCGGATCGCGCTGCATGTAACGCAGCGTGTCGTTCATCCAGCCCATGTTCCATTTGTAACCGAACCCCAGCCCGCCCGCATCGACCGGGGCCGAGACCTTGGGGAAGGACGTGCTTTCCTCAGCCACGGTGATGATGCCGGGGCTTTCGGCATAGGCGGCGATGTTCATGTTTTGCAGGAATGCGATCGCCTCGTAATTTTCCCGCCCGCCGTCGCGGTTGGGCACCCACTGGCCTTCGGGCCGCGAATAATCGCGATACAGCATCGACGCCACCGCATCCACGCGCAGCCCGTCGATGTGATATTCCTCAAGCCAATACAGGGCGTTGGCGGTCAGGAAATTCTGCACCTCGGTCCGGCCATAGTTATAGATCAGGGTATTCCAGTCCTGATGAAACCCTTCCTTCGGGTCGGCATGTTCATAAAGCGCCGTGCCGTCGAACCGGGCCAGACCATGCGCATCGCTCGGGAAATGCCCCGGCACCCAGTCAAGCAACACACCAAGCCCCGCCCGGTGCGCCGCGTCGACCAGATCGCGGAATTCATGGGCGGGGCCGAACCGGATCGTGGGCGCATACAGCCCGACCGGCTGATAACCCCACGACCCGTCGAAAGGAAATTCGCTGACTGGCAGCAGTTCGATATGCGTGAAGCCCATGTCGCGGACATAGTTCACCAGATCATGCGCCAGTTCCTTGTAGGACAGCGACCGCCCGCCCTCGTTCCACTTGCGCCGCCACGACCCCAGATGCACCTCGTAGATGGAAATCGGCGCGGCGCGGTCCTGCGCAGCGGCGCGGGCCGCCATCCAGTCCTGATCGTGCCAGCCATAGCCCGACAGATCGCGCACCATGCTGGCTTTTTCCGGCGGATGCTGGGCGCCGAAACCCACCGGATCGGCCTTGAGCACCGCGCGGCCGTCGGTGTCGATCACCTCGTATTTATACAGCGCGCCTTCGGTCAGCGCCGGGATGAAGATTTCCCACACGCCAGACGCACCAAGCCGCCGCATCGGATGGCGCCGCCCGTCCCAGGCGTTGAAATCGCCCACCACCGACACCCGCCGCGCATTCGGTGCCCAGACGGCGAAATGCGTGCCATCGACGCCCTGATGCGTCATCACATGCGCGCCAAGCGCCCGCCACAACTGCCGGTGCGTGCCCTCGCCCAGCAGATAGAGATCGGTTTCCCCCAGAACCGGGCCAAAGCGATAGGGGTCGTCATAATCCAGCACATCGCCATTGCCGAACCGCGCCCGCAGCCGGTAATCGCCGGCGACCCGCGCGCTAAACAGATCGCCCGCGATCCGGGTCATCGGTACCTCGCCACCCGAAGTCAGCGCGGTCAGATCAGCAGTATCGGGAGACAGGGCCACCAGCCAGCCGTCATGCAGCCCCAGCACATCGAACGCCCGATCGTGGCGACCCTGATTCAGCCGTGCGATGTCGTCTTGGGTCAGGAAAGGCGGCGCGGAATGGTCTGTCATGGCGATGCGGTCAACCCCCGGCTCGAATCTTGCCAGTTTTGGGTTAACGCTAACGCTTGCCCGCGCGACGGGCCAGAGATATTTCGGAGGAAAGTGACGTGAAAAGGGGCGGCAATGCGCGAATGGTGGCGGGATGCGGTGATCTATCAGGTCTATCCGCGCAGTTTTCAGGACAGTAACGGCGACGGGGTCGGCGATCTGCCGGGGATCACGGCGCGGCTGGATCATATCGCGAACCTTGGCGCGGATGCGATCTGGCTGTCGCCGATCTTTCCCTCGCCCATGGCGGATATGGGCTATGACGTGTCGGACTATACCGGGATCGAGCCTCTGTTCGGCACCTTTGCCGATTTCGACGCGCTGATCGCGCGGGCGCATGATCTGGGGCTGAAGGTCATCATAGATCAGGTCATCAGCCATTCCAGCGACCAGCACCCGTGGTTCGCGGAAAGCCGCACCAGCCGTAATAACCCGCGCGCCGACTGGTATGTCTGGGCCGATCCGAACCCCGACGGCACGCCGCCCAACAACTGGCTG
>JAUNUO010000180.1:0-1831 GCA_030538135.1 Paracoccus sp. (in: a-proteobacteria)
CCGGGCGGCGGGCGGCGCAGGATCAGCGTGCCCGCCCCGTCGCAGGCCAGCAGACCGGCCTGTGCGAAACCGGGCGGGCGCAGCGCCGCCAGTCGCCGCATCACCAGATCAGGCGGAAGGTTCAGTGCCACGGACAGCGCCGCCAGATCGGGCTGATCGGCGAGTGCGGCCAGCAATTCGGCATCGGGCAAGGCCGCCAGATCCCGTTCCAGATCAATCAGATAGGCATGGGCCATCGCCCGCGCCGCATCCGAGGCCAGATCAACGCTGTCCTCGACCGGGGGGGTGCCGGCGGCCATCCACGCCTCGAGTTCCTCGGATGGGGTAAAGGCGGTTCCTTCGGCCTCGAAAGTGTCCAGATGGGCCACGACAGCCTGCACCGTGGCGGACAGGCGGTCGCTGTCCTCTTGCAGGTTGTGGCGAAACCGGGCGCCCCATTCGTCGGGCAGATCGCCGCCCTCGGCCAGGATCGAGGCCGAGGCCCGCAGCGAGGTGACGGCAGACAGAACCTCGTGCAGTGCGGCGGGCAGATAGGGGTCGTGCGACATGCGGTCGGACAGATGCAGCAGCCGCCGTTCAAGCGCCCCCGCGCGCTGCGCGGCATCGGTCAGGACCGTCGCCCAGCCCGGAAATCGTGCAAGAAATTCAGCGACCTGATCGACTTCTGCCGGGGTGCCGGGCTGGCTGGCGGCGGCTTCGCGCAGGGCGGCGATGCGCGCCTCTTCCCGGCCCGATTCCAGTTCGGCGGGGGGCACGTCCAGCGCCTGCGCCAGACGCGCGATCAGATCGGGGCCGGCCGGGCGTCGGTTGTGTTCGATCAGATTCAGATATGCCGCAGAAATGCCCGCCGCCCGCGCCACATCCGCCTGCCGCCGCGACAGCGACAGCCGCCGTTCGCGGATACGGGTGCCGGTCAGGGTCTGCGGAGAAGTCGGGCGCAAGGACATGCCCCATTCAACCGCGCGGCGCGGCGAGGGTCAATTCGGCCCGTGCAACAGGGGCGCGCGTTGCATGGCGTCCCGGCGCAACGCCATCACCGAAAACCCCTGCAAATGCTGGGAATCCGGCTGCACAACCGATGCACAGCCCATGCACAGGCTGTACACAGGCCGTACACAGGACAGCGGGCGTTGCGCAGCCGGGGGCGATCTTTCTGCGAAAATCGGTTTCTAAACGCGGCGGCCCTTCGGCCTCTGCTTTACCGACGGCATGACGCGCGTTAGCGTCGGGCCATGTTGCGTTACCTGATCCGCCGTCTGATTTCCCTGGGGCTGAGCCTGTTGGTCGCCTCGGCGTTGATCTTTTCGGTGGTCGCGCTGGTGCCGGGCGATCCGGCGAGTTTCATGCTGGGCACCGGGGCGCAGCCCGATACGGTGGCGGCGCTGCGGGCGCAACTGGGTCTGGATCAGCCCTGGCCGGTGCGTTACGCGAACTGGCTGGGTGCGGTGCTGACCGGCGATCTGGGGCAGAGCTTTACCTACAAGACCCCGGTGGCCGGGCTGATCGCCGACCGGGTGCAGGTGTCGCTGCCGCTGGCGCTGATGTCGCTGGCGCTGGCGGTGGTGATCGCATTTCCGGCCGGGATGTTCGCCGCCGCGCGCCGGGGCCGGGCCGGGGATGCGGCGGTGATGGGGGCCACGCAGGTCGGCATCGCCCTGCCGAATTTCTGGTTCGCCATGCTGTTGGTGCTGTTGTTCGCGGTCAATCTGCGCTGGCTGCCTGCGGGCGGGTTTCCGGGCTGGGACCGGCCGGTGGCGGCGCTGCAATCGCTGATCCTGCCGGCCGTGGCGCTGGCGCTGCCGCAGGCGGCGATTCTGGCCCGCGTCCTGCG
>JAUNUO010000180.1:1931-3618 GCA_030538135.1 Paracoccus sp. (in: a-proteobacteria)
TGCCGGCCGTGGCGCTGGCGCTGCCGCAGGCGGCGATTCTGGCCCGCGTCCTGCGATCGGCGCTGATCGAGACGCTGGGGCAGGACTATATCCGCACCGCCCGCGCCAAGGGGCTGAGCCGCACCCAGACCCTGCGCCGCCACGGGCTGCGCAATGCGCTGATCCCGGTGCTGACGATCATGGGGATGCAGTTTTCCTTCCTGCTGGCGGGCGCGATCATCATTGAAAACGTGTTCTATCTGTCCGGACTTGGACGGCTGATCTTTCAGGCGATCACGCAGCGCGACCTGATCGTGGTGCAATCGGCGGTGCTGGTTCTGGTGGCGGCGGTGATCCTTGTGACATTCATCGTCGATCTGGCCTATGCCGCCGTTGACCCGAGGCTGCGCGCGCGGTGAGGTGGGGGGTGATCCTTGGCGGGCTGCTGACCGGGCTGGCGCTGATCGCGGCACTGCTGTCCTTTGTCTGGACGCCGGGCGATGTAGCGGCGATGAACATCGCGGGGCGGCTGCAATCGCCGTCCCCGGCGCATCTGTTCGGCACCGATCACATGGGGCGCGACATCCTGTCGATGGTGATGGTGGGGGCGCGCACATCGCTGGCCGTGGCGCTGATCGCGGTGGGCATCGGCATCTGCGCGGGCGTGCCCTTGGGCCTGATCGCGGCGGCGCGGCGCGGCGGCTGGATCGACGAGGTGGTGATGCGGGGCAACGACCTGATCTTTGCCTTTCCCTCGCTGGTGATCGCCATTCTGCTGACCGCCGTTCTGGGACCAAGCGCCACGAATGCGATCATCGCCATCGGCATTTTCAACATTCCGGTCTTTGCGCGGGTCACGCGCGGCGGGGCGATGCCGATCTGGGTGCTGGATTACATCCGCGCGGCACAGGTATCGGGCAAGGGCGCGGCGCGGATCAGCGTGGAACACATTCTGCCCAATATCGCCAACCTGCTGATCGTGCAGGGGACGATCCAGTTCAGCCTTGGCATTCTGGCCGAGGCGGCGCTGTCCTATGTCGGGCTTGGCGCGCAGCCGCCGATCCCAAGCTGGGGCCGGATGCTGGCGGAATCGCAGACCATGGTGACGCTGGCCCCGCATGTGGCGGTGATCCCCGGTCTGTGCATCGTGCTGACGGTTCTGGGGCTGAACCTGCTGGGTGACGGGTTGCGCGACTGGCTGGATCCAAGATTGCGGGTGATGCGGTGATTACGGTTGACGATCTGGCCGTGCGCATCGGCGAAGCCGAGGTGCTGCGCGACGTGGACCTGCGGCTGACACCGGGGACGATCACCGGGCTGGTGGGCGAAAGCGGGTCGGGCAAGTCGATGACCGCGCTGGCGATCATGGGGCTGCTGCCGCATGGCGCGGTGGCGTCGGGGCGGGTCGATCTGGACGGGACCGATCTGCTGCGCCTGTCCGACGCGGCGATGTGCAAGGTTCGCGGGCGCCGGATCGGGATGATCTTTCAGGAACCGATGACGGCGCTGAACCCGCTGATGAC
The DNA here is from genome assembly GCA_030538135.1 of Paracoccus sp. (in: a-proteobacteria). GTDB lineage: Bacteria > Pseudomonadota > Alphaproteobacteria > Rhodobacterales > Rhodobacteraceae > Paracoccus. Next base: position 3,434 of record JAUNUO010000180.1, read on the forward strand.
CATCGGCGATCAGGTGGCCGAGGCGGCGCGCCTGCACGGGCTGGACCGGGCGGCGGCCCGGGTGCGGGCGCGCGAACGGCTGGACCGGGTGGGGCTGACCGCGCCGCGATTCCCGCTGAGCCTGTATCCGCATCAACTGTCGGGCGGGCAGCGGCAGCGGGTGGCCATCGCGCTGGCCATCGCCG
>JAUNUO010000180.1:3718-4997 GCA_030538135.1 Paracoccus sp. (in: a-proteobacteria)
GGCAAATACATCCACGAATTTTCCGGCGGCCAGCGGCAACGCATCGCCATCGCCCGCGCCCTGATGATCCGCCCGGCCCTGATCGTGCTGGACGAGGCCGTTTCGGCGCTGGACGTGCGGGTGCGGGCGCAGGTTCTGGACCTGCTGGCGGGGCTGCGGGCCAGCCACGGGCTGTCCTATCTGTTCATCAGCCACGATCTGTCGGTCGTGCGCGGCATCACCGACCGGGTGCTGGTGATGGACGCGGGCCGCATCGTCGAGGCGGGCGAAACGGCGGCGGTCATGGATGCGCCGCAGCACCCGGTCACGCAAACCCTGATGGCGGCGGTGCCGCAGATACCAAAGGAATGGGCGACATGACGGCTTGGTTCGATACGGGCGAATATCTGATCGGCGGGCGCTGGCTGGCGGCGGAGGATCACCTGCCGGTGGTGGACCCGTCCACGGGGCAAGAGGTGGGCCGGATCGCCCGCTGCGGCGCGGATCAGGTGGATCAGGCGGTGGCGGCGGCACAGGATGCGCTGACCGGCGAATGGGGCGCGATGACGGCGGCGGAACGGGGCCGCGTTCTGGCCCGCATCGGGGCGATGGTGGCGCAGCGAGCCGAGGATCTGGCCAGGCTGGAATCGCTGGATGTGGGCAAGCCGCTGACTCAGGCGCGGGCGGATGCGCTGGCGCTGGCGCGATATTGCGAGTTCTACGGCGGCGCCGCCGACAAGCTGATGGGCGAGACGATCCCCTATCTGAACGGCTATACGGTTTACACGCTGCGCGAACCGCATGGCGTGACCGGCCATATCATCCCGTGGAACTATCCGATGCAGATCATCGGCCGGTCGGTCGGCGCGGCGCTGGCCATGGGCAATGCGGCGGTCTTGAAACCCGCCGAAGAAGCCAGCCTGACCGCGCTGGCCTTTGGCCGCATCGCCGTTGAGGCCGGCCTGCCGCCCGGAGCGCTGAACATCGTGCCCGGTCTGGGCGAGGAAACCGGCGCCGCCCTGTCGGCGCATTCCGGCGTGCGGCATCTGTCGTTCACCGGATCGGTCGCGGTGGGACGGCTGATCCAGCAGGCGGCGGCGCGGAATGTGGTGCCGGTCACGCTGGAACTGGGCGGCAAGTCCCCGCAGATCGTGTTCGACGACGCCGATCTGGACCGCGCTTTGCCGTTTCTGGTGAATGCGGGTGTGCAGAACGCCGGGCAGACCTGTTCGGCGGCCAGCCGCATTCTGGTGCAGCGCGGTGTTTACGATCAGGTGGTGGCGCGCATGGCCGGGCGTTA
>JAUNUO010000181.1:0-3476 GCA_030538135.1 Paracoccus sp. (in: a-proteobacteria)
TTGGACCCCGGCAGCCCGTTTCTGGAAATCGCCGTGACCGCCGCGCATGGCATGTATGACGATGCCGCGCCGGGGGCCGGGGTGATTGCCGGGATCGGACGCGTTCACGGGCAGGACGTGATGGTCGTGGCCAATGACGCCACGGTCAAGGGCGGCACCTATTACCCGATGACGGTCAAGAAGCACCTGCGCGCGCAGGAAATTGCCGAGCAATGCCATCTGCCCTGCGTCTATCTGGTCGATTCGGGCGGGGCGAACCTGCCCAATCAGGACGAGGTCTTCCCCGACCGCGATCATTTCGGGCGCATCTTCTTCAATCAGGCGCAGATGAGCGCCAAGGGAATCCCGCAGATCGCCGTGGTGATGGGCTCCTGCACGGCGGGCGGGGCCTATGTGCCGGCCATGTCCGATGTGACCATCATCGTCCGGGGGCAGGGCACGATCTTTCTGGCCGGCCCGCCCTTGGTCAAGGCGGCCACGGGCGAGGTGGTCAGCGCCGAGGATCTGGGCGGCGGCGACGTGCATACCCGCCTGTCGGGCGTGGCCGATTATCTGGCCGAGGATGACGCCCACGCGCTGGCCATGGCGCGGCGCGCCATCAGCAACCTGAACCGGCGCCTGCCCGATACGGTGGTCTGGCAATCGCCCGAAGACCCCGCCTATGACCCCGAGGACATCCTTGGCGTGGTGCCGGGCGATCTGCGCACCCCCTATGACATCCGCGAGGTGATCGCGCGGGTGGTGGACGGGTCTCGGTTCGACGAATTCAAGGCGCGGTTCGGGGAAACGCTGGTCACGGGGTTCGCGCATGTTCAGGGCTGCCCGGTGGGGATCGTCGCGAACAACGGCGTGCTGTTTTCCGAGGCCGCGCAGAAGGGCGCGCATTTCATCGAACTGTGTTCGCAGCGCGGCATCCCTCTGGTGTTTCTGCAAAACATCACCGGCTTCATGGTCGGCCGCAAATATGAGAACGAGGGCATCGCCCGGCACGGCGCCAAGATGGTGACGGCGGTGGCGACGACCAATGTGCCCAAGATCACCATGCTGGTCGGCGGGTCGTTCGGCGCGGGCAACTATGGCATGGCGGGTCGCGCCTATAGCCCTCGGTTCCTGTGGACATGGCCGAACAGCCGTATTTCGGTGATGGGCGGGGAACAGGCGGCGGGCGTTCTGGCCACCGTCCGCCGCGACGGGATCGAGCGTAAAGGCGGCACGTGGTCGGCGGAGGAGGAGGTCGAGTTCAAGCGTCCCACCATCGAGATGTTCGACCGCCAGTCGCATCCGCTGTATGCCTCGGCGCGGCTGTGGGACGATGGCATCATCGACCCGCGCAAGACCCGCGAGGTTCTGGCCCTGTCGCTGCGCGCCAGCCTGAATGCGCCGATTGAACCGACGCGCTTTGGCGTGTTCCGGATGTGAGGATGGCCATGGCAGATGCCTCCGGCGGGGATATTTCTGAACAGAAGATGCCGGGCGCCGCGATCCGGGTCTGGCAGGGGGACATCACTACTATGACGGTGGATGCCGTCGTTAATGCGGCGAATGAAACCTTGCTGGGCGGGGGTGGCGTCGATGGGGCGATTCATCGCGCCGCCGGGCCGGGACTGCTGGCGGAATGTCGCGGGATCGGCGGCTGTCCGACCGGGCAGGCGCGGATCACCGGCGGGCATGATCTGCCCGCGCGGCATGTGATCCATACCGTCGGCCCCGTCTGGCAGGGCGGCGGGCACGGCGAGGCCGGTTTGCTGGCCAGCGCCTATCGGGAAAGTCTGGCACTGGCGCGGGTGGCGGGCGCGCGCACCATCGCCTATCCGGCGATCTCGACCGGGGTTTACCGCTTTCCGCCCGATCAGGCGGCGCGGATCGCGGTGCGGACCATCCACGATCACGGGCAGGGGCTTGAGGTGACGCTGGTCGCATTTGACGCGGCCAGCCGGGCGGTTCTTGAAGCGGCCATGGCGGAGCAGGGCGGATGATCGGGGGGCGCTGTCCTTTTCGGGCCGGGCGGCAAGGCGGCGCCGCTGTGCGAAAGGTGCAGTTGGATGGGCGATTGCGAGGCGCTATAAGTCGGCGACCGACAGCCCTTACAAGAGCGTATCCATGAACGAGTTGCCGACAGTCCGGCTTGCCCCGCAGATCACCGGCGAAACCCGCCGGTTCCGTCTGGTGGTTTCCATCATCAATTATCGCACCGGCCCGATGACCTGGGATTGCGTCCGCTCGGTTCTGGACGATCTGTCCGGGCGGCAGGATGCCATGATCGCCGTCATCGACAATGATTCCGGCGACGGATCGGCCGATTTTCTGGCCGGGCGGATCGACGGTCTGACCGATGCCGACAGCCCCGTGCGGCTGATCCGTTCGGCCACGAACAGCGGCTTTTCGGGCGGGCATAATCAGGGCCTGACCGCGGCCGAGGCCGATTATTATCTGGTGCTGAATTCGGATGCCGTGCTGCGTCCGGGGTTCTGCGCAACCATTCTGGATGCAGCCGCCTCTGCGCCGACCAATGTCGGGCTGTTCGCGCCGCAACTGGAATATGACGACGGCGAGGTGCAGGTCAGCCTGTTCCGTTTCCCCTCGCCCGTCAGCGAGATCATCCGGGGTGCCAACACCGGGCCGGTGACCAGGCTGCTGCGCCGTTGGGATATTCCGCTTGAGACGCGGCCCGACCCGGATCAGATCGGCTGGGCCAGCTTTGCCTGCATTCTGCTGAAAGGCGAGATGGTCCGCCGGATCGGGCCGATGGATGAAGGTTATTTCCTGTATTTCGAGGATGCCGAATACTGCCTGCGCGCGCGGCGGGCGGGTTGGCGGATCGCACATGTGCCCGCCGCGCGGGCCGTGCATTTCCGTGGCGGCAGCGGCCCGGTCAAGGCATTGGCCACCCGGCGCAAGCGGTTGCCGGCGTATTTCTATGCCTCGCGCAGCCGGTTCATGCGGCAGGCGGCGGGGGCCGGCGGCCCGATCGCCGCCAACCTTGGCTGGATGCTGGGGCGCGGCGTCGCACGGTTCCGCCGCCTGTTCGGCAAGCCGATCCCCCCCGGTATCGAGGGCGAGCCTCGCGACATCTGGATCAACAGCCTGCGTCCGCTGACGGGCGGCGACCGGAAGGGGGGCTGAACCATGGCGATGCCCGATTTCCTTATCATCGGCGCGATGAAATGCGGCACCTCGACCCTTGCCGCACAGCTTGGCGCACAGACCGGCATTTTCGTCACCACCCCGAAAGAGCCGAACTTCTTTTCCGACGATGCCGAATGGGCGCGTGGGATCGACTGGTATCGCGCGCTGTTCGATGGCGCGGCGCCCGGCGATCTGAAGGGCGAGGCCAGCACCCATTACACCAAGCTGCCGAACCACCCCCACACGCTGGAACGGCTGCGCCCGCATGTTCCGGCGCCACGGCTGATCTATCTGATCCGCAACCCGCTGGACCGGCTGGTGTCGCATTATATCCACGAATGGACGATGGG
>JAUNUO010000181.1:3576-4976 GCA_030538135.1 Paracoccus sp. (in: a-proteobacteria)
CTGATCCGCGCCCTTGCCGCCGTCCGTGACCTGTCGCCCGTCGTCTATGTGGACAGCGGGTCCACCGACGGCAGCATCGCGGCCGCCGAAGCCGCGGGGGCCATCGTCGTCCGGCTGGATACCTCGCAGGGGTTCACCGCCGCGCGGGCACGCAACGCGGGCTTTGCGGCGCTTGGGCCGAACCCGCCCGAATTCGTGCAGTTCATCGACGGCGATTGCGAATTGCAGCCGGAATGGGCGGGTAAGGCAGCGGATTTCCTGCGCAGCCATCCGCGTGTGGCGGCGGTCTGCGGGCGGCGGCGGGAACGGTTCCCCGACGCCTCGGTCTATAACCGGCTGTGCGATCTGGAATGGGATACGCCGGTCGGCGAAACCACGGCCTGCGGCGGCGACGCCATGTATCGCGCCGAGGCCTTTGCCGCTGTCGATGGCTTTGACCCGAGCCTGATCGCGGGCGAGGAACCCGAACTGTGTCAGCGCCTGCGCCGCGCCGGGTGGAAGATCTGGCGGCTGGATGCGGAAATGACCCTGCACGACGCCGCCATGACCCGCTTTGCGCAGTTCTGGCAGCGCGCGCGACGGGGCGGCCATGCTGCCGCCGAAGGGGCGCAGATGCATGGGCATGGTCCCGACAGGCTGGGCGTCGGGCAGACGCGGCGGGCGCTGATCTGGGGTTTTGCGATTCCGGCGGCCATCCTTCTGTGGGCGCTGACGCTTTCGCCGTGGTTCCTGTTGCTGCTGCTGATCTATCCGGCGCAGGTCGCCCGGCTGGCGGCGCGCGGGCAGGGCTGGGAATGGGCGCTGTTCACCACCTTGGGCAAGTTCCCCGAGGCATTGGGCGTGCTGCAATATCACTGGGGCCGGCTGACGCAGCGCCGACAGGGGCTGATCGAATACAAATAGCGGCCCGCGCGGCGGGTCGGAAAGGGAGGGGAAATGTTCGCCAAGATCCTGATCGCCAACCGGGGCGAGATCGCCTGCCGCGTGATCGACACCTGTCGCCGTCTGGGTGTGTCGCCCGTCGCGGTCTATTCCGACGCCGACCGGGGCGCACGCCATGTCGCGCTGGCCGATGAGGCGGTGCATATCGGCGGCCCCGCCCCCGCCGACAGTTACCTGCGCGGCGATGTCATCATTCAGGCGGCGCTGGATACGGGCGCGCAGGCGATCCATCCCGGCTATGGCTTCCTGTCGGAAAACCCCGGTTTCGTGGATGCGGTGGAAAAGGCCGGGCTGGTGTTCATCGGCCCGTCCGCCGATGCGATCCGCGCCATGGGGCTGAAAGACGCGGCCAAGGATCTGATGGCCAAGGCCGGCGTGCCGGTCGTGCCCGGCTATCAGGGCGACAATCAGGACGCCGCCCATCTGGAAGCCGAGGCGGGCAAGATCGGCTATCCGGT
>JAUNUO010000182.1 GCA_030538135.1 Paracoccus sp. (in: a-proteobacteria)
AGATGTAGGGGATGGCGCCCGCTGCCGCAAGCCGGTGTATGGGCGATGGCCGGGCTGCGGATCCCCGGATTGCCGACGAAAGGGCAGGGACGTGTGCCCCCGTCAGCCCCCGGCCACGCCGGTTTCGGTCACGATGACATCCATCGCGATGTCATGCGGCTGTGGAAAGATCGTGGCGACGCGCGCGGCCTGAAGGCCGACACCGATCACGACCGGTCGCGGACGCAGCGCCGCCAGCGTGCGGTCATAGTAACCGCCGCCATAACCCAGCCTGAACCCCGCATCGTCCCAGCCCACCACGGGCGACAGCACGACATCCGGCACCATCGCGGGACCATCCGCCGGAACCGGAATTTTCCAGAATCCCTGCACCATGCGGCAATCCGGCGTCCAGCGCCGGAAGATCAGCGGCGCATGCGGTGTTTGCACCACCGGCAGCACCACCTGCGCCCCGCGCGTAATCAAATCCTCAAGCCAGTGGCGCAGGTTCAGTTCCGCCTTGATCGGCCACCATGCGGCGATGGTGTACCCGCCGGGTCGCCGGTACGCGCCGTCAGGACAGCGTCCAGATGGCGGGCGACGGCCTCCGCCGCGTCCTTTCGTTCATGCACCGGCATCGCTGTGCGTTGCGCCAACAGCCGCGCACGCTCGGCCTTGCGCCACTGGGCGACGTCGCGGGCCTGTTGCGGATCGACCGCCCGCGGGTCGAAATAGCTCGGGTCGATTTCATGCGCGAGGCAGGGGGGCGAGGCATAGCTGCCGGTTCCCGCGCGGTCCGATGGCCGGTCCGGTCGCGACATGTCCATTTCCTTTCCATTGCAAACGCCCCGGATCGGGCGGCAGGGCGCGGACTGTCTGAAACGGAGATCGTCGCAGCCGGCAAGGCTGTCGAACAGTGACGAACCGCAACAAGCCCCGATCTGGATACCATCCTCAATCTAGACTCTTTCGAGCAATATGGCAAAGATCTGCTATCGCCGCCTGCATGTGGCCTGCGGCGGGGTGGACCGGTGCCGAACTGCTGTGTGGATCGCTGATGCCGTCCCACCACCCCGGCCGCGTTCAGCGGTTTCTGAACTCTGGCTTGCGCTTTTCCGCGAAGGCGGCCATGCCCTCGTGGCGATCATCAAGAGCAAAGGTCGAATAGAGCAGGCGCCGTTCGACGTAGAGACCCTCTTGCAGGTGAGTCTCATAAGCCTTGTTCACGGCCTCTTTCGCAATTTGCAGGACAGGGCGCGATCGTTCGGCCAGCTTGCCGGCTATATCGACGGCTTCGTTAAGATAGGTTTCGACAGGCACGACGCGGCTGACCAGTCCGCGCGCCAATGCCTCGTCGGCGGGCATGACGCGGCCGCTCAGGATCATGTCCATCGCTATGGCCTTGCCAACCAGCCGCGTCAGACGTTGCGTGCCGCCAGCGCCGGGAATGGTGCCGATGGTGACTTCTGGCAGCGCAAAGCGGGCGGTTTCCGAGGCGATGATGATATCACACATCAGCGCCAGTTCGCAGCCGCCCCCCAAGGCATGGCCGGACACCGCCGCAATGGTTGGTTTGCGCACCCGCATCAGCCCTTCCCATGTCGCCGTGATGAAGTTCTCGTCCAAGACTTCGGCAAAGGTTTTGTCCTTGATTTCTTTGATGTCCGCTCCGGCGGCAAAGGCCCTGTCCGATCCGGTCACGACGATGGCCCCGATCGCGGGATCAGCGTCGAACGCCATGGCCGCGGCCGAGATTTCAGCTGTGATCTGGGCGTTGAGCGCATTCAGCGCCTTGGGCCGGTTCAAGGTGATGATGCCGACCCGCCCCTTGCTCGAAACGATGATGTTCTGGTAATTCATGGGAACCTCAGGCGATACGGATCAGGATCTTGCCCATACGGGCGGGCGACTCGAGATAATCGAATGCCGTCGGCGTCTCGGCCAGCGGAAAGGCCGCGTCGATCGGAGGGGCAAAACTGCCATTTTCCCATGCGCGGATCAGACGGCGAAATTCGTCCATTGATCCCATTGTCGAGCCATGGATCGAAAGTTGTCGAACGAACAGCCGCTGGATATCGGCTGAAGGATGCGCGCCGGTAGTGGCCCCGCAGGTGACCAGATGGCCGCCCCGCGCCATGCTCCGCAGGGAAGCGGGCCATGTCGCCTCGCCGACGTTGTCCACGACCAGATCAGCGCCTTCGCCGCCAGTCAGCTTCATCACCGTTCTAGCGAGGTCCTCGGCACGATAGTCGATGACCTCGACGCCCATGTCGCGGAAATGGACCAGCTTCGCTTCGCCCGTGGTGGTGACGATCACCCGCGCCCCCGCCATGCGGGCCAGTTGCACGGCGGCATAAGACACACCGCCGCCCGCCCCCTGTACCAGAACGGTCATCCCTGGCCCGGTCGGTGCCTTGCCAAATACCATGCGCCAGGCAGTCAGATACGCCACGCCCAGAACAGCGGCTTGATCCATGTCAGCATCGGCGCGCAGCTTGACCAATGCGCGCGTCGGGATCGCTACTTCCTCGGCAAAGGTGCCGTGGCGGTGTTCGCCGAGGATGCGGGCGGAATGGCACAAGGGCTGGTCGCCGGCCAGACAGGCACGGCATGTGCCGCAGAATTCATAGGGGTAGAGGATCACTCGGTCGCCCGGCGCGAAGTCGGTGCCGGGCGCTTCGATCACCTCTCCCACGCCATCCACGCCCATGATCAACGGCAGGTCGTGTGTGATGCCGGCGCCGCTGTCGCGCATGTAAAGATCAACGCGGTTGACCGATGCAGCAGTCATCCTGATTCGCGCCCAGCCGGGTGGACAGTCGGGTGTCGGCATGTCGCGTAGCGCGACGCCATCTCGCCCACGCTGCTGCAATGTAATGGCTTTCATCGATTCCCCTCCATAATCTTGGCTATAACGTAAATATATTGCTATAAAATGACAAGATGGATGCAACGTTCTGCGATGACAGCCAACAGATTAATGCTTGATGCAACGGAACCCCAGAGATATAAAGCAATGTATTGTCATAATTGGGAGGATGTCATGGCGCTTGATTCGGATACACTGGCCCAGCTTTGCGAAACGCTGCGGCGCTTTGTCGATGAGCAGTTGATCCCTGCCGAAGCCGAGGTGTCAGAAAGTGACGCCATTCCCGACCGGATCATCCAGCAGATGAAGGAACTGGGTCTGTTTGGTCTCAGCGCACCCGAGGAGTTCGGGGGCATGGGCCTGAATATGGAGGAAGAGGTCTCGGTCATGTTCGAGATCAGCCGTGCGGCTCCGGCCTTCCGGTCGTTCTTCGCCACCAACGTTGGCATTGGGATGCAGGGCATCGCCATTGACGGCACGGCTGAACAAAAGGCGAAATACCTGCCGGGCCTCGCTTCGGGTGACATCATAGGATCGTTCGCGCTGACCGAACCGGACGTTGGATCGGATGCGGGGGCGGTCAAGACCACCGCGCGCAAGGACGGCGACCATTACATCATCAACGGCACCAAGCGGTTCATTACGAATGCCCCGCGCGCGGGTGTGTTCACCGTGATGGCCCGTACCGACATGAAGACGAAGGGCGCGTCCGGCGTGTCCGCCTTTGCAGTCGAGGCCGGGACGCCGGGCCTGTCGGTCGGCAAGCCGGAAAAGAAGCTGGGGCAGCAGGGCGCCCATGTCGCCGACGTCATCTTCGAGGATTGCCGCGTGCACGAATCGACGCTGATCGGTGGCGTGGAGGGGCAGGGGTTCAAGACCGCGATGAAGGTGCTGGACAAAGGGCGGCTGTCGATTGCCGCCGCCTCGGTCGGCCTGTCGGACCGGATGATCGACGACATGATCGCCTATGCCGTCGAACGCCGTCAGTTCGGGCATAGCATTGCCGATTTTCAACTGGTGCAAGCCATGATCGCGGATTCCAAGGCCGATGCCTATGCCGCGCGCTGCATGGTGCTGGACGCGGCCCGCAGGCGCGACGCCGGTCAGAACGTCAGCGTCGAGGCGTCCTGCGCCAAGATGTTCGCATCAGAGGCCTGCGGCCGGATCGCGGATCGCAACGTCCAGATCCACGGCGGTAACGGCTATATTCGCGAATACCGCGCCGAGCAGCTGTTCCGCGATGCGCGCCTTTTCCGTATCTATGAGGGCACGACGCAGATCCAGCAGACCATCATCGCCAAGGCGCTGGTCGCCGAGAATCGCAAGCGGATCGGTGTCTGAGCGTCGAGGCTATGCCCCGTCGTCTCCGCCGTCCGGAAGTTCGGGGTCAATCGTCTTAAAATTGTTCAGCATTTTATCAAGGTAATGAATCATATGGATGCGATCCTCGGTCGAAAAACCGCGCAGCGCGGCATCGTAATAGTCCGAGATCACCGGCCGCATGTTGTCGTCCCACAGCGCCCGTCCCTTGGGCGTCAGCCGGATCAGGCGCGAGCGGTTGTCGTTCTGATCGACGGCGCGCTCGATATAATCCATCACCTCCAGCCGGCGCAGAACGCCGGTCAGGTTCTGGCGGCTGACCAGAAGGAAGGCCGCAAGGTCGCCGACCGCCACGCCATTGACAAAGGTGGGTCGCGTCAACGCGCCCAACACCGCCCATTGCTGGGTGGTGATGCTGTATCCGTCCAGCGCCCGCGTGCCGGTTTTGTGCAACATGTTGGCGCATTGATACAGCCGGAAGAACAGCCGGTTGCTGAGTTCGGGGGCGCCGTGCCCGATTTTTCCTTGTCTGGTCATGGTGCGCGTATCTTGCAGATGCGGCATACTGAAATCAAGCCAAGCATAAACGTAAATATATTGACATATTATTCGGGACTGCCTAGGTTGATAGAGAGGAAATCGTTCGCGATTCGAAAGCCGGATACAACGGCAACATATCGTTTCTTCGGCTCTGGTCGTTGCAATCCGCCACTATAGGGGAGATAGCCATGCGTGGACTTAAAGGTAAAGTAGTTGTCGTAACTGGTGGCGG
>JAUNUO010000183.1 GCA_030538135.1 Paracoccus sp. (in: a-proteobacteria)
GATCGGCTGCATTCAGGCGCAGATCTGTCACACGAACCAATGCCCGGTGGGCATCGCCACCCAGGACCCGCTGCGCCAGCGCGCGCTGGACGTTCCCGACAAGAGCGAGCGCGTGGCTCGTTTCCACCGCAACACCATGCATGCGCTGGCCGAAATTGCCGGCGCCGCGGGGCTGAGCGACCCCAGTCAGTTCATGCCCTATCACTTCATGTTCCGGCAGGCTGACGGGCGGATGGTCGATGGCAACGAGGCCTATCCCTATCTGCCCAACGGATTTTTGCTGGCGGACGAAGAAATCCTGGGGCTTGAGGACTGGTATGACCGCTGGGACCGGGCCAGCGCAGAAACCTTCGCACCACCGGAAATTCCATATGGACCGTTCGAATCAAGAAGGCGAAAAGCGCGCGGTTACGGCGGGGCCACATAAGCCCCGCAGAGGTTCAAATTGCAGGTCATCCGCCGCGCTGGATCAACGTGTCCTTGCTCATATAGGGTGCCGAACGAAGATATTGCGGCGCGCCCCCGACCTGCCCGCCCAAGGCGGCCGCAGCATGCCCCGGCCAACTGGGGTGATAGAGGATCGTCCGCGCGACCCTGATCAGATCGGCATTCCCGTTGGCAAGGATCGCCCCGGCATGGGTTGGGTCGGTGATCCTGCCCACGGCGACCACGGGGATATCGACGGCGGCCTTGACGCCACGCAGATGCCGCGAATGCGTCGCGTATCTGTTTCAACCCCGCCTGATCCAGTGCGGCAGGCGGCAGCTCATCAGGGCCGTAGGGCACCGCCGAAGGCGCCATGGCCGCCTGAGTTGCGTCGTCATAAAGACCCACATTGCCGTAACTGATCCGACCGTCCGGCAGCACTGCCGTCGCCTCGATGGTAAGAAGCGCGGCACCTGATTGTGACAGCGTGCCAAGATGTTGCAGGTGCCAGTCATTCATGCAGCCATCGGACGCCGAATATTGGCACATCGGCGCAATGATGATGCGGCTGTCGAGGGTCAGGTTGCGAACGCGCATCGGTGACAGAAGCATGGGTGACGACATCAATAGCCTCCTCGGATGGATCGTGATCCGACCTGGTGTCATGGTTTGGCGGAATGCCGACCGCAATTCTGCCCGTTGTCGGTCGTCGCTCTTGTGCAGCCGCCGGATAGTTGGGTGCGGGCAGCATGCACATGTTAAGAATAGGTTGCTGCAATGAATGTATCTTGTGCGGTCGCGCTCGAAATTTTGTCGGATCGTGCAACATGATCGTTTTCTGTCCGTGCATGAAGCCTTGTCGCATGGTGTCCGAACAGGCGGGGAACATGGGACTGCGTTGCAGCCGGGGCGTGGAGATCCATATACTGGCGAAACGACGTGCTGAGGAGGAGAGCAGCATGATCGTTCAACGCGACAGCACCCGCCGGGCAGTGGGGGCCGATCTTACCCGCCAATTGGCTTCCATTGTCGCAAACGCCTATTTCCCGCTCGACATCGGGCTGCGCGCGCCGGATCGTTTCCATGGCTCGATGGAACGCCGCCATTTGGGTCCGGTGCTGCTGACGCATCTGAAATCCGAAGTCGCCGAATATGAACGGAGCCGCAGCCAGCTTCACGATGTGCAGACGCAGGATTTTCTGATCGCGATACCTTTTGCCTCGTCCGTGCGGTTCAAACAGTTCGGTCGGGATGTGCGGTGCCCGCCGGGCGACTTTGTGCTTGAAAGCGGCGGCGAGCCTTATCTCTTTGCATATGACAAGGCGAACGATCTGAGTGCGGTCAAGATCGGTCATCGGGCGCTGACGGACTGTATCAGGCGGCCCGAACGATTATGCGCCTATAATATTGACGCCAGCGACGGGTTGGGCGCCTTGCTGATCGCAACCATCCGCCGCGCCCATATGATGTCGCTGGATAATGCCGCCGCCGATGTGATCGGACATCAGCTCATCGAGCTTCTGGTACTCGCGCTTGATCGCCATGCTGAAATTTCGACCTCGGCCAACAGTCTGGTGCGGATGGGCCATCTGGGCCGGGCCGAGGCTTTCATAAAGCGGCGGATATCGGACACAGCCATGACGCCCCATGCCGTTGCCGAAGGATGCGGCATCTCGATACGCTATCTGCACGCCATCTTTGCCGACGCCAACCGCAGTGTCACCCCATATATTCGCGAACAAAGATTGCTTGCCGCGCGCGACCTGCTGAGGATGCCAGAGGTGCTGAAGATGGTGGACATCGCCTATCGCCTTGGCTTTTCCGATCAGGCGATCCTTTCACGCCAGTTCCGTGACAGGTTCGGAATGACACCGTCCGCCTTTCGTGCATAGATGCGCGCAATGGCCCAAGATGGCGCGCCGGCCGGCATGCCCGGAATTTCTGGTCGGTTCCGGCATCCCGCTTTGCGCCCAGAAAAAAGCGGCTGAACGCGAACGAAAATTCTTTGCGGTGGTATTCGGTGGAAAGCCTTCATTACTGATGACAATGACGCGGGGCTGCCGGTGCCGGACCGGCTGCAACCGGGCGGAACGCCGATCGTGCGCGATGCCATTGTAACGGACCAGATCGACATCTATCCCGAATCAACCGGTAATGCAGCCTCGACCGAGTTCGGACCTCTTGACCTGCACTGCCGATGTTTCAGGCCACTCATGTCATGCCCGGCCCCGATCAGCTGATGCGATTCCCGGGCGGCGCTCTATGGGAGCGACAGGGCATCGCCCCGACCGGATTGATGGGGCTGGATGATGACAAGGGCGTGCTGCCGGTCTATCAGCCCGTTCCGCTGGTCCGCGAGGATCTGACATCAGGCACCGGCGATCTATACCCAGACGAGCCTGCTGCGGCTGACGCTTTCGCATCTGGCGCTGGTCGCCGCAGCGGTGGAGGCTGGATTGGGTGATCCTTGTCAGCCGCAGGGCGGGGCGCGAATTCATGTCGCTGGCGCGAACCGTTACAGCGGTCGGTCAGACCCTAGCCCCGATTGCGGTACTGGTGCTGGCCGGGTCGCTGATGGGTTTGGGTGGCGGGCCGCGTTTGGTTGTGTTGTGGTTGTATGACCTGCGGCCGATTCTTGAAAATCCGCTGAGCGGCCTGACCACAATTGACCGCAAGGTTATCGAGGGGGCGCGCGAAATGGGCCTCACCCTCACCCAGCGTCTTGTGCAGATCGAACTACCGCTTGCGCTGCCGGTGATCGGTGCGGGCGTGTGCCTGTCGGCGGTCATCTCATTATCCGACCGTGACAATCGGATCGACGATGGCGGCCCGGACATCGGACGAGGTTATGATCGCCGGGCCTCTTTCTGCGAACAGAATTTGCTGCACCGGCGGAAGAAATGTCATTGCTTGCCTTCCGCTCCCTTCGTCACGACGACCGGCCTCCCGAAAAGGCGGGCCGTGGCTGTGGTCCTGTCAGGGCGGGGGCCAGTGCGGACAGAAAGGCTTCCATCCGGCGCACCAGACCACGAGGGACGGATACAAGGGCAGTTGTCCCACGTCGGCCGCAATTCTCAGGCCGGCGGCCAGCATCAGCAACGCGACCGTTGCCATGGCCGGGCAGTCGGCAACGGGAAGGCCGTTGTCGCGGCGCATACCCGCGCGAGTGTTGATTGCCGCGATCATCCGGGCAATGGCACCCATTGCCAGCAGATGCACCGCACCGTGCCGAAAGCCCAGCCCATGAGCCGCCAGACCGGCCGCCAGCCCAAGCCATGCCGCGACCAGCATGGCCCCGTCCCCGCGCCGCGCGCCCGACAGGGGCCATGCGCGCACCTGCAACAGGATGCAAACCGAAGCGGCCATGCCCGTCGGGGGCCACAGCGCCGCCGCTGCCGTCAGGGCCGCGGTTGTCCCCGGCCAGAACCGATTGGCATGGAACGGCTTCCCGGCGATTCCGGCCAGAAATGCCGGCGCCGTCAGGCCGCCAAGACCGGCCACCAGGGCGGCGGCGATCACCACCGCATCGTCGGGCCGACCGGCGGCGATCAATGACGTGATAGCCACACCGCGCCCGTGACCACCCATCAGGGCGCTGACGCGCATCACCGGGAACGGCTCGACGGCGCTGTAATAGCCGGTGTGATCGCCGAAGGGGCCTTCGGGCGCGATCTCGCCCGGGTGAACCCAGCCTTCGATCACCATTTCGGCTTGCGCGGGCACCATCAGCGGCAAGGTGCGCGCCGGAACCAGTTCCGCGCGCTCGCCGCGCAGAACCCCGGAAAAGGTCATCTCGGACACCGCTTCCGGCAAGGGCAGCGCCGCGGCCAGCAGCGTCGCGGGGTGGGCGCCCAGAACGACGGCTACCGGCATCGGCTGGCCCGCCTGCGCCCATCCGCGCACATGGGCTGCCCCGCCGCGATGTGCCAGCCAGCGCAGGATCAGCCGGTCGGGCCGCAGCACCTGCGCGCGATAGACGCCCAGATTATAGCGCGCCACATCCCCGACCCCGGCGCCATACGGGCGGGTCACGACCACCGGCCATGTAATCAGCGGGCCGCCGTCGCAGGGCCCAGGGGTCTGGACCGGCGGGACGGTCAGGTCGGGCGTTTCCGTCACATGCGCCTGCACGGGTCCGTGGCGGCGCATCCGCGGGTGTGTGGCCAGTGCGGCGCGCAGCATCGGCCAGCGCGACAGCCCGTCGCGCAACCCGTCCAGCGGCGGCGGGCTGCGCAACGCCGCAAGAAAGGCGCCAAACTCGGACACCTGATCTGGCTTGATGCCCATCCCCGCCGCGACCCGGTCGGGCGTCGCGAACAGATTGGTGAGCACCGGCATTTCCGCCGCCCGGCCGCAGCGCGGCAAGCTGCACAGCGGTCATCTCGTGGCACACCGATACCGCGTCG
>JAUNUO010000184.1:0-2953 GCA_030538135.1 Paracoccus sp. (in: a-proteobacteria)
CCGGTGCGGACATCGTGGTCATATTCCGTCAGCCGGTCGCCCTCGCGCCCCGCCGCGATCGCCGCCGCCGCCGCATTCGCCGCCGCGATGCCCGACAGCATGGCGTTGTGGTTGCCCTTGATCCGCGGCACGTTCATCAGCCCCGCCGAACAGCCCAGCAGCACGCCCCCTTCGAAATCCAGCCGCGGGATCGACTGCCAGCCGCCTTCGGTCAGCGCGCGGGCGCCGTAGGCGACCCGTTTGCCGCCCTCCAGCAGATCGGCGATCAGCGGGTGATGTTTCAGCCGCTGAAACTCCATATAGGGATACAGATGCGGGTTCTGATAGTTCAGATGGACGACGAGACCGATCAGAACCTGATTGTCCTCAAGGTGATAGATAAAGCTGCCGCCGCCCGCGTTCTTGCCCAGCGGCCAGCCCATCGTGTGGATGATGCGGCCCTTGTGGAATTTCTCGGGCCGGACTTCCCAGATTTCCTTCATGCCAAGGCCGAATTTCTGCGGGTCATGGCCTTGGGACAGGTTCAGCCGCGACATGATGACCTTGGCCAGCGATCCGCGCGCGCCCTCGGCGATGAACACGTATTTCCCGCGCAGTTCCATCCCCGGCTCATAGCCGTCCCCGATCGAGCCGTCGGGGTTGCGCCCGAACTCGCCCGCGACGACGCCCGCGACTCGGTCGCCGTCCCAGACCACCTGACTGGCGGCCATGCCGGGGAAGATTTCCACGCCCAGAGCCTCGGCCTGTTCGGCCAGCCAGCGGCAGACATTGCCCATGCTGACGATATATTTGCCGTGGTTCGACATGAGCGGCGGCATCGGCCAGTTCGGCACCCGAACCTCGCCCGCCGGGCCGAGGATATAGAAATTGTCGTCGGTAACCTCGGTGCTGATCGGGGCGCCCTTGTCGCGCCAGTCGGGGATCAGAACGTCAAGCCCGCGGGTATCCAGAACAGCACCCGACAGGATATGCGCCCCGACCTCGGACCCCTTTTCCAGAACGACGACGTTCAGATCCGGGTCGATCTGCTTCAACCGGATCGCCGCCGACAGACCGGACGGCCCGCCCCCGACGATCACAACGTCATAATCCATCGATTCGCGTTCGATAAGGCTCTCGTCGGTCATGGCTGCGTCTTCCCCCATTGTGCTTTGTAAAATCAGTAACCCGCCAGCCCACGCAGGGCAATCGCCACAGTGGGAAGATTTCTGCCGAACAGTCCCGGCGGGGTTGCAAATTCCCCCCGCTTGGGGTCAGGCTTGCCGCAACCCGCGCCCCTGCCATCCGATTGGCGGGGGCGTTCGATTAACACCGCATCCTGAAGGGGCCGCGATGGAAAAGATACCGATGACGCGCGCAGGCTATCATGCGCTGGAAAAGGAACTGAACGGGCTGAGATCGAACGACCGCCCCGCCGTGATCCGCCAGATCGCCGAGGCGCGCGAACATGGCGATCTGTCCGAAAACGCCGAATACCACGCCGCCCGCGAAAAGCAGAGCTTCATCGAAGGCCGGATCAAGGAACTGGAAATGATCCTGTCGCGGGCCGAGGTGATCGACCCGTCCAAGCTGTCGGGGTCGGTGAAATTCGGCGCCACCGTCACCCTGCTGGACGAGGACAGTGACGAGGAAAAGACTTATCAGATCGTGGGCGAGGCCGAGGCCGATCTGGAACGCGGACTGCTGAACATGAAATCGCCGCTGGCCCGCGCCCTGATCGGCAAGGAAGAAGGCGATTCCGTCGAGGTGGTCACGCCGGGCGGGCAGAAAGATTATGAAATCCTGACGATCCGCTACGAATGAACGGGCTGCGCGACAGAATCGAACTGCTGCGTCAGCGCGACGGCGCGCTGGCCATCGGACTTGGGCTGACCGCCGTCTGGCTGTTGATGGTGGTGCTGTTCTGGCTGTTCGGACCATCCGGCGACGGATCGGCCAGCGGGCTGACGCGGCTGGTCTCGGCCATCGGCGTGGTGATGCCGGTGGCGCTGATCTGGCTGGCGGTCGGGCTGGCGCGTTCCATCGCCGCATTGCGGGCCGAGGCCGACGAACTGCGCGCGCGGCTGGCCCAGATGCGGGGCGGCGGGGTCGCGGATTCAGGCGTGCGCCCGGTGACAACGGCGCCCGCACCGCCCCCTGCCCGACAGGCGGCGGCTCCGGCTGTTCAGCAACAGCCACAGCCCCGGCCGCTGCCCGCGCGTCCGGCCGATACGCGCCAGACCGCGATGCGCTTTGACGCGCCGGAATCGGTGGCCATTGACCTGACCGACCTGATCCTTGCGCTGAACTTTCCCGACGGTCCCGACGACACCCGCGCCATCGACGCCTTGCGCGCGGCGCTGCGCGATCACGACACCGCCCGGCTGATCCGGGCCGCGCAGGATGTGGTGACGCTGCTGGCCGGGGCCGACCTGTATATGGACAGCCTGCCGCCCGATGCCGCCCCGCCCGAAATCTGGCGCCGCTTTGCCGATGGCGCGCGCGGCAGCACGGTGGCGGCCATCGGCGGCATCCACAATGAAACCGCGCTGGAAATCGCCGCCGCCATGTTGAGGAACGACGAAATTTTCCGCGACAGCGCCCATCATTTCCTGCGCCATTTCGATCTGGCGATCAGCCGGATGGTGCCCCAGATGAGCGACGATCAGATCGCCGAACTGGCGCAGACACGGTCGGCGCGGGCCTTCATGTTGCTTGGTCGCGCGGCAGGGGTGTTCGGATAGGGTTCAGGCGCGGCATCGCCGGCCTGATGCATTCCCCCGATGCGTATTTGGACAAACCGCAGGCGGCGGGCGCTGGTTTCCACGCCCGCCGTTTTTGCGTCAGATCCCCGCCTCGACGATGGCGCGGGCCAGAACCGGCACGGTCTTGTCGTTCAGCCCGGCGATGTTCAGGCGCGAATCGCCGACCATATAGATCGCCGCGTCCTGTTTCAGCCGCTGCACCTGTTCCG
>JAUNUO010000184.1:3053-4804 GCA_030538135.1 Paracoccus sp. (in: a-proteobacteria)
GGCGATCAGCACCTGCGGCAGGCGCGAGACGATCAGGCGGGTGCCCGCCGCGTCCTGTTCCAGCCCGTCGCCAAAGCCCTGATAAGCCAGGTCGATCAGCGGGATCGCGCCGGTCTTTTCCAGGATATCGGCAACCTCGGCCCATTGATCCAGCGTCAGGTTGGCGCCGGTCGGGTTGTGACAGCAGCCATGCAGCAGCACCACGTCATCCTTGCGGGCCTGACTGATTCCGGCCTTCATCCCTTCGAAATCGACGCCGCGCGTTTCGGGGTCGAAATAACGGTATTCGACCGAGGGCAGGCCCATGAATTTCAGGATCGAATTGTGGTTCGGCCAGGTGGGGTCGGACACGTAAACCGTCACGCCCGGATTGGCCAGCCGCGCCAGTTCCAGCGCCTGCCGCAGCGCGCCGGTGCCACCCACGCTGGCCACGCTGGCCACGCGGTCAGCCGGCCAGCCCTCGCCCAGAATCATCGTGCTCAGCGCATTGCGATATTCGGGTTCGCCCGCCAGCCCGGTATAGGATTTGGTGGTCTGGGTTTCCCAGATTTTCTGTTCGGCGGCCTTGACGGCGCGCATCACCGGGGTCAGCCCCTGCGCGTCCTTATAGACGCCGACGCCAAGGTCGATCTTGCCCTGACGGGTATCGGCCTTGAATTCCTCGATCAGCATCAGGATCTTGTCGGGGGCTTGGGGTTTCAGGTTGGACAGCATCTTACGCGTCTCCGGTTGCGATCTTGAGGTCGTCAAAGCTGCCCCATTCGGTCCAGCTTCCGTCATAAAGCGAGTGGTTGCGGTGCCCGATCCGTTCCAGCGCCAGCGTCAGCACGGCGGCGGTGATGCCGCTGCCGCAGGTGGTGATGGCGGGCCGCGACAGATCGACGCCGGCCTGTTCGAATTCGGCCCGCAGCGCATCGGGCGACTTGAACGTGCCGTCCGCGTTCAGCAGCCGCCCGAAGGGCAGGTTGCGCGCGCCGGGAATATGCCCCACGCGCAGGCCGGGGCGAGGTTCAGGCACGTCGCCCCGGAACCGTTCGGGGCTGCGGGCGTCGATGATTTCATGGTCGCCCAGCTTGGATGCTGATGCCACCTGCGTCACGTCGCGCACCAGATGCGCCTGCCGCTGAACGGTCATATGGCGGTCGCGCAGGATCGGGGGCATATCCTCGGTCTCGCGCTCTTCCGCCTGCCATTTCTGGAAACCGCCGTCCAGCACGGCCACATCCTGTTTGCCCATCAGGCGAAAGATCCACCAGACGCGCGCGGCGCTGCGCAGATCGGAATTGTCATAGATCACGACCTGATGCCCGTCGCCGATGCCCATGGCGCGCATCCGGCTGATGAACATTTCGGGCTGCGGTGCCATATGCGGCAGGCTGCTGCGCGTGTCCGAGATCGCGTCGATATCAAAGAAACGCGCGCCGGGAATATGCGCGGCCTCGTATTCGGCGCGGGCGTCGCGCCCGGCGGAATCCATGTGCCAGCTTGCGTCGATGATACGCAAGTCCGGGTCGTTCAGGTGATCGGCCAGCCAATCGGTTGACACCAGCACGCGTGGATCATCGGTCATCTTGTCGCTCATCCCGTCCCCCTTCTGCACCGCAATGAAATCGCCCTGATGTAACCGCAGGACGGGCGCGGGGCAATGGGTCAGGCGGGGGTCAGGCGGGCGCACCCAGATGCGCCTGCCCCCGCGCCTGCGCCAGATCGACCTGCCGCTGACGTTCGCGGAACCGGGCGCGGTCGGCATC
>JAUNUO010000185.1 GCA_030538135.1 Paracoccus sp. (in: a-proteobacteria)
GACCTGTCCGGCCTCCATCCGCAGGGCAATGGCGCGCGCCGCATCGCGATCCGCGCCCCAGACCGATCCGCCCAGACCCCAGGGCGAAGCGTTGGCGCGGGCCAGCGCATCTTCAGGGTCGTCAAAGCGGATGACCGGCAGGACCGGGCCGAACTGTTCCTCGGCCACCACCGGCGAAGCGTCATCCACATCGGCCACGATGGTCGGGCGGATGAAATAGCCGGGCCGGTCATCGACCGTGCCGCCCGCGACGATGCGCCCGTCGCGGCGCGCGCTGTCCAGAAAACCCTGCACCTTTTCAAACTGCGCCCGGTTTTGCAGCGGGCCGATGGTGGTGCCCTGCTTCAAGCCGTCATCCACTACGGCATCCTCCGCCAGCTTCGCCAGACGGTCGACCACCGCATCATAGATCGAGTCGTGAACATAGACCCGCTTGACCGCCAGACAGACCTGTCCCGCGTTCATGAAGGCCGCGCCAAAGATGCCCGGCGCGACCTGATCCGGGTCAGCGCCCGGCATGACGATGGCCGCGTCATTGCCACCCAGCTCCAGCGTGATTCGCTTGATCGTGGCGGCCGCGCCCGCCATGACCTTGCGCCCGGTTTCGGACGATCCGGTAAAGGAAATCTTGTCGATGCCCGGATGCGCGGTCATTTTCGGGCCCAGATCGTTCTGATCGGTCACAATATTGACGACACCGGCCGGAAACACCCCGGCCATGATCTCGCCGACTTTCAGCGTTGTCAGCGGTGTCGTCGGCGCGGGTTTGATGACCATCGTGTTTCCCGCCAGTAAGGCCAGCGGTGCCTTGAAGGCCAACAACAGCACGGGGAAGTTCCACGGAATGATCGCCCCCACCACACCCAGCGGGCGGCGGTGCTGTTCGACCAGACGGGTCTTGCTGTCCTCGATGATCTTTACCGGCAGGTCGTATTCCGCAAGGCTGCGGATGAAAAACACCGTATAGGCGATTTCTGCGGTGGATTCGGCTATCGGCTTGCCCTGTTCCTGCGTCAGCAACCGGGCCAGCGCATCGGCATCTGCCTCGATCCGGTCGGCCAGCATCAGGATAAGTGCGCGCCGTTCCGAAATCGGTGTCGCGGCCCATGCCGGAAAGGCCGACCGCGCTGCCTGAACGGCCTGATCCAGTTGTGCTTCGGAGGCACGGGGGCAGGTGGCAAGTATTTCTTCGGTTGCCGGGTTGATGACGTCCATCACCTGATTGCCGTCAACCAGTTGTCCGTTGATAAGCAGTTTATAGCTTCCCATGTGCAGTTTTCCTTTTCATGCGCAGGTTGTCTGAAAGGATGGTTGACGGATGGTCTGTCGGGTGACGACACTCTCCGTCATGGACAGTTCCTGGATCATCTCGGGTCCGCTGGCGGCCATTGCGCCACAGGGCGCCGACACGGGCGGCGCGAGGATGCCGCTGGCGCGGTTCGTGGCGGATATGGAACATTACGCCGATCTGTCGCGCAGTCCGTTGGCAGCATGGATGGCGGGCGAGACGATGGACCTCGTGCATCTTGGTCTGCTCGGCGTGACGATGGCCGCTGCCCCTACGCTGGGTGCGGCGCTGCGATGTTTTCAGCGGTATTTCGGCGCGCTGCAATCGGCCAGTGCGGCGGAGTTCGAGGTGATCGGCGATACGGCCCATTTCCGCTATGCCATCCTGGATCAGGACATCTGGCCGCGTCAGGCGGATGCCGATCTGACGTTGGGCGTGGTGGCGGACGTGGTGCGCCGCTATGCGGCGGCGGCAGATCGTGTCGTGACGGTGCAGTTCGAGACGGTTGCAGGTCGTTCGCGCCCTGCTGTTGCGGCGCATCTGGGCCGCCCCTTGCGGCAGGGCGACGACAACGCCATCGCTCTGCCTGCGCGGCTGCTGGATTGCCGGGCGATCCAGACGGATGTGGCGGCCGAAGATGCGTTCACGGCTGCCATGGCCACGCTGAAGGACGAATTTCACCGCATCTGGCTGCGCCAGCCGACCAGCCATCGGGTGCTTCAGACCATGTTGGCGCGGATGGGGCGGGCGGCGGTCGATCAGGATGCGATCGCGCGCCATCTGGGCATGTCGCGGCGCACCCTGCGGCGGCAACTGGACAGCGAGGGCGTAGCCTTTCACGAGCTGACCGAACTGTGCCGCCGCAACATCGGCCTTGCCCTGCTGGTGCGAAGCAATCTGCCGATGATCGAAATCGCGCTGCGGCTGGGCTATTCCGATCATACCGCTTTTTCCCGTGCGTTTTCGCGCTGGTTCGGCCAGTCCCCCCGCGCATTGCGGCAAAGCGGATCGGGGCGCAGGGTCAGCACCTGACCAAAGGTCATCTCGCGCGCCGGCCCCGCATGAGCGATGACGATGATCGTGCGCCCGGCCAGTCGCCTGTCCAGCGCCACAAGAATGCGGGTCGCGGTTGTCGCGTCCACCTCGGACAGCGATTCGTCAAGGATCAGAACCTTGGGTCGCAACAGCAGGGCGCGTGCCAGTGCGATCCGTTGGCGTTCTCCGCCTGACAGGTTGCGACCGGCCTCGGCAATCCCGGTTGTCAGCGGCAGGCCGTCCAGCCCGGCATCGTGCAACGCACCGGCCAGATCCGCGTCGGTGGCATCCGGCGCGGCCAGCCGCAGATTTTCGGCCAGCGTGCCGCGAAACACCACCGACGCCTGCGGGACGATTGTCACGGCACGGCGCAGGGATGTGGGGTCAAGTCCCGCCGCATCCTGCCCGTCAAGAAATACCCGTGCCCCCGGCGCAGGCGGTGAGAGCCGCGCGGCAAGGGCGGCAAGGGCGGATTTGCCGATTCCGCTGGGTCCGTCGATCAGCACTCTCTGGCCGGGGCTGATCACGGCATCAACCGGCAGATGGCGCCCCATGGACGCCCGCGCCCCGCTCAGGCGCAACGCGCCAGGTCCGTCGGGCAGAGGCCGACCACCGGCTTCGCGCATGTCGGGGGCCATGACCGCATCCAGCCTTGCCAAGGCCACGCGCGCGACAGCCTGTGCATGATAAAGACCCAGAAGGTTGTGCAGCGGTCCGGTCAGCATCCCGACATAGGCCAGAAAGGCGATCAGCGACCCGATCTGCCAGTCCCCCCGCAAAATCAGCAGGCTCCCGCCCAGCAAAATTGCCATGCGCACCAGCGCGCCGGTAATCTGCGGCACCGCCCCGACCAGTTCCCCCCAGCGCCGCTGTGCCATCAGTGCGGCGATCTGGCGGTTTTGCAGCGGGGCAAAGCCGGTCAGCCGCATGGTCTGGCCGCCAAGGCTGCGCAGGGTGGGCAGGCCGTGAAAATCTTCGGCCAGATGGCTGGAGATTTCGCCGCGCAGATCGCGCACTTCCGTTGCCCGCGCCTGCGTGCGCGGCCGCGCCCAGACCAGAAATGCCAGATTCAGCGGCGCGGCGGCAATCGGGATCAGCGCCAACCGCCAGTCCAGCACCATCAGCATGACCGCGCCGCCGATCAGTCGGATCAGCGATGACACCGCCGCCAGCACCACGTCGAAAGTGAATTGCTGGATCTGCGCGGTATCACCGTCTATGCGCGCCATCGCCTCGCCTACGGGAAGGGCAGGCCGCGCCACATTGTAATGCAGCGCTGCGTCCAGTGCCGACAATCGCAGATGGGCCAGCATCCGCGCGGAATAATGCAGATGCAGCAGATTGTTGATCGCGCCGCTGGCCAGAACCATCAGGCCGATGGCAAAGCCCAGCAGGGCATAACGGACAATTGCGCCCCAGTCCCCGGCCATCAGGCCAAGGTCGATCAGCTGTTTCGTCAGCCACGGCGGCACCAGCGCAAGCAAGGCGGCGACCAGTGATGTTGCCAGCACCACTCCGATCCCCGGCAGGGCGCGGCGCAGAACCGGCGAAAGCCAGACCTGCGCCTGATTGCCGTAAAGGCCCCGCACCAGCAGATCGGACAGATGGGCGCGCATAGGGTCAGCCAGTCCGTCGTTCTGCGCCGTGATGGGCGGCGCGGGTGTGCAGCCAGTCGAGAGGCGCGACCCATGCCGCCGGGCCGGCGTCGGCCAGATGACCGACGACCCGCGCGGCGGCAAGGCTTGCCCCGCCCATGGCTGACCCGCCCTGTTCCGGCGATCCGCACCACGCGCCGATAATACCGCCAGGCAGCGACGACAGTTCATCCCAACCGCAACGCGCATCCCCCGTCGCCGCAACGACGCCGGGATAGGCGGCGGGCCAGCAGATCCTGCCTCGTGCGGGGCTGGACGCAACCAGAACGGCACGGGTCTGCGCCGCCGCGACCGCATCGCACAGCGCCGCGCGGTCAGCGGCCAGCCCAAGGCTGAGAACGACGATATCGCATTGCGGGGCAAGCCAATCGACTGCCTGCGCCACAGCATCGGCATTGGTCACGGGCCGGTCCGCAAATACCTGCGCATGGATCAGACGGGCATCCGGCGCGGCGCGCGCGATGACCCCTGCGACCGCGCTGCCATGACCAAGATGGTCGGGCGCCACCGGCAGCCGGGTAAAGCTGCGCGCCCCGGCCATCTGCGCCGCCGGCCCACCGCTGTCCACGATGCCGACACGCGCGCCCATGGTTCAGTCGCCCCGCGTGAACAGCCGCGTGGATGCCAGAGAAATCGAGGCGTTA
>JAUNUO010000186.1 GCA_030538135.1 Paracoccus sp. (in: a-proteobacteria)
GCGGCGGCGCTGATCGTCTATGCCTTTGGCCTGCCGGCCTTCGTGCTGCAAAAGATCCTGCAACCGCTGTATTTCGCGCGCGAGGATACGCACACCCCGTTCCGCTTTGCCGTCATGTCGATGGTGGTGAATGCGGTGGCGGCATTCGGGCTGATCCCGCTGGCCGGGTTTCTGGCCGCCGCACTGGGCACCACCATCGCCGCATGGGTCATGGTGGCGCAACTGTGGTGGGGGACGCGCCGGATGGGGCAGGCGGCGCGGGCCGATGCCCGGCTGATCCGCACCGTGCCGCGGATCGTGCTGGCATCGGCGCTGATGGCGGCGGCGCTGTGGTTTCTGCGCGGCTGGACCGACGGGTTGCCGCGTGTATCGGGCCTTGCGATTCTGGTGTTCGGCGGCGCGGCGATCTATTTCACGCTGGCCTTTGTCACCGGCACCTATCGGCTTGCCGATCTGCGCGCGGCGGTGCGGCGGCGGCGTTAGCGCGCCCGGATCAGCGCCAGCGCGCGGGCCAGCCCGCCGTGGATCAGCAGGAAGGACAGACCGAACCCGGCAAAGAACCCGGCGATATCGGCCACCCAGCTTGTGCCCGCGCCGAACAGCACCCCGAACACCAGTTGAAACAGCAGCAGCATCCCGATCAGGGTAAAAGCGCGCAGCCGGTTGCCGCCGGTCGCGGCCAGACGGGTCCAGATCAAAAAGGTGAACGCACCGACCAGCCCATAGACCGCCGGATAGCCGCCGATCAGAGGTTCGACCCGGCCCTGCCACATCAGCGAAAACCCGGTATAGACCAGCGCCGCCGTGATGGCCGAGCCAAAGAACAGTGCCACGAATGCCAGCGGGCGGAACTGCTGTGCGATCATGTTGCCAAGCGCCAGCGTGAAGACGATCACGAAAGCCGCATGGGTCAGGTTCACATGCACAAAGGGATAGGTCAGCAGGCGATAGACATGCCCGTCCAGCGCGCCCACCGCCCACATGCGCTGAAACAGTTCGGGGATGAAGGCGGTCTGCTGAATGGCATTGTTGCGCATTCCGATGCCGCCCGATCCGCCCATGAAACCGGTGCTGGCCAGCCCGAACAGGATTTCCGCCGCGATCATCGGCAGGGCCAGCGCCCAGACGATGGCGGGCAAGGGGTTCAGCGGTGATTCATTGATCCCGTGTCGCATCGGGTCTCCTGTGGTTGCGCAGGTCCGGGTCTGCGGATAAGCCAGCGGCATGGAAATTCCAAGGCAGGCTGACATGAACGCGACCCATACCCCCCGCATCTTTTCCGGCATCCAGCCCTCGGGCGGGCTGACGCTGGGCAATTATCTGGGGGCGCTGAAACGGTTCGCCGAATATCAGGACTCGGGGCTTGAGACGATCTACTGCCTTGTCGATCTGCACGCCCTGACCGTCTGGCAGGACCCGGCCGCCCTGATTGAGCAGACGCGCGAGGCGGCAGCCGCCTTTATGGCGGCGGGCGTCGATCCGGCGCGGTCGATCCTGTTCAATCAAAGTCAGGTTCCGGCCCATGCGGAACTGTCCTGGCTGCTGTCCTGCGTGGCGCGTGTGGGCTGGATGGACCGGATGACCCAGTTCAAGGACAAGGGCGGCAAGGACCGCGAACGGGTCAGCCTGGCGCTGTATGCCTATCCGGCGCTGATGGCGGCGGACATCCTTGTCTATCACGCGACCGCCGTGCCGGTGGGCGAGGATCAGAAACAGCATCTGGAACTGACCCGCGACATCGCGGCCAAGTTCAACCACGACTACGGCGTTGATTTCTTTCCCATAACCAACCCGCTGATCGAAGGTGCAGCCACGCGCGTCATGTCCTTGCGGGACGGATCGAAGAAGATGTCGAAATCCGATCCTTCGGACGCCAGCCGCATCAACCTGACCGATGATGCCGACACCATTGCCCAGAAAATCCGCAAGGCCCGCACCGACGCCGATCCGCTGCCCGGCAGCATGGAGGGGCTGAAGGACCGGCCCGAGGCGCGCAATCTGGTCAATATCTATGCCGCGCTGTCCGGCGAGGGAACCGATCAGGTGCTGGCCCGGTTCGAGGGGCAGGGCTTTGGCGCCTTCAAGCCCGCGCTGGCCGAGGTCGCGGTGGCGGTGCTGGCGCCGATCACCAGCCGGATGACGGAACTGAAATCCGACCCCGCCGAGATCGACCGCATTCTGGGCGATGGCGCCGAACGGGCCGAGGCCATCGCCCGCCCCATCGTCGAACGCACGAAAGAGATCATGGGAATGATCCGGTCGAGGGGCTGACCGGCGTTGCGCAACGCCGCCGCGCGTTGCGCGCCGTGATCCTGCAACACGACCCCTGATGCGGCCAGCAATTGCTGGTTTTTGGGCTGTGCAGCCCGTACACGGGTCATGCACCGCCTGTACACAGGCTGTACACAGAAAATGCCGCTCGGGGGGTTAACGGTTGGTTAATCAAACGGGGCGTGGCAGCGATAACCGGAACACGGACGGTCGCCGGCTTCCTTCACAAAAGCGGGCGCAGGGCCATTTCGGCACCCAGCAAAAACAGAAACAACAGGAACACCCGTTTGAAGATCGGCGGGCTGATGCGCTTGCGAAGTTTCCGGCCCGCCCAGAGGCCCAGCAGGGCGGGACCAAGAGCCAGCAGGGAAAGCCCCATCGTTTCCGTCGCGAAGGTTCCCTGAGATCCAAGCGCCACCGCCAACGCCACCGTGGATACCGTGAACGAAAGGCCCAACGCCTGAACCAGATCGTCGCGCGACAAGCCCAAGGCTTGCAGATAGGGCACCGCCGGGATGACGAACACGCCGGTCGCGCCGCTTACGATCCCGGTTGCGGCGCCGACGAGGGGCGATAACAGGGGCTCGATCCCGGCCGGAACGGAAAGCTGCCGCGCAAGCAGGGTATATCCGGCATAGATCATCAGGGCGGTGCCAAGAACCACCGTTGTCGTGCCGGCATCGCCGCTGGCAAGCCAGCCCGCGCTTGCACCGGTTCCCGCACAGATCGCCAGCATCATCGGCCAGAGACGGCGGGCGATGGGTTTGACGGCCGGTCCCGCCAAAAGCTGCCAGAGGTTCGTGACGAATGACGGCACGACCAGAAGGCTGGCCGCGGCCAGCGGCGAGATGAGCGCGCCAAGCACGCCCATCGCAACGGTCGGCAATCCCATGCCGGTGACGCCCTTGACCATGCCAGCGCCAAAGAAGGTTGCGCCGATCGCGATAAGAAGGGGTATGGAAATGTCGGTCATGCCTTTTGAATACCCGCCCCCGCTATCGGCACAATGCGGAATTGCCGGGGTCTGCATTCGGCCTTTCCGAAGGCTTGCAGGATGATAAGATGCGGCTATGCGGTTCGATCTGACAGATCTTCGCCTGTTCTTTGCGGTGGCCGAAGCGGGCAGCATCACGCATGGCGCCGCGCAGATCGGCCTGTCCCTTGCCGCGGCCAGCGAACGATTGCGCGACATGGAGGCGAGCGGCGGTGTAAAGCTGCTGGATCGCCACCGGCGCGGCGTGGTGCCGACCGAGGCCGGAGAGGCGCTGCTTCACCATGCGCGGCTGATCCTGCATCAGATGGGGCAGTTGCGGGGCGAGATCGGACAATATGCCAAAGGCATCCGCAGCACGGTCAGGCTGTTGGCGAATACGGCGGCCATCACGGAATTTCTGCCCTCGCGTCTGGCCCCCTGGCTGGCGGCAAATCCGCAGGTCGATATCGAGTTGAAGGAAAGACAGAGCATCGACATCGCCCGCAGCGTTGCCCTTGGCTTTGCGGAAACGGGGATTTTGTCCGATGCCGCCGACACGACCGGCCTTGAAATGTATCCCTTCGCGACCGACCGCCTTGTCGTGGTGGCGGCGCGGGATCATGCGCTGGCATCGGCGCGTCAGGTCCGCTTTTCCGATCTGGCGGGCGAGCCGTTCCTGCCCCTGACAAGCGGCGCGTTGCAGGAACATCTGGATGCGCAGGCGGCAAGGGCCGGGCAGTCGTTCCGGCCGCGCATATCGCTGCGCAGCTTTTCCGATATCTGCCTGATGGCGGGACGCAATGCCGGCATCGGGATCATCCCCGAAACCGCCGCCCGCCGCCATCGCAGGGCGACGAACATCGCGATCCTTTACCTGAAGGAAAACTGGGCGACGCGTCGGTTGTTTCTGTGTGTGAGGTCGGAAAAGGATCTGACGCCGCTTTCCCGCAGTCTGCTGTTTCATCTGCGGGAAAGATGACGGCAGGCAGGTGGGTAGGATCGTCGCTTTCCGATGCGGTGTCGGGGCTTTCTTGCCCCGGCGCGCCGGGACCGCTATCTGTCGGGCAGGCAGGCGGAGGCGGTTATGAACGGGCGGCGCATCCTTTTGATCGTAAGCGGCGGTATCGCCGCGACCAAGGTTCCGGGGTTGGTCCGGCTGTTGCGCAAGGACGGCGCGGCGGTGACGCCGGTGCTGACGCGGGCGGGGGCCGAATTCGTAACGCCCATGTCGCTGTCGGTTCTGGCGGGCGAGGAATGTCAGACCGATCTGTTCGACGCCAGCCGCGAGGCCGAGATCGGCCATATCCAACTGTCGCGCAATGCCGATCTGGTGGTCGTCGCGCCCGCCACCGCCGATCTGATGGCCAAGATGGCGAC
>JAUNUO010000013.1 GCA_030538135.1 Paracoccus sp. (in: a-proteobacteria)
AATAGGTGGATGCATCCCCGGTCGCCGTGGCATCGCCCTGCGTCATGGTCAGGTCCGGCATCGACCCGCTGGCGATCGGGGCCGCATGGATAACATCGACGCGATCAGAGCGATATGCCGCCCCGTCGATGATCGGCTCGTAATAGACCGGCGACAGGTCGGAAATGCCACCGGCTCCGATCACCGGGATGAATGTCGCCGCCGTCGCGCCAACATATGGTGCGGTGCCGTCGGTCCAACGGTGCTGGATCGTGGCCCCGGCCGGCGCGCCGGTAATCGTGCCGGTCAGGCTCTGCCCGCTGGTTACCGTGTCCGGATTGCCCGCGATCGAAACGACGATTTCGGACGGCGGATCAATCACGGCTGCCTCGACCGTCAGATCAAAGCTCGCCGTCGCCTGCCCGGCGCTGTTCGACGCCCGGACGGTGATTGCCTGCGCTCCGACTGCTGGCATCTGCGCCAGCATCAGCCGCGGCGGCTGTGCGCTGATGTCGATCTCGGCATGGGGCGCACCTGCGGTCAGCGCCCAGGTCAGCGGCGCGGTGCCATCCGCCGCCAGCGCCGCCAGTATCAGCGGCAGGGCGGTGTCAGCCTGCACCGTCCGGGCGATGCTGGACAGGGTGACGGCGGTCGGGCCGACGATTTCTGGCGCGGACATGGAAACGGTCAGCATGAACTGCACCGGATTGGACGCGCCCGCCGCGTTCACGCCTCGCACGCCGATCTGGATCGGTGCGATCTCGTCCAGCGGATCGATTGCCAGAATTGCGTCATCCAACGTGACGCCCGCCGGCATCGGGGTCACGCTATAGCTGGACGCGCCCGCGAATAGCGGCGTCAGGTCAATCCGTACCTCATTGCCACCGGCCGTCAGAAGCAGATCGGGCAGACTGCCGGCAATACGAGGCGGCACGGGACCGGCGCCGGACAGCAGCGAGACGCCCTGATGATCCCGCAGGTCCACGGGTTGCGCCATGCCGGCTGCATCGGTGATATGTGCAGCGACGAAATTGCGCGCGAGATATTTGCGCATGATCAGCCCCGCACCAGATAGACGGTATTTGGGGATTTTTCCGTCAGCGCCTCATAGGCGGCCTGCGTCACTATGCGCAGCTGATAGGGCTGCACCTGACCCGCGATGATACCTTCTGCCACCACGTCCTCGAGCGTTTGTTCGGCGGTCGAGTGCCGGATATAGACTCTGTCCAAAGCCGGCATTGTCGTCCCGTCAGAAAACTTGAACGTCACATTGTAATGGGTGGTGCCCTTCATCCCCGCGTCGTTTGGCCAGAGCGTCACCAGAAAATCACCGGCGGCGGTGTCCACTTCAGCGGGCACGCTGTTCACCGCCACAATCTCGCCATCCTCGAAATCCATGCCCTGCAGCGTGAATGTGACCTCGGTCACGGCGGCATCGACATTATTGGGGCGCTTGATCGAGCCGGTGATGGTGGTCTGCGAAATCGTCATAACGGGTCTCCTTGAGGCTGGTGTTCGACGGGCGGGATCACCCCGAAAATCATGTCAAGTTCGGCGTCCGAAACGCCGAGCCGAGCCGAGACCGCAGTCAGATACGGGTCCAGCCGGTCTATCACGCCGGCACCGGGCCAGTTTACCGCGATCATGTCGCGCTCCTCGGCCGAGAGGCCCGCGACAACGGGGGCGAGCTTATCGGGGATTTCCCCCCGCGCGGCCTGCGCGGCCTCTGCGGGGTTCAGCAGGCCGATTGCCATGCAGGCGTTCAGGAGGGCGTTTTTGGTGATCGACGCTGCCGCCCGGGCTGTTTGCAAAGCGGTCTCGGCATCTGCCGCGATATCGCCAGGTGTGCGGGGGTCGATCCAGCCCTCATTATCCCAATCCCATACAAACGCGCCGCCCGGTTTAGGCGGGAATGCGACCGGAACAGCCCCGCGGATGTAATATTGATTGGCGGGCCAGATGCCTTCGATATATGCCTGTTGCGGCCCTACGTTGAGGTCGATCACGTCGGGGTCGAACGTGGTGATATTGTTGACGATCCGCCCCGTCGCGATGTCGTAAATGCTGATTTGGATCATTTTTTTTGCTCCAGAACCCAGTGTTGCCCGGCGCTGGCCCACGTTGCGGTCGGCGTGTCATAATTTCCTTGCCGCCATGCACACCTGATGCGCACGTTGTTAGATCCGGCCCGCGAAACTCCGATTGCAGTGCCGTGCCAACGCCCTGACGTATCTATTGCCGCAACGCCGCCGCTCTCGCCGCCCGCGCGCCGGTATCGCTCGAAGGTCCCACATTCCAACAGCTTGTTGCTGTTGAGCCATATCTCGATACGGCAATAAGCGTGACGGCCTGCTACGCCGCCCCCGATATCAATCACCCCGGTGCCGTCCGTCCCGATAACGATATTCTCCCCTGCTGCATGTGCACCGAAATTGAACGATGCCAGATCGGGGCCATAGCGCCATTCTCCGGTCCAGAGATTGCTGAACGACACGGTATTGCTGTTCAGGAAGGTGTGACCGGAGGTCATGGCCCGGTCCTTGACGTGGAACGTATCGACTTCCAGATGACCTATATGCCCTGCTAGAATCGTGCCGGTCCTGATGTGAGCGGTATCGAAATAGGCAATGCCACCCTGGACCACGAACGGCACGATTTTCGCGGCGGTGACCCCGGTCCCGGTAACAATCGCGAACCGATTGGCGATTGCCACAATCTGCGACGTGCCGTCCGAACGAGCGTCGAGGAATATCGCCGCGCTATGGGTCGCTTCACCGTCCGACACTTCGGAATGCAGCCCGATGCGGTTCTGCACATCGGTCGGCCCGCTTTGGGACGTGACCCGCAGACGCCCTGTCGCTGTGCCCCGGTTCGTCCGGGCCGTCACGGTCGTCAGGCTGTCCGCCAGCGCGTTGTCGGCATCTGCGCGCGCGGTCTGTTCAGCCGTGATCGCCGCCGCGTTCTGCGCGATCCGCGTGTCCGCCGCATCCACCCAGGCCGATCCACTCCAGCGTTTGGGACGGCTGTTCGCGTTGGTGTCATACCAGATGTCGCCAGCAACCACCCCGGTCGGTGCCGTCGCCTGTCGAAACGTCCGGTTACGGGCATTGGCCACCGCCGACACGCTGTTGATCTGACCCGACAGCGCGTCGTCGGCACCCGCGCGGGTGACGGCCTCATTGCTGATCGCTGCCTCGCTCTGCACGAAACGGGCGTTGACAGTCTGCTGGAACAGCGCCAGCGATTCCGTCAGGCTTGTTTTTGCCGCCTCGAGCGCCGAAAGCCGCGCGACGACATCCTGATCGATTGTGGTGGCCGACGCATTGTCGATGGTCACACTGGCAGTCGTCGTGACCCGAAAGCGGAAGCCAAGTGCATCAGGGGGCGGGGTGTGTTGGCCGGACGCGACCCTGACCGTGGCAGACGCGCCCAGGTTGGTCGCAAACTCCGACCCGAGGTTCGCGGCGGCGGCATCCAGAAACTGGACCCGCACCACGCCAGCGCCACCTTGATGCTCAACGCGCCACTGCAGCAGGTTACCGGTCGGAAATCCGCCGGCCATAGTGACAATCTGCCCCAGCTCGCTGGTCAGCGTGGCCTTTTCGTCCGTGACGCTGGCCGTACCGATCGTCCAGTCCGTCAGCCCGGCGACGAACGAAGGGTTGGCGATCAGATTGCCGCTGGTGTTGGCCGCGGTGATCTCGGCGATCCGCGCCGACATCTGTTCGATCTCGGTTTCCAGTGTCGTGACGACCTGCTGCACACCGGTGTCGGTATAGTTCCGCGCGATGGCGAGGTTGTCGCGGGCCAGATCCGCAACCTCATCAATCGCCGTGCGGGCATCGCTGCGCGCCTGTTCGACCAGGCTTTCGACGTCGGCGCTGGTGATCCAGCCCTCGTATTCCGGCAGGGCGGCCAGCACCTCCTGCGTTATCTGCTCGAATTCCAGATCCAGCGAACCAAGGCGCACGTCGGGCGTGGCGAACGGGATCCATACCGTCCAGCCTGATCGTGCCCCGATGAACCTGATCCGCCCGCTGCCGGGCGTTGCGGGCAGCAGATCGGGCACCACGAATTCGCCCCGTTCGGGATCGTGCATGGTGCCGGACAGGACTTCGCTGCCCTGACGGATTTCCCAGCGGACTCCGGTAATGCCGTCCAGCGCCCAGCCCGCCCAGCGGATCCGCGCCCCGGCCCGGCGCGGGCGGCCCTGATCGTCCGCGATCACGATGCCCTCGATCGACACCGATTCCGGCACGATCACGGGGGGCGGCGGCGTCAGGACGGGCGCGACGGCCGAGGGCAACCGGAAATCCGGCCGCCACGAATAATCGTTCGGATCACGCTCGCGCAGGGCAACCGTCACTTCGCCGGTCAGCAGGTCCTGCGCGGTCTCCGTCACCCGGAACCGCTTGGCCTCATAGCCATGTTCGGCCGAGGTCCAGGACACAATGTCCAGCGGCTCGAGGATTTCGGCCTCGGGCGGCAGGGCAACGATATGGCTGCGGAAGCGGCGCTCCTCCTCGATATAGGACTGCATGATGCGCTGCACCTGCCCATCGTAGGGGCAGGCCGGCAGCGCCAGTTCCGCGATCAGGCGGCGGCCGTTGTCCGCTGCCTCCCAGGCCGAATTATAGCGCGGCGGTGCATCCTTGGACTGCCAGAGGGCGTCTGGCTCTGGATAGCTGGCGTGGACGCCGTTGTAGGTCTGCTGCAGGCCGGGGAACGGGGTGGCATAGGCAGGGCTGGAGATCAGCACGTCCTGATCGGTGAAATGCCAGACCGGCGCACCGCCCGCGCCGATGGCAGATTTCCAGACGCCCCCCACCTCGGCCACGCTGGAATGCGACACCTTCATGATCTCGTCCAGGATGGCCGCCGGCTCCTGATCGACGCCGATCTCCAGCCCGGCTCGCCACGCCGGTGCATCGTCGATCTGTGCGTCAGCGGCGTTCATGACCGGGATCCAGTCGGCCAGAGGCAGTGCCTCATCGCCGACGCCGTAACCCCAGACCGGGCCGCCGGCGATCGGGATGCCCCGCAGGATGTTGAATTCGATCACCTTGGCGTTGTCGCTCGGCTCCCATGTGGCCGGGTCAGTTGCCCGCTGCGGCCCGTTGCCGCCGCGGGTGGAATCGCGCCGGGGATCATAAAGGGGGATGCCGTCCAGTTCGAACCGGCAACGCGGCATCCCGTTCCACAGATCGTTGTTCAACTTGAAGGTCAGGATCGCATAGCAGGTGCCGATCCCGACCATGTCGGTTGTCCAGGGCCGCTCGGTTTCCTGCGCCCAAGGCGTGCCCGGACCGTAGGCCTGCAACAGATAGGGGTCAGCGGCAGTCTGGCGGCCGTTGTAATAGATCAGCCAGCAATTGCCGGCGTGATCCCCAGTTGCGGGCCGACCAACGGGAATAAGCGGTACGCCGGTTTCCGGGTTGACCGGGTCAAGGCCGTTGTCGGAGTACCATTGAGCGCTCCTGTCACGGGGTATTTTCCCGCCGATCGGCATGTTTTCGGGGGCGGCGGCGAACGTGACCTCGGTGTCGTTGACGATGACCTTGCGCAGCGAGGCACCCGGCACGTCGGACAGGGCAATCACATAGGTCAGGAAACCATTCGGGTTCCGGCCGACCTTGCCATGCGACATCGGCGGGCAGATCATATGACCGCCGGTCGCATAGCGCCCGACGATGAAGGCCTGCGGGCGGATACCCCCATCGGTGGTGAATTCGGTCTGGATGCCGGGCAGCGGCTGGCGCTTCATGGCATTGCGCTGCAGTGCCGATTGCACCGCCGTCAGGCTGGCGCTGATCAGCAGATTGGTGGCGATCGCCCCAAGTTTTGTCGCGGTGGCCCAAGCGCCGACCGCCTTGATCGCGACGCCGACGACAGCCATCAGCGCACCCCCAGTATCTGGCTGGCACGATGGGCCGGGACGAGGCCAATCTGATCGCCCAGCAGCACATAGATCAGCGCGCCCTGCACGATTCCAAGGGCGCGGTCATCGCCTTGGGTGACCACCGCCAGATCGCCCGCCATGCGCGCCGCAGCGGAAATGGCGGGGAACAGCCGGGCCGCGCAGTCGATGTGATCGGCATATCCGACCCGGCGCATCTGCCGCAGACCACCCAGGGCGCAGCCATAGCGGCCCGCCCATTTGACGGCAGGATTGCTGCCCGTCACCGCCTCGACCCCGCCGGCCGCAAACAGCGCGCAATCGTGAACACCGTATTCAAAGGGGGTTTTCGCGACCCGGCAGATATAGTCCGACAGCCGGGCCTCCCAATCATACAGTCTCATGACACCCCCCATTTCGCGGGGACGGCGCCGGAAATGTCGGCATATTGCATCAGCCGGTCAGGGCGCCCGTCCGGCAGTTTGCGCAGGCGCTGACTGGCATCGCCACGCTTCAGCGACAGCGGGCGGGTGCCGCGCCGTGCCGACCCGACCATGGTCAGCTTGCAGCTGCCCGGCGCATCCGTCGCGGCCTCGGTGATATCGACGACATCGACCCAGCCGGCGAATTTTCGAGATATGCCGATCAGATCGAGCGTTACCGGGTCGAACAGCGCGCGGTGAATCTCGACTTCGGCCTGCCGCAGGTCATAGCCGCGCACCGCCTGTTCAACCTCGGGCGTCTGCAGCGCGAAACTGGCCGTGGTTTTCTGGACGTCGAGGCCCGTCACCGACCGAATCGG
Organism: Paracoccus sp. (in: a-proteobacteria); assembly: GCA_030538135.1. Taxonomy (GTDB): domain Bacteria; phylum Pseudomonadota; class Alphaproteobacteria; order Rhodobacterales; family Rhodobacteraceae; genus Paracoccus. The sequence goes on from JAUNUO010000013.1 coordinate 6,678, forward strand.
GTCCAGCGAGATCAGCCCGCCCGCCCCGAAATAGAGCCTGGACACACCGTCGATCATGAAGTCGCGGTGATCCGATCCGGTCCAGAACCCGGCCGTCTCAATGCCGCCGGTCCGGATATGTCGCGCGGCGATCCAGATAAGCGCCGCCGCGCGCCGCCCCTGGCGGGAGATCAGATGCGACTGTTCGGCAGGGGTGATGCTGGCCACCATCGGCTTACCTCAAGGTCTGCTGGCAGGAAAACGTGACGCCGGTGTGGATGCCGCCGGCGCGGCCGAAACCCGGCTCGATGCTGTCCGGCACGATCAGCATCTTGCAGACCGGCCGTATCAGGCGCACCGCTGTCCCGTTCGGCGCTGCGCTCTCTCGGGGCGGCGTGATCGTCAGGGTCAGATTGCCTGCCAGATCGGCCACCCCCCCGGTCACCACCTTGTGCAGCGCCCGTCGCACGGGATTTCCGCCATAGCTAAACGACAGCATGTCGCCCCGACGCAGCGCATACTGGGGCGGCAGGCCGGACAGGGTGAGATCGTTCACGTTCGGGGACGAGCTGATCGCCGGATTGCTGCCGGCCAGGCCAGCCCCGGTCGGGTCCGCAGCCGGCATGGGACGCCGGGTATCGGTGGCCAGAAACGAGGCCCCGCCGGCGTTCAGGGCGATCAGCAGCGCGTCGACCTCGTCCCATTCGTCGGCCGTCATGTCGCCCAGTTCGACCTGTGCGGTCCACAGCCGGGTGCCGATCTCGGCGGGCAGGATTTCCCCGCCGCGCGTCCGTGCATGGGTGGTCACGCCCGGACAATCGAACTGCAGCCGCCGGATCGGCAGCTTCAGCCAGAAATCGTGCAGGGACAGGGGAAAAGACAGGGCCATCAGCGCGCCCTCGGATCGGCCAGGATCACCTTGACCTGATCGGGCAGCATCCGCTGCATTTCCTGCTGCGCCGCCGCGACCGCCCGCCCGATCTTGCGTTCGATCGACACGTCGCCCTCGGCCCCGCGCAGATCGAAGGACATGTGGACCCGCATGTCACTGCCCCCGGCAGGTGCCGCCGGCGCTGACGCGCCGCGCAGCGGCGGGCGCGACGGCAGCCCGAAGGTGCCGCCGGCCGCGAAAGGACGGGCGGCAGCCAAGATGTCGGGCGTTGCAGTCACGCCCAGCTTGCCCGAGGCGAGCCGGGTCAGAGGCAACGTGGTCTCGCGCCCCCCGATCCGGGCGCCGACGCCGCCGCCCATCGCATGGGTCAGGGGCATGATCGCCTCAGCCCCGGCCTCGCCCATCACGCCCAGCTGCCCCGGCCGGTCGCCATATGCAAACAGCGTCGGCGCGCCGATCACGTCACCCATGGCGTTGGCCTTCAGCCCGCGAATCGCCCCGAAAACGCTGCCCAGAATGCCGCCGATACCTGTCCCGCCGCCCGTCTTGCCGTTGCCGAACAGCAGATCGGCCAGATTGTCCTGGGCGATCTCGGCCAGTTTCCCGGCAATCCGGCCTAGGGTGCCAAGCAGGATATCGCCGGCGGTCGAGCCGTTGCGCATCATGTCGAAAATGCCGCCGATCACCTCGCGGCCGGTCGCCTGGACCTCGCGCATCTGGCGCTGCGCCTCTTCCATGACCTCGGTTTCCGCGAGGCGGGTCCGGATCATCTCTTCGATCGACTGCTTTTCGGCCGCGGTTGCATGGGCCAACACGTCGCGGTGCCGGATCATGTCCTGCAGCGCCGGGTCCAGCTCGCGCAGGATGTCCAGTTCCTGTTGCAGGCCTGCGGTCAGATTGGCCACGGCGCGGCGCTGCTGTTCGGCTTCCCGGGCTGCGTGGTCGATACCGCCGCCGCGACTGGCACCGCCGCCTGATCTTTCGGCCGCGCGCCGCGATGGCCGCCGGATACCGGGCGGGCGGGCCGGAGGGCGCTCGGCTGCCGGGGGCTTGGCAACCTCCTCACCCGCTATCGCACCGGCCGCCCCCAACCCTTCCCACAGCGCCAGCGCCAGCCGTTGCGCCTGACCGATGGCCCCTTCCAGCCAGTTCCCCGGCGGTTCGGTGGCGGCGATATCCTGAAGGATATTGTAGGTGTCCTGCGTCGTGGTCAGCAGGACATTCATGACCTGATCCCAGCCGTCGGTCGCGCCTTCGGCCTGCATGGCGGCATCGGCGGCATCAAGGATCGCATCCCGCAGCGATTCCGAGATGTCCAGCGAATTGACCCGGGCAGCCAACAGCTCACGCTCATGGGCCATCTGCACCACCTGATAGCCCACGCTTTCCCGGCCGTATTCGGCCTCGGCCAGCGCCAGTTCGGCGCGGCGCTCATAGCTGCGCAGCATGTCCAACGCTGCGACCTGTGCCCGCTCCTGTTCTTCGGTCAGGATGCGCGCGGCCTCGCCGGCCCCTTCCAGCTGATGCCGCATATTGCTGGCGGCGTGTTCAGCCAGCGAAAGCGCGCCTTCCGCGTCATGTAAGGCAATCTGCAACTCCCCGATCTGTGCTCGCGCCTCAGCCATTCTGTCGGTTTCCCAAAGGGACCGACCGAAAAGGTTCGTGGAAAAGCTGGCATTGTTGAACTCGTCCTGCGCGGCCTTCAGCGCCTCGCGGATCTTGTCGCGGGCGGCTTCCGCCGAATCGCGCAGCGCCTCGATCGTCGCGGCCGACCGATTGTGCTGATAGCGTTCCAGCGCATCGTTCAGGTCGCGTTGCGAGACGGCCACCTGACTCATGGCCGCAGCCACTTCCTCGGCGCGGGATCGGGTGTTCCAAAGCGCGACACCCAAGCCGGCCACCGCAGCGGCAAGGATCCCGACCGGTCCGCCGGCCAGTGCCATCGCCCCAGCCAGCGCGCGGGCGCCGGCGGCCTGGACGGCCATGGCGGCGGTGATCCCGCGCGAGGCGATGGCCCCGGCCAGGAACTGCCCCTGCATGACCGCCATCGAGATGTTCAGCGCCCGGGCGCCGGCAATGATCGCCGGTATCCGGGTCGCGGCCAGCACCATCAGCACCTGCCCCAATGCCTGGGCGCCAGCTGCCATGGATGCCACATGCCCGCTGAAATCGGACTGCGCCAGCGTTGCGATCCCTTCGGAAATCCCGTTCAGCCAGCCCGCGACCGCCTCCGAAGCGCCGATCCCCTTGTCGATCGACCCGATCAGCGCGGTGACGCTGTTGCCGATCTTCAAAAACCCGTCCGCGATCGTGGTCGGCATCTCGCCGGCCTCGCGCCGCACATCCTCGAGCGAGCCGAGCAGCGCCTGCGCGATCACCCGCCCGGTGATCTGGCCCTGCGAGGCCAGCCCGCGCAGGTTGCTGACGGTGGTGCCCAGTTCCTTCGCCAGCGCCTCGGCCACCCGGCCGCCATGGGCCAGCACGGTTTCCAGCCCGTCCGCCTGCAGCTTGCCGGTGGCCATCGCCTTCGACAGCGCCGTCTGCACCGATGCCGCCTGCTGGCCCTTCGTGGCCGTGATGACCAGCATGTGGTTCAGCGACTCGGTGTAATCGACCGTCTCCTTGGTCGCATAGCCGAGATCGCGCATCGGTCCGACATTGCCCGCGAAAATCTCGACCGTCTGGCCGATGCCGGAATAGGATGCGTTCGCCAGCCGCAGCATGTCCTGCATCATTTCCGGCGCGGCGGCCTGATCCTTGATCGCGGCACCCAGACGGGACTGCATGTCCGACCAGCCGTCCGCGGCGCGCCCCAGCATCTGCACGGAAAAGGCGGCAGCGATGCCCGCCCCTGCCGTTACCGCCATCCGGCCCAGCCGGGTCAGCGCGGCAATGCCGGTATTGGCGGCGCGGGTCTGCAGATCAATGGCCCTGGCCGCCTTGCGGCTGGCCTCGGTCTGCTGGCGGATGCCGCGGGCCGCGGTTTCCGAGGCACGGCCCAGATGGCCCGCGGCACCGGTCGAGGCATTGAGACCGGACGCCGCTGTCCGACCGGCGACACCCAGATCACGGGTGACACTGGCGGTGGTTTGGGTCTGGCCGCGCACAGCGGACAGGCCACCGTCCATCTCCTTCAGCGCGCGCTTCACCTCGCCGGCGTCGGCGGTGAAGGTGAATTTCGCGCGCATCTCAGTCATGGCGATTCAGTTCCTCGGTTGCGCCCGCCTCGATCAGGCAGATTTCGGTCCACAGTTCCGGGCTGACGCTGATGCCCGCCAGTGCCAGCCCGGCCTGCGCTGCGGTGTAATCCAGCCCCAGCCACTGCACGCCGCCCATCGGCGACGCGACGCCGCGCCATTGCCGGTCCACCGCCAGAAACGCCCACATGGCATCGGCATGATCCGGCCAGACCCCGTCCGGCGCGGGGGCGGGTCTTCGCCCCGGCACCCGCGCCAGTCCCCAGCGCCCGGCATCCCGTTCCGCCTCGCTGGCCGGGTTCGCGGCGGTCAGATCGCCGCGCGCCCATCGACGCCCGGCCTCGATCAGTTTCCCTGTTTGGCGCCCGTGATCGCCTTGCTGTAGGCTTCCAGCACGGCGACGCGCACATAAAGCAGGTCGATCAGCTGATCGCGGGCGGCGTTGGAAAATGGCACGGCGTTGCCTTCGGGGTCGACCACGCCCTCCCAGCCGATCCAGATCCGGCGCAACTGCTCGGCCGGATCACCGTCGGTATCGCGTGTTTCCGACCAGGGCAGCACCCGGAACCGGGCCGTCAACTCCTGATCAGTGAACCCGCCGTCGACGGGCACGCGGATCTTGACCGGATGCGAAAATTCGGGGTTCGGGGAAATGGTGAACATGGCTGCCTCAGCTGAAGGTGATCGAGAACTGGTCGTTACCCTGGCCCATCATCGGCACCAGCCGCAGCGGCCATTCCTTGATGTTCTGGTTCTGCTCGAGCGCGGTCGGGCGCTGCATCTGCGCACGGGGCACGTCGATGGCGACGCGGTTGCCCGCTGCGGTGCCATGGGTCAGGGCGACCGCCACCCGTGTCCGGTTCAGCGCCAGATCGAACGGGTTGAACGTGGTCAGCGGCAGGGCCTCGACGGTGGTTTCGATCGTCTCGGATTTGCCGGTGATCAGCACCCCTTCGGACCCGATCAGAAAGCGTCCGGCGACCTCGTTGCCAAGCGTCAGGGCAAAGCTGCGCATGACGAAATCCTGGCCACCGATGGAGAAACCCGGCGTATTCGCAGTGGTTGCGACCAGCACATCGGCCTCGAGCTGATCGGTCAGATCGGGGGTAACGGGGGTGACCTCGGACGGCATCACGAACAGTCCGGTCATCTCGAATTCGACCTTGGGCAGCGCGCTGGCGTTCACCCGGATGGTGGCCGTGCCGCGCGCGCCCCGAAGGGCATAGCGGGTGTCCCCGATCCACATATGGATCGACACGCTTTCATGGTTGCGCGAAACCGGCGTATAGATGACCGATGAACCGTCCTGCACTTCGGCCAGGGCGCAGCCCCGGAACAGCTTGCCGATCGGCGGGATCTCTCCGGCGGTCCCGGCGCCCACAAGTTCGACCGAAAACGACAGCTTCGCATGGATATCCACCGGAATCGTGCCCTGCGCGCCCATGCTGGGCAGTTCCAGTTCGCGGCTGACATCCTCGCCCTCCATCGGCGTCAGGGCGATGTTGGTGGCCAGCACCGCATCCGAGGCCGCCAGCACCGGCGCCACGCCGTAGCTGCTTTCGGGGGCCAGCAGGAAAACCTTTTCGTTCCAGAAAATGGGCATGTCATTCGTCCGTTTCAGGCGGTGTTTCAGGGGCGCTCCGGGCGTCTGCGGCGGGGAGCATCTCGGCGGGGATCAGCAGCCCGTCCGGCTGGCGGACGTAACTGCCGCCGCCTTTGGGCGGGGCCGGGTTGTCAGGGCGAACGATCGGTTTGCGACGGCTCATGTCGGGTTGATCCTCAATTGCCGGGCGACGGCGAATTCGAGCTGATAAACCAGCACGCCGGCGCCGATGTTGATCATCCGCCCCTGGACAAGGCGGAACGGGGCGGTGGCATGGGACGGCCGCCAGCCCGCCAGGGCGGCGATCACCTCGGAAATCAGACCCGACATCCGCGCCAGTTCGCGGCCGCCCTGCGGATCCTCTGACGGGCGGACCAGCACGACCGACAGCACCTCATCCATCGGCTGGACAAAGCCGCCGGCCGCATCGAGGGGGGCCGAGGCCCGCAGCGACATCGGCATCACATAGGCGCCGCCGCTGGCCGTCCGAAAGCTGTTCGAGGCCAGCAGCCGCGCGAAATCCGCCCCTTCCCAGATACGGCCGCGCAGGGTTTCGACCCTTTCGGCCAGCCGCTCGACCATCGCCGGGACCATCAGATATACCCCTTCAGGTTCTCGGCGGTCAGCGGACGTTCGCGATCCGTGATCCGCGCGCCGGTCCCGCCGGTCACGGCAGGCGTCACGCCCTCGACGGTCAGCAGGATGGTGCCGGCCTGGATATCTCGCAGAGCCTTCATCGCCGCGTCGTAATCGTCCTTGATCTTCGTCTCGGGCGAGAAGCGGTGCAGCTTGTAGATCGCGATCGACAGGGCGATGTCGCGCAGCTGCGGCGGCACATTCCTGACGGGTGTCAGATAGCGCGACCGCAAGAACCCGTCGATCACCCCATCGGTGTCCACCAGCGCCCGGCCGACGACCACCGGATCGGCCCAGCCATTCGGCGGGTCCGACCGGTCGGTCAGGCGCCGGATCATCTCCGCGCCAAACCGTTCGGTCAGGGTCTCGAGCGTGGCATAGGTCATTGCGCGCCGCCCTTGTCTTCCGTCTGCTGGGCGGCATCTTCCGCGCCGTCTTCCCAGATCAGCGGCAGGACCGCCGCGGCCGCCGCCAGCGCGCGGTGCTGGTCAGGCGTCAGTGCCACGGTATCGCCCAGGCGATAAACGTCCCCGTCATGCTGGACCTCGCGCGCGGCCGCGAACAGCCGCGTCGGGATCGTGCCGGTTTCATCAGCCTTGGCTTTCGGGGTGGTTTTCGGATTGCGCGCCATCATGCCACCGCGTTTTCGATGAAATAGCCCACGTCGCGCGCCACGATCAGCTCACGCACCCGCTCGCCGGTCCGGATGCGGAACCCGCCCTGCAGCCCAACGTCCTTGTCCTCGATCCGGCCGGCAATGCGGCTGCCGTATTGCGCGGTCAGGCCAAAGGTGATGCCGCCGCCCTCGGCGGTCGCCATGCCGTTCAGATGCAGCAGGGCGACGTGCTTGCCCCAGGCACGCTGCAGCGCGACCGGCTGGCCGAGGCGGGCGGTGTTGTGCCAGGCATCGCCGATCAGCATCCGCGAGATGCCTTCGCCCGAGAAGAGATCGACAAAGGCCTGCTGCGAGACGATGCCTTCGCTGGTCAGGTTGCCCTTGACAGCGTTGACGATCTTGGGGTGCGAGCTGAGGCGCGACCAGACCTCGCGACCCATGACCATGGTGTTCGGGGCGTGGATAAGGGTGGCTTCGAGGCCGCGCTTGATGACACCGATCGGGTCGGAGTTCTCGTAATCGGACAGCTGCGAGGTGCCCGACAGCACGGTCCGCTTGTCGGTCGCATAGGTGTTCCGGTCGTGGATCATCTGCGCCACCCGCACCTCGCGGATGTTCTCGATGGTGTCGGTGAGCATCGCGACCGCATGGCCCTCGGGGTCGAAGCTCGAGACACCCTGGGCGCGGGCATCGGCGGCCGCCTGAATATCCGAATAGGGGATCGGGGCATCCAGACCGTAATCCTCGACGGACGAGGTGCGTTCCTCGCCGCCGAATTCCAGCTGCTGGACGCGGCCGAGGCGGCCGACCCGCGCGTCAGGCGTGTTGAAGGCTTCCGCGATCGGATATTCGGTCCACTTGAACTTCTCGGCCGAGACCGGGACACGCGGCAGCACCTGATCGGCGATCCGCATGGCGGTGGTGTTGCGATAGCCGACCGTGATCGCGGTCAGCACCGGATCGGTCGGAAAGGGACGATTATGAGACATTTAAACCTCTGTTTTACAGGCTGGTCTGGACCAGCCAGACGTCGATGATGTCACCCTCGGCGCCCGGCTCGTCGGCATAGCCGATGATGCGGCCGGTGGTGGCCTTGACAGCACGCCCCTCGGCGTCTGCACTGACCGGATCGCCGGCCGAGACGGCTCCGCCCAGCAGGGTCGCCGCAAGCCCGAGGCGGTGCACGTCGCACATGCCGCCTGCGGCCGCGCCCATCCGGTCGGACACACCGATCAGCACGTCGCTGGCGCCGGTTGCCTCGGCGATGTCATTGCCATTGGCGGCGTCGGAAAACGCGACGATGCGGTTGCTGCGGATCTCGCCTGGCGCATGGTAGGCGCGGATGAAAATGGGGATCACGTCCGGCCCTCCCGGATTGCGGTGACAGCCGAGGGCCAGTCGATATCGACGCCGCTCTCGGCCATTTTCTTCTGATAGCCGCGCGCGGCGGCGATGATCGCATTCGGATCCTCGCTGTTCAGCGCGGTGGTCAGATCGGGTGCGGCCATGCTGGCACCCGGCTGCATGATCGGCAGCGCCTCGATCACATCGACGGCCTCGGCGGCATTGCGCATGTGCAGTCCGACGTAATAGTCGCGGCGCGGCTTGATGCCGACACGGCCGCGGGTGATCTGGCCATCGACATAAGCCTCGGCCCGCTCGCGGGCATGGGCTTCCTGCAATCCGTTCAGCTGTGTCGTGACACTGGCGAGTTCCGATTGCAGGGCCGTGATCACCTGCGCCTCGCCGCCGGCGGCGCGCCGGGCGGCGCCCAGAATATCGGCCGGGGCGGCATCCTGCGGCACGCCAAGGGCGAGGCCGATTTCCGCGATCTGCGATTGCAGCGCCACGGTTTCGGGCGCGGAGCGGTCCGCCTGCTGATGCAGGGCGGTGACGCGCGCGATCAGGGTGTCGTCATCGACACCCGGTTCCTGACCGAGGATCTCGGCCAGGCGTTCATTGAGGGACATGGTTTCCTCCTGATGGAGCGCGGTCAGCCCGCGCAGATTGGGGCGATTGACCAGCGAGGCGCGCAGCAAGGCCACGATCCGGCCGGATTTGTCGTGCAGGATGGCGGGGCTGATCCCCAGATAGGCCCGGTCGGCCATCAGCGCGCGACCGCTGCCGGTCCATTCGACGCGGCCCCAGATCCCGTCCGCACGCGCCTGCAACTCGACCACATGGCCGCGCGCGGGCGCCGGCTCGCCGCGCGGGGCGGCCAGATCGATGCTGTGATTTTCGTCGATCGGGAGCTTGCGGACGGCTGCCAGACTGGCGGCGATTACGCGCGGCGCATCCTCCAGCCGGTAGGGGCCGCGACCGTCATTGGTCTCGACCGGGCCGGGCGCGGGCAGCAGGTGGATCCAGTCTGGCACCTCGCCATCGGCGGCGGGCGGGACCGGCATGACCTGCATCAGGGCAAGGGAGGGGGCGGGCGTGTTCATGCCCGAAACATGACCGCCGGGCCGGGGTCAAAATAGACACAACGGTCTGCGGGGACACGGGCCGGGGGCTCGCAGCCCCAGTTTTGCAGGGGCGCGGCCCGCGATCAAGCCTTCATCGTGCGGGTCATCCAGTCGGTGACGGTTTCGATGATCCCGGCCTTGTCGTCCTCGCCGAGACCGAGGAACGGGCGGGCGGGGATATCGCCCCAGGGCGTGCGCGGACCGAACTCCCCCTGCTCGGCGCCGAATTGCTGGACCGCGGCATAGATCAGCGATGATCCCCAGCTGACGCTGGTCTCGTCGGCCTGATAATGGATTTCGCCCGAAAGGCGGCCGGACGGTCCGAACAGCGGGCGCTCATCGACAGGGTCGCCGCGACGCTCATATGCAGCCTTCGTCACCTCGGATTTCGGCGCCCACGGCGATCCATCCGGCGCGCTGCCCGCAATGAAACGTCGCTTGGTGCTATGGACCATCAACTCGCCGACATCCTGCATGAGCGGCGTCATATCCGTCAGCGCGCCTTCGATCCGGCGGATGGCGCCGGTCAGTTCGCGGTCGTTGAATTCGATATCCATCATGGCTATCTTGGTCCTGTGAGGCAGTGTACCCCGATGGGTAAGGGGACTTGCCGGAAGATCCGTCTTTCGGTGAGTTGATGTCGGTTCGAGTCCGGCCCTGCCTCACATCCCATCTAAAACCACCATCCCCGGAGAGCCGAGCAGTGCCTGGATGTCGGATGCATCGATCACTGCCCCCGATTGCACCGAATTGAACGTGCCGTGCTTCTTGATGTGATAGTTTATCCGCACCGCAAGCTTCGCCCCACCGCCTGGCAGGGTGAAAATCAGCAGCATCACAGGCGGATCGGTTCGCGTGTCCAGCAGCACCATGTCCGGCGTTTCAAGATACAGCGGCAACTGGCGGTACCAGCCCGTGTCCAGGGGGCGCACCTTCGCGTCGCGGAACGTGTGCAGGATGGCGCGATCGGTGACCGCGATCTCGGCCGTGGCCGGCGTCAGGCCATGCTTCTTTGCGCCTGCGATCCACTTCCCCTGCATGGCGCCGACGACCATCATCGCACCCTCGGCCCGGCCGCGCGCCGTCACCTGGTCGAAAAACGCCCCGAAGGCGTCGAGCCGCGCTTTCCGTGCGGCGGGCGGCATCGCGGCCGACAGCGCCGCGCCTATCTCGGCCGGCAGCTGCGGCAGCTTGCCGTCCAGCGCCCGGATCGCATCGCTGACCGTCGCGCCGGGCGCATAATCCCAGCCCTTGTCGATGCCCTTTGGCGTGCCGGTGCTCGGGTCGGGCTTATTCCATCCCTCTGGCAACGTCTTGTCCGGATCGCCGCCCATGCGCCGCGCCGCCTGCGGCGATCGCGCGCCGCTGACGTAGCAGCTGCAGCCCCAGCCGTTTGGCGGCGACCAGGTCTCCCAGAACGGGTGATCGGGCGGCAGGGTGACCCCGTCCAGCGCCAGATGTTCGGGGCGCGGATCCCGCGATTCGCCATGGCGGTAGATCCACAACGGAAACCCCGCCTCGATCAGCTGGGCGCGCCGGCCGGCGGCATAGCTGACCCGCGCATTGGTCCGGTAGATGACCCGCGTGCGCCATGCCTCGCCCCGGACCGTGCCCTCGCCGGTCCAGCCGCTCCAGCCCCGCTCGGACACGATGCGGCGGAAATCGCGCCGGAATTCCTCCAGCCCGTGCCCATCGGTGATCGCCTTGTCGACCGCCCCGGCCAGATCGGCCAGCAGATCGGCCTTGGTCGCGCCGGCCACCACAAAGGCGCGGTCATGGGCAGATTTGCGGAGATCGTCCCAGCGCGATGTCGGCAGGCGGTTGCCCAGCCGCAACCGCAGCGCCGCGAACTGCTCGGGGAACGGCCGCCCGAGGATGCCCTCCAGCGCCGCGTCAGCCATCATCGCCCTCGCTGGCCAGCCGGCCCGCCAGCTCGGCCGCGATCATGCCCTCGGCGATATGGCCGGCCAGCGATTGCCCGTCCATCAGCGGAAAAGCCGCCAGCAGCAATTCGCGGAATTCCTCCAGACTGCCGGCAGCGGCCATCATTGCCTCGATCGTGCCCAGCATCCGCTCGATCTCGGGCTGGGCGTTCTCGGCCAGCCGAGCGCCGATCTGATCCTCCGGGGGGCGGGCCTCTGTAAGCGCCGCTGACAGGCCTTGGCTGTGCAGGGCCATATCGGGACCATCCGCCCCCGACCCCCGTTTAAATTCGCCGGAAAACCGTTTAATGGATCGATCCTGATCCTCGGGGGGCGCTGCGGGCGCAGCCGGGGTCAGAATTTCGGCCCCTTCGGCCGGTTCCGGGATCCCCAGGCGGTCGCGGATCACCGATTGCTCGACCCGCAGCCCCAGCGGCACCAGCGCGCCAAGCGCCGACGACAGCCCGGCGATATCCTCTTTCTTCGACCGCTCGATCCGCAGCCTTGGATAGCGGATCTGCGGGCCGAATTCCAGCTGCACCCAGGGCTGTATCAGATCCCGGTTCAGGATCGCCGCGATCGCCCGCGCATCGGCCCGCTCGATATCCTCCTGCACCTGCCGGTGCTCGCGCCCAACCGCATGGCCGCCGGCAATGGCATCGGTGGTCGCCGTCTGCCCCAGCACGGCTTTCGACATCTGCTGGTCGATCCAGTCGGCGCGGGTGCGATAGAGATCGCCCGAGGCCGACACCGATCCGGTGTCCACGAATTCGATCGACATGCTGTCGGGGATGATCGCCGCGCAATCGCCTGCGATATTGGCGACGGCCCGGAACAGGGTATCCTTGTCCTTCTCGGATGCACCGGCGGTCCATTTCCCGACCCGCAAGGGCTGGCCATAGGTCTGCACGAAGATCGACCAGTCCCGCACCGCGAAGGCCTTGAACATCCAGCCCCACATGGCAAGTCGGGCGATCCCGGACCGCAGCGGCAGACCCGATTTGGACCGGATGCGGGCGTGGATGAACTTGCCCGGCTCCAGCGGCACCGGCTGGCCGTTCTCATCCAGACGCAGCGGGGTCGTCAGGTCGCGCGGATCGAAGCGGAACCAGCGAGGATCGCGCCACTCCAGCCGCGCCGGTTGCCACTGCCCGCCGGAGGTGTCCCAGATGATCTCGGTAAAGCTGTATCCCTTGCCGATGCAGTCGAGGATGTCGAACATCTCGTCGTTCAGCTCGTCGCGCCCGATCCAGTCACGGATCCGGTCTGCGATCTCGACATCCCGCGGCGCGTCGGATGCCGCCTCGACCGTCACCTCGATCTGGCTGACGGTGCGGCGCCGGGTGCCGAGGATGCCGACGTAATGGTGATCCCGCTCCTCGACCGTCTCGGCCAGTTCCAGATACCGGACCGGATCGCCGTGGTCGGCCGATCGCAGGATCTGCGCCAGCCGGATCGGGTTCAGCCCGTCGCCGGGATATCCCGCCATCGGCGTGCGCGCCCCACCGACCGTGGCGGCCGACAGCTCCTGCGTCATGATCTCGCGGCGGATGGGCTGACCCCAACGGTCAAGCAGGGTGGGGCTTGTTGCCATCAGATCATTCCTCTCAGCCCGCTGCCCAGCGGCGGGCGCCACCAGCCGCGGGTCTCGTCCTCGAACATGGGCGGCCCGCCATTATGGCCGGTCATGCCGCGCCCGGCCGATACCGGGCGATAGCCGTATTCGACCCATTTGCCGCGGCTGGCGTAATGGGCCAGCGCCAGCGCGATCGCATAGTCGCCGTGGCGGCGCTTGCCGCGCACACCCTCGCGCAAGGCCGGCACCCGGGCCACGCCCCGCTGCACCTTGACCGACCGCAGATCCGACAGGAATTCCGGGTCCGGGCCGATCTCGATCGCGCCATCCTCGAAGGCCGTCTTCAGGGGCGGCATCTCGACCCGGTACCACTCCTCGGTGAATTTCACGGCGATGACCCGGCCGGGGCTATCGGGGCCTTCCTTCAGCCCGAAGATCCTGCCCATGTCCTCGGCCACGGTCCAACCCATGCCGGTGGCGTCAAAGGCGGCCGCGATCAGCCGCTGCTGCACCCGCTCCAGCACCGCCTTGACGATCCGTTTCTGCTCATCGCCCGGCACGCCGCGCAGCTCGAAGACCAGCCGCTCGCGCCGGATCAGCCGATCCTCGATCGACAGCAGAACGCCGACGGTCAGGTCCGCGACGCGGGCAAAGTCAAAGCCGAAGGCATATTGCAGATCGGGATCAAGCCCCGCCAGCGCATCGTCCAGCTCGGCCATGAACGGGGCCAGCAGCGTCTCCTGATCGGCAGCGCTGCGGTGCAGGTAATCGGGCGGCAGGCCCAGACGCAGGACCGGCGCATCCGCCGTCATCCGCGCCTCGATCAGCGGGCCGGGCAGCCAGGCGCCCGAACTGGCCGACGGGATGCAGAACAATTCCTCGTCCGCCCCGTCGCCGTAAAAATCGATGATCTTCTGCCGCCAGGCGGCCTCGGCCTCGGCCGTCCAGGTCTCGCCCTTGACCAGGCAGATCCGCTGATAAAGCCCGTCCCGCAGCGCCTGGTCGAAATCGATCCGCAGATGGGCATAGGGCGACCGGCCCGCGTGAATATCCTGAATCGCGGCGTTGAACGGGTTATCCACCCCGTCATGGGTCGAACAGACGATCACCTGACCGCTCCACATCAGGAAGGCCAGGGCGGCTTTCATCAGCTCGGCCAGCTGATCGACAAAGGCCGCCTCGTCGATGATGACGACGCCCTGCTTTCCGCGCAGGCCGCGCGGGGCGGATGACAGAGCGAGGATCTCGAATCCCGATGAAAACCGGATGCGGAACGCCTGGATCGACCGGTCGCCCTCGTCATCGCCCTGATCAAACACGCACTCTTCAACGGCCATTGCGGCCATGTTGAACGCTCGCGCCCACATCGCGCAGGCGTCGATGAACTCGCGGGTCATTTCGCGCGAATACGAGATATACATCGCATCCATCCCGCCGGCGGTCCGGGCACGGGCGGCGCGCAAGACGGCATAGGCGGCCAGTCCCCAGGTCAGACCGACCCGGCGCGATTTCTCGACGAACAGCGCCGGGCAATCCCGGACGCTGTCCAGAACCGAGACGGTGCGCGCCTGATAGGGCAGCAGCACATTCGGCAGCCCGACCTGCTCGACGATCCCGGGCAGGACGGCGACGCTGTCGCGCCGCAGCCGCGCCCACTCCTCTTCTGAAATCGGCGCACTCATCAGCCAACCCCGAGGATCTGCGACTTGATCGCCTCGACGGTGTCTTCGGTCAGCCCGCGCGTGCGGGCGACGGTGGTGACCGCCTCTTCGACCTGCGCCTTGAAATCCGCCTCGGCCTTGCGGCGGCGGTCCGAACTGATCGACTGCGCCTGGACGGCCTGACGGAAGGCCGCGGAAAGCTGCATGACGGATTTGGGGTCGATGCTGTCCTCGTCGGCCTCGCCCAGCATGGTGAAGACCAGCGCCTTGATCGTCTCGCCGGCCATGATCGTCATGTTGTCGCTATCGGCCGGATCGAACTTGTCGGCCAGCGAGGCGACGATGGCGCGGGTCTGATCCAGCCGCCGGGTCAGCCGCGCCTGTCGCATCGAATAGCGATTGAACGAGCTGAAGGACGGAATGTCGAATTCCAGCTCGCCGCGATATTCTGCCATCAGCTGCTCGCAGCGGGTGACGAATTCGCGATAGATTTCCGTCTGCGTCTGTTCGCGGCGGGCCAGCTCGGCGGCGGCCCACTGGATGATGCCGTCGCATTCGGCCGGCATCAGGTCGATGGATGACAGGCGCCCGCGCCCATTGCTCATAACGCGTCACCTCGACGCGACGGGCGGGCGACCCCGTTGATCGCGATGTCGCGACGCAGATGCCGCTCGCCCTTGTCTGTCAGGGTCGCGACCAGAACACTTCCGGCCGGGGTGATCGTGATCGCGTCGCGGGCGGCCAGGTATTGCAGCTCGTCATGCAGCCAGTCGCGATCGTGCCGGATCCCGAAACGCCGCAGCTCGGCAAGGATATGCGTACTGTGCAGCGTCTCATGCGGCTGGTCGGCCAGCAGACGCAAGACGATCAGCCGGGCATCCTCGCGGATACGCTGCGCCAGCCGGTCCGCGAAATTATCAGGCGCGTCCATTACGGCCCTCCTGCATCAACAAGTCCTGCAATCGGTCCGAGACCGCCTCGATCGGCCTCAGCCGTTCGCCCAGCACCGACATCGCCCCGCGCAGTTCGGTCATCTGCTTGTCCAGATCGTGAAAATCCCTGCGGCTCGGGATCTCGCGCATCGCCATTTCGACGGCGCTCATACGCTCTTCCAGCCCGCGCAGGGTCCGGCCATGGGTTTCCAGCGTCTGCGCGTTCCGACGCGATCCGGATGCGAGCATGTTCCAGACCGTCAACCCGAACGTCAGGATCTGTGATCCCGCCACCGCCCAGACGACAAAAGGGCTGATATTGAGATCCACCTCCATCAACCGGCAACCGTTTCCGGCACCGGCTCCGCAGCGAGATCGACCCCGACATAAAGCGGCTGGCGCTCGGCGATCTCGCGCAGCTTGGCGCTGGCCAGATCGTGCAGCACGTCATGCGGCGGACGGAGGCGGGTCAGTGCATCGGGGACACTGCGGCCGGCATATTCGACCGCGGCCGAAATCGCAGCCTGCCCCGACAACCCCCGGCCCAGCGCCCATCGGATGCCGGACATCAGCGCCGAGTGCAGCGCCTCGCGGTCACGGGCCTCGATCTCGATCCCCCAATGCGCGCGGGCGCGAAGCGCGGCCCAGGCAATCAGGGTGGTCAGCGCCGAGGCCATGATTTCAAGAAGATGCGGCAGCACCGCCGCGAAAGCCGAATTTAACATGATGTCCCTTTCTCAGGCCGCGCTGGCCAGCCATTTGCCGACGTCGAACCCCGGGCAGGCCGTGGCGGCGTGATCGTTGTGTCCGGAAATCCGCTTGATCCGGGTCCGCCGCGAAATGTCGCCGATCAGCGCCCGCAGGGCGGCGTCCTGCGCCGGGGTGTAATGATCCTGGAACCGGTCAGATGCGGCCGCCTCATAGCCGCCAAGAAGGCAGATCCCGATGGTGCCCTGGTTGCGCCCCACCACATGCGCGCCGATCCGGTTGATCGGCCGACCCGGCACATGTTCGCCGTCGCGGTCGATCACATAGTGATAGCCGATGTCGGACCAGCCGCGCTCTTGCATGTGCCAGCGCCGGATCTCGGCCAGCTTGGCGGCCAGCGGGACAGCGGCCATCCACAACGGACGGGTGGCGGCGCAATGCACCACGATCTCCTCGACTGGATGCCGGGCCGCGCCCTGATAGAGCATCCCTGCATCGGATGGCTGGATCGTCACGGCGGGCCGGCCGCCGGCCTTCAGCCAGGCCTCGGTCGCGACACGGGTGCGCGCCCCGAAGATCCCGTCGGGACGACCGGGATCGTAATTCAGGCCGCGCAGTGCGGTCTGGATCGACAGAATATGGCTGTTGGTCATCCCGGCCCCTCGCTCATCTGGCGGTTGGGGCAATTGTCCTTATCGGGCAGGGCAGCTGATAGACATAACGGTGTGTGCGGATCAGATGAGGGGGATCTGGCGCGCGGCGCTCCGCCGCTCATCGGCCTGTTTCAGCCAGCGCCGCACCGTGACGTCGCTGCTGTGCAGTCTGCGCGCGATCTGGGTCGCTGACAAGCCCTGAGACCGGAACACCTCGGCCAGCCACGGCTTACCGGTCGGGACGCGCCGGGGCAACCGGTCCGCCGCCTGCCCCAGCGCCTCGGCGGCATCGCGGCCGATCAATTCAGCAACGGGCGAGTCCTCGGAAACGCGGCGCGCCAGATACAGCTCGCCGCCCCCGAAATGCATCAGGAAGGTGACGGCATCCTCCAGCCCCAGGATGTTCACATAGGGCTCGAGATGGGCCGGCGGGCGGGGAAAATCAGCCATCGCCACCCCCGAATTTCGTGGCCTCGTTGCCCCAGACATCCCGGCCGGCCCAAGGCTCGCGCGCGAACAGCTCGCAGCCCCAGACATCCGGCAGCAGCTGATCGATCATCTGCCGCATTTCGACCGGCTTGCGGCTATGTTCGCGGCGCAGACTGTCGATCGTATCGGGCAGGCTGTCCTCGTCCGCCTCGATCAGGTTGCGACAGGACCGCGACCGGATCCGGGGCGCCCCGATCTTGCCGACCAGAAACGGCTCGGTCGCCGAGCGCAGGACGTACCCGGTGCCGAAAGCTGCTTTCCCGTGCGTCGTTCTTTTCAGCCACGCCCCGCCGGTGACATAGGTAAACCCCCAGCCCTGCATGATCTGCAGTGCCTGTGTCAGATGCGGCCAGGTCGACCACAAAAACAGCAGGCAGTCCGGGCCGGCCAGATGCGAGACCGGCATGGCGCTTATCTCGTCGAGGCCCATGGTCTGATAATGAGCCTCGGGCGATTTGTCATGCCCCCGCGCCGACCGCATGACATAGCGCCACGGCGGATCCGACAGGATCACACCATAGCGAATCGGCATCAGCCCATCGAATGGCCAGCTGGGCATCAGCTGTCCTTTGCCTGCCGGCAGACGATGCCATGGCGATCACACATAGCCTGCAGGGCCTTGATCACGGCGTTGATCTGCTTGTGATCGCGCAGCGCGTCCACATCGATGGGCGCCGATCCCCACCCGGCTGAAAACCGGGCGCGGATAAAGGCGTTCAGACCGTCCGCGCCCGGTCTGTCCACCACCTCCGCATCGGCCAGCAACCCCCACAGGACATGGATATAGCGCACATCCGCCCGCGCGGCCGGGGGCCTGCCGGTGCCGTGCGGCTTGCTCTCGAAACCGCGGGCGCGCAGCGCATCGGCGACGAGGCGCAGTTCGCGGTCGGTCATGTCGGACATGCTGGATTTGCCGGTCACCTCCTGCTGCATGGCGTGCCGGGTCTCGGCATCGATCCGCATCTGGCGACAGGCGACATGGATCATGCGTTGCAAGGACTGGCGGTTCATCGCAGATCCTCCAGATGTGTCGCGCGGGCTTCTGCTTCCCCAACTCCATGCGCCAGCCCCACAGCATTTCCGGCCCGCCAGCCTGCATCAGCTGCACCATGGAACCGCGTCTGTTTTCGGCGCAATTTCTCGGCTCGTGCGTCCGGAAAGCGCATGTTCAAAGCACCCTTTGCTTCGGCCAACGCTTTAGCGGATATGATCGGCCCAAAATGTTCCTTCAGGCGTAGCGCAAGTCTGCCAATCATGGCGTATGTAAAATCATGGACCGCCTGCCGCCGCGTGGCATTGCTCCGGCGACGCCGGTATTCCGGCGTCAGCTTGAACTCACGGATTGCCCGGTCGATCGCGCCGTTCAGAACGGCGAACAGATAGGCGGCGATCTCGGGGCCGGGTGCCCGGCCCACGAACTGGATAGAGGGACGGCCCGAGCCATGCAGGAACACCGGTGCCGTGTTGGTGCACGTTCCGACCACGCCCCAAAGCGGATCACGTACTGACTTGCCGGTGGTTTTCGACAGCATCGTCCGGTCATCGATCTCGATATCCTGACGGGTAAGACCGTATTCCAGCATCAGTGCCGCAGCCTTTTTTGCCGCAGCCATCGCCTCGGCCTCAGTGCAACCCGATGCGGTCGTTCTGGCAATCAGCGCCGCGATCTTCTCTTTTATATGCATCTTATCCTCCGGCTGCTCATCAGGACCGGGTCACCACGCCCGGCCGACCGGCCCGAGGGCCGGTTTCGCAAGGGGGGTCAGGCGACGGCCTTCGCCAGCGCGGCGCTGATCTTCGCGGTGACGACGGTTTTCGCGGCGATCTCGACCGCCTCGCCAGTGCGCGGGTTGCGCCCTGTGCGCGCCTCGCGCGCCTTGGGCGTCAGCTTGACAATGCCGGGGATCGTGACGGTCTCGCCATTATTCAGGGCACTCGTCGTAACGACCTCCAGCGCCGCCAACATCAGCGCCGCGTCGGTCTTGGCGATGCGGCATTCGGTGGCGAGATCGGCGATCAGTTCAGCTTTGGTCATGGTCTTGCTCCTCTTTGGTAAAATCGACGCCCAGATGCTGATTCATCTCGGCGACCTGGACACTGTGCAGCAGGGTGCTCAGCACCTCTGGATAGCTCATGCCGTCGCGCATGGCCGCGACCACGGCGCGGCCGATCTCGACGCCCAGGCGGTATTGCAGACTGGTGGGGATATCCGTCATCGTCTCACGCCTTCGCCAGATCGATCGTCACGGACTGCCAGCCGGCATCCTGACTCTCGCGCATCGACATGCGCAGATAGGTCTTGGACCCGACCACGCGCAGCGCGTCCCAGCCCGCATCCACGGCGCGATTCCAGCGCTCGTCACTGCTTTCGGTCCGCAGCAGGGCGAACAGGGATGCCCGGTTAATCGTGCCTTCCTTGTCGGTGGCAAAGGCGCGGGTGACCAGCATCCGCAGTTCGGGCCGGGTGTCGGACGCCCACTCGTTCAGGCATTCGTCGAAGAGCTGTTTCGCGACCTGCAGTTCCGGTCCGAAATCCAGCTGATCGTTGATCCGCACCTCGATCTTGAACAGACCGTCATGGGTCTGATAGGTCCGGTTGCCTTTCTTGCCACCCTTGCTGCGACCGTATTCCTGATCGAGAATCGCATCGAATTCGGCCAGATCGATAAAGGCATGGCCCTTGAACCGGCTGACCTGCTCGGACAGGGCCAGCCAAAAACCGGCAACCTTGCGAACGGTTTCGTCCTCCAGCATGTGCTGGGGCTTGATCAGCTCGATCGGCACCAGCGCGCCGCGGGCGTCCTGCATGTATTCGCGCCCCTCGACCGTGATCCGGCCCGAGGGAATGTCGGCCGGGGTGAAATTGCTCGTCTGCGCGGTCATACCGCTTCTCCTTTCAGGATCATTCGGGTCGGCGCGGCGCCGCCCGGTGGGGTGTCGGGGGTCAGGTGATCAAGCATGATGCCGCTCGCTCTCCTGGACGGTGCGGATCATGGACCGGATGTTGTCCTCGAACTCACCGACCACGACGGGGATGAGCTGGTCGGGACCGGCGATGTCGCCACATTCGATAATCCCGGCCGCCGCGATCATCGCCGCCGCCTGGATGACTCCGGAGGCGGCGATCGGGGTCAGTTGCGCGCGATAGGTCAGTTCGGCGGCATATTCGGTGGCTGCGCGGTCGAACTCTGCGTCCGTCATGGATGCCGTCATCTCGTATCTCCCTTCATTTTCGGGCAGGTATGGCAGGCGCGGTACATCCGCACCCGGTGGCTGTTGGTGTTTTCAAAATGCCGCGCCTTGTCGCGCCAGTCGCGGCAAGCGGTGGCGGCGATATCACCCAGCGCCGGGCAGTTGACGCGGGAATTGCGAAACACGGCGTTGAACAGCTCTTCAACGGCCGCCAGATCGCCGGGATATTTCCGCCGCAGCAGCTGGCTGATCAGCGCCCCCGACCGGTCCAGACGCTGGGCCACGCGGTTCTGGCTGCTGGCGGCACATTCCTGCGCCAGCGCCTCGACCCATTCGGGCAGATCCGCGCCCCAGGCCGCGCGGGCGGTTTCCACGGGGCCGGTCATTCGTCGGCCTCGAAGGCGGTGGCATGATGCACCGTGACCAGGAAAGGGGAATAATCCCAAACAACGTCGTCGCCCTCGGCCGCGATATTCATCGCCTTGCGTCGGGCCTCTTCGCGGTCCTTCGCGCGCACCTGAAAGGTGCACGTCGTGGGCACCGAGCCATCGACCGTCACCCACCACAGCGGCCCCTCGCCTGCGGCCTCGTTCCAGCATTTGGCCGCGCGGAGTTGTTTTTCCGCCTTGCCCGCCCCGGGCAGGTCCGCCAGCTCCTGAAGATTGATGTTGCTCATGCCCCACCTCCCAGCGGATGCACGGTGCTTGTGTTCGGGTCGAACACCTGCTGGACCCGCTGCACCTTGGGCGGGCGCGGACCGGTGTTGCGGGTAAGGCGATAGACCGCGGCACGATGCGGTGGCGCGGCCTTCTGGACGACGCGCAGATACCCGGCGGCCAGCAGCTTGTGGCAATAGACCTTGGCATGGTTCTCGGTCACATCGACGTCCGGCGTCGCCGAATGGGCGGCCAGATCGCGGGCGGAAAACTCGCCCAGCATTCGCATCGACCGCCACAGGTTCAGCGTCGCGTTTCCGCCAGTAACCCGGCTGCCATCGGCCCGCACACGCGGGGCGTGATGGCCGTGATCGACCACCAGCACCCATTGCGGCTGACGCTCGCAGCCGCTCTTGTCCACGATTCCGGCTGCGCGCAGCGCCTTCAGGTAATTCGCCACCGTGCTGGGGGCGATCCCGGTCGCGGTGATGATGTCGGCGCGTGTCTCGGGGCCGGCGGCCGACCGCAGATGGTCCCAGATCGCCTGCTGGGCGGCCTCGGATTTATGGGCTGCATGGGCCATCAGAACCTCCTCGGGGCCGGGGCCGACCCGGTGAAAAATCGTGCGACATCGCAATCGGACAGGCCGACCTTGCGCAGGCCCTTCTTCCGCGCCTGCTCCGTGATGCCTTGCAGGTTGACGCAGATGCGCCGCATCGAGGCGTTGGACTGTTTCAGCACCGCGCCCAGCAGGGCCGGCTCGATGTCCAGCCCAGGACAATGGATCTGCGCCAGCAGCCCGACCTCGCGCAGATCGGCCGGCTGCGCCGCGACCCAATCCAGCATCCGGCCATGTACGCGCTCCCATCTGGTCAGCTGCTGGGGCAGCGTCTCCTCGCCGATCAGGATGATCGTGCCGTGACAGCTCTCGTAGATGTCCTTGACCACCTTGATCGACGCGTCTGACGCCAGCAGGTCGGCCTCGTCGATCAGCAGCGGGCGGCCCGTCTTGCTCAGCTCCTCGCCGATCTGCTCGACCATCCCGGCCAGCGTCCGGGCCGGCGGCAGCGCCAGTTCCTTGACAATCGCGGCGCAGAAATGCTTGCGGCTCCAGACCGACTTGACCTCGATATGATGGGCCGATGACGCATTGACGTTCCACGCCGCCGCCGTGGTCTTGCCATAGCCACTCGGGCCATAGAAACAGGCCATTCCCGGCAGGTTCGGGCCGCGATGCTGCACCCGGTCGATCAGTTCGTTCAGCGCCCCGACATTCCGCAGGGGTGCGACGCTGTTGTTTATGGGTTCCAGATAGGTCATGCTCTCCTCATCTCTGATGGCGCCGCCGGGGTCTCTCACCACGCTCGGCGGCGCGTTTTTCATCCAATCGCCGCCGGGCCGAACTGCTCGACCATGCGTTTCTGGCGGCGGTATTCCGGGGTATCCTGATAGCCATAGAGCCACTCGGCCTCGGCGCTGCCGACCGGCTCATCGGCCGCCAGTCGCGCCTCGATGGCACAGGCGCGATGCCAGCGCGCGACGTCGGTATCCTCGGCCTCGGCGGCGCGGGCTGCCGCCTGCTGGCGGAATTTCACCACCAGCGCATCCTGCCGATCGGCATCGCCATCGGCGGTGATCGGGGTGGGCGCGGGTCGGTTGATCACCGGGCCACGCCCGCGCTGGACCATTTCGACCACCTTGGACTCGGCGGGTGTGGTGCTTTCTCTGTCCAGCGCATTCAGCTCGGCCGCGATATGGGTGACGGTGACCGGGCGGGCAGCCTCCAGCGCCGCCTTGGCCAGCCGCTTGCGCCGCCGCTCCAGCGCCGCCGCCTCCTGCGCGGCCGCCAGGTTGAAAAACGGCGTCTTCTGCTTGGTCTCGGCAAAGCCCAGATATTCGCCCGACAGGGCATAGACCTCGACACCGGCGTTCAGGTTCTCGGGGTCGAAACGGGCGATGATCTTCTGACCGGCGATCTCGCTCATCCAGTCCGACCAGTATTCCGCCTCATGCAGGCTGATCTGGCCGTGCGTGCTGTGCGCGCGCCGCACCTCCTGCCCCATCAGCCACAACCGCCGCTGCGAATCCGTCGCCTTGCGGATCGGGGCCTGGGCATAGCTGGCGGCAAAGGTGGCGTCGAAACTGCGGCCCCGACAGGTCGCCGATTGCCGGCCCGCCCGGGCGTTATGTTGCTCGATCCCGTCGGCCACCACCGCCACGAACTCGTCCAGCGGGATCGCGCGGGACATGTAGTTCTCGGGCTTGGCATCGGGCCGGTTGCCGACATAGGCCCCGGCGAACCGGGCGTCCTTGGCGATGCGGTCAGCCATGTCGCGAAACGCCCGCTCGACGGGCTTGGCCTGACCATGGGCGGGCTTGGCCCAATGGATCTGGATGCCGAGCTGCGGCAACACACCCAGCGGATCGTCGGGCCGGACCGTGAACCGGAACCGGGTTTTCGTCCCGCCGGTCAGCCATTTGTTGGCAAATTCCATCCCGTTGTCGAACAGGCAGTGGCGCGGGATGCCATAGGTCTCGATCAGCTCACCGAAAGCCGACATCACGGCCACCTTGTTCGGATCGCGGTCGATCCGCCAGGACAGCACCTTGCCGGAATAGATGTCCTGAAACGCGACCAGCTGCGCGCGGCGCGGCTTGTCCTCGTCAGGCCAGATCACGAACACATCGAACTTGTGGCAATCGGCGTTGACACCCTCCATGGCGACCATCTGCGTGCGGTCGCGGGTCTGGGGCGGGAAACAACGGGCCAGACCGCGCTCGCCTTCGCGGGCGAACACGCGCACCACCTGCGGGATCTTGTCCATCTGGCGGCGCGCCGTGCGCTCCTGCATGATCTCCAGCCCGCGCGCCTCGGCGATGCGAAGCGCGACGGCATAGCTGGCCGCGAAACTCGGCGCTTCAAGTCTCAGGTAATCGCCCTTTAACAGGTCGAAAAACGCCCCGGCTGCGGCGGGATCAGCGTCCGTGCGCTGCAACCTGTGCCGCGGGGCCAGATAGGCCAGCCGGTCGGCGGCATCGACGCCGTCGATCAGCGCCAGCCAGGCCCAGACCGTGCGGACGCCCACACCGGCGGCCTCGGCCGCATGGGCGACGGCCTGATGCCGCCCCAGCGATGCCTCCAGCGCCTCGATCTGACGGATCGCGGCCAGCCGCGCCCGCGCCACCTCTTTGGCGGCTTCGGGCAAGCCCTCGAAATAGGCCCAGATATCGCCGCGATCCGGGCGCGCCGGGGCGGGCTTGTCAGCCGCCGCCAGCAGCATCTTTTGCGCAGGCCCGGGCAACAGCTGCCAGTTGAATTCCCAGCCGCCGCCGCGCCCGGATCGCTTGCGGGCCAGCGTCGGATGGTCGCGCCAGCCCAACCGGATCGCCATCTGATCGACACCGCGCCGGGTGCCGGGGATGTCGGGCAGACCGCTTTCGGCCAGCGCCTGCGGCGTCCACCATTCTGTTGCGGGTCTGGCGCGGGTCATCAGCTGTCATCCTCCGCGACGCTGCGGATCTCGGCGATCAGCGCCTCCAGCTCGGGGGCGGCCCCCGCCACGAACTTGCGCTTGACTGCGCGGCGCGCACGCGACCAGGCATTCAGCAGCGCCAGCAGTTCGGTATCCTCGGGCGACCGCGGCGCGGGGCCGTGATAATCGGGTTGGGCGGTCTTGTATTTTAGGCGGGCGTCGGCGGCGGATTTGGCGGTGCCTTCGGACAGCATCTGCACCACATCATATCGCTCGGGCGCCGCGCCGATCTTGGCGATGACCTGCAGGTCTTTCAGCGTGACGGGTTTGGGCGCCATGCGCAGCTGGCCGATCTCGTCCGGGCCGAGGCGGGAGCCTGCGGCTACCAATCTCTCGACATGACGCCGGGATAGTGAGAATTTTTCAGCGGTGATTTCTGCAAACGACACGATGTCGTTTGCAAGTTTGTGCTTCGCAAAGGCCCCGGCAAACCCTGCCCGCGTCTCGGGATGCAGCCGCTCATAGGCCTCTTTCCTGCGGGCCAGAAACACCGCCGTGTCCAGCGGGTTCAGCTCTGCCCCGGCCAGATTGCCGTCGATTTCCAACAGCCGGGCCTGCTCGTCATTGCACTCGAACACCCGCACCGGCACTTCGGTCCAGCCCAGCTCGGTCGCGGCCGACAGCCGGTGCGCGCCGTCCAGCAGGACATAGTCATGCCCGCCGCCTTTGCGAGGCCGCTGGCGCACAACCACCGGGCTGGCAATCTGCCCGATCTCGCGGATCGAGGCGACGATCGTGGCCACCCCCGCAGGGCTGACCGGGCGCAGACGCGCAAACTGCGCGATCTCCGCGATGGGCAGGCTGGTTTTGGATTGGATCAGTGTCGGCTCGCTCATTCTTCCCTCGTGTTCTTGGGCCGTTAACCGGCCATATCCTTGCCCAGCCGATGGCCCTTGCAGGTGTCGCACAGCCGGTTGCCGATCCACGTCGACATGAACGGGGCGCCGCAGCACAGGCAGGGCCGCCGCTTCGGCGGTTCCGGCACCATCGTCCGCGCCAGCCATTCTTCGGCTTCCTCTCGTGTCCGCCATGTCTGGCCGCAGATGGTTTCGTTGCCGGCGTAGACGGTGTAACGGGCGCGCCCGCGGACCGCCGGCAGCCGCCGGATATGCAGACGCCCGCTCATCCAAGCACCGCCGCCGCGATCAGCAGCAGATACGCCGTGGCGAAAAGACAGGCGGCCCCGATCAGATCGCCCAGCCAGCTGTTTTCAAGCCAATGGGCGGTGGCGCGCAGCCGCGCCAGAAAAACACGCCCCGGACCGGCCAAGCGGGGGGAACCACCGGTCCGGGGCTGCCCTGCCGTGCGGGAATCGGGAGGAGACACGGCAGGGATATCGACCCGACGCGCGCCGGGATGGCGCCGCAGGGCGGAATTCGATCCGGGATCAGGCTGCATCAGGCCCCCCTCCATTGCGGATCAGCATCGCGAAAAACTCGCGGCGGACAGCAGCCTTTGGTCGGCCATCGTTCTCCGCCAGCCGGTCGGCCGCCTCGATCACCAGCCACGGCTTGCGGCTGCGCAGCACCTCGACCAGGGCATCTGTCGGCCGGGGATCGGCGGCAATTGCCATCAGCCAGGGGTTCAGCAGCATCTCGGAAAAATTGGCGACCGACTCCGGATCGTACGTGCGCAGCGCCGCCAGCCCGTTGGTGACGGCGGCGTCTCCCCCCCCCTCGATCAACCTTCGGATCAGCTGGATGCAGAACACCTGACCCGGCTTCTTGTCCTTGGATGACCGGGCGGCGGTCATCATCCGACAGCCCGCCGCAGCGACCGCCTTGTGACAGCGCACCGCCCAATCCACCCCTGCCGCCAGCGCAGCCCGATAGGCGACCAGCGCATGGACCCGGATCTGGCTGGAATTGACATCGACAAAGGCGGCGGCCTGTTCAGCGACGTCGATCAGCGCGATCATGGCGGGCACGGTCTTGTACCCGCACAGCGCGGCGGCATGGGCGCGGTGTTGGCCATCGACCACCGCGAACCGCCCGCCCTCGATCGGGGCGACCAGCAGCGGTGAAAACCGCGACCAGCGGAATTCGGTGGCGATCCGGCGGATCGCCTGCCAGTTTCCCGCTGACAGCGGCCGCTGATACCGATCGTCGATCACCAGATCGTCGATCGGCACCCATTGCAGCTGCGGCGCGGGCTGGGATGCGGGCTGGACCATTTCTCGCCCGCGGATGTCGATCCCGCGATAATCACCCATCGTTCCGCCCTCTGCGGCGGCGGCGAATGACTGCGGCCCCACCGATCGCGGCGATGCCGCTGCCCAGCAGGATCGCCGCGCCCGGCACCGGCACGGTCGCGGCAGGCGGCGGCGGTGCATCGTGATGCGCCGGCCGGTGCTTGTCCTTGCAGAACAGGATCTTCGTAATGCACAGCAGGCCGCCGACGGCGACCGTTCCAAGGATCGCTTCGGGCGTCATGCTCACCAGGCGCACGGTCCTGGCGGCCTCGGCGGGAATGACAAAGCTGTGCGGGATGATCGCAGGCACCGTCGCCGTCGTCAGACCGCCGGCGGGCGCCGATGTGACCGGATCGATCGCAAGCACCACGGCCAGGCCGACCGCCGGCAACAGCCGCAGCGGTGCCGGGGCCGAGGCATACAGGCGAAAGGGCCGGTCGCCGGCCGGCCAACAACGCGCGACCTCGGACGGGGACCGCCACGACAGCCGGATCGCGGCGGGCACCACCTGCCCGCCCGATACGAATTCGGCGCGGCGGCCTTGGCGGGATTTCATGTACCAGATGCGGCCGCGATCATCGCGATAGCACTGGCCCGTGGCGAAATATTCGGTGCGGGCCAGATCGCTCAGGCGGGACAGGATGCTCATGCCGCATCCTCCGTGCCCAGGGCCGAACGCGCGGCCGACACCACATCGTCGGAATAACGCAGATAGATCAGATCCGTCATATGCGACTGGATCCGGTCGCGGATCGGGGCGATCAGTTCCAGCGCATCGATCTTGACCAGCTGATCGACCAGGAACTCGGACCGGCGCGGCTCTGACATCTCGTTCAGCAGCGACAGGGCCAGTTCGGCGGCATCATGATTGGACATGGGTGTCCTCCTCGGTACGGGATGTGGATCGCGGCGCAGCCTGCGCCGCGGCGAATGCTCGGATGTCCTGATCCAGCCGCAGGAACAGCACCGCCATCTCGTCCAGCGTGGCGAGGATGCGGGTCATCTCTGGGCTGATGTCGGGACGGGGGGCCATCACGCGCGCCCTTTCGGGTTGACAGGCGCGGCGGGATCAGCGGATTGAGAAGGCCTGTCAGTCAGCGAGGCCGCGTCATGGACCTGATCGGGACGGTTTCCCTCATCAAACCCGTCATGGACGGCCTTCGCGATGCGGTTGGCCTCGCGAAGGACGCCAAGGATTTTGCCGGAAGCTTCGACAGCGCCTCCGACCTCGCGGTCAAGCGCGGCGAGCTGATCGAAAAGCTGGTCGAGCTTCAATCGAATCTGCTGACGGTGCAGGGCGACCTCTACGCCATCCGCGAGGAAATACAGGAATACGACCGTTTCAAGGATCGGGCGGACCGCTATGCGCTTCGCCAGACTGAGGCCGGGGGCTTTGTCTAAACGCTCAAGGCGGACGCCCAGCCGGCCCAGCCCCCGCACGACATATGCCCAACCTGCTATGAGAACCGAAAGACGGCGGTTCTTCAGCCGCGCGGCACGCTGCTGTGCTGTCCCAGCTGCAAGGCCGAGTTCCCGAACCTGCCCGAGCCGCCGACGTCGGACTACCGGTTCAATCGGCGCAGCACCCTGTAGGATTTTCTCACGCGCCATCACGCGGCGTCCTTCGATTTCGAGGGGCGGGTGATGTGGCGCGGCCATTCGAGATCGGCGGGCCACATCTGACTGAATTTCCGCATCAGCCCTTCGTAGGTCGCTGTTCGGACATCACCGCCTTTTTTGAGGCGATCAATCAGGTCGCCCTTGCCGGTCACCCGCATCGAAACCGCCCAGTGAGAAATATTCTCATGGGCGCCGATGATCTCAGCCAGCTCGATAAGGTGTTTGATGTAACTGCTCATAGAGGCATACAAGCCCATTTGAGCCATCATAGTCAAGCCCAAATGGGCTGCTCAAAAAGACAGGCTTCACTTCTAGCCTGCTTGGGCTATTAGGATGGAATGGATGAACTGCTGGCGCCAATTTTAGACGAGCTGAAACGCCGGGGCATTTCGGCAACCGCAGTGTCTAACGCTGCGGTTGGAAACCCATCCGCGCTGAAGAATCTGCTGGTGAGGCGTGGCAAGACGGGCAGAAACCATCCCATCGAAAACCTGATGGCTATCGCCAATTATCTGGGCTTTGAGTTGACCGTTTCAGCACCACATGAAACGGCTTCTGCTTATGCCCTATCCGCCCACGAGCAGGTCCATCTCGCGAGACTCGCCGACGCTGTGAAGGTCGCCGAACCCGACTTCGTGCCGGTTCCCCTGATCGACGTCACCCTGGCGGCGGGGGCCGGAACGGCTGACAGTGCCGAACGGGTCATCGATCACCTCGCCTTTCGCCGCGACTGGCTTACCCGGATCAACATCCAGCCCACAGCCGCGCGACTGGCGCGCGTCACAGGCTCCAGCATGGTGCCGACCCTGTGCCCCGATGACATGGTCCTGATCGACACCTCGAAGACCGAACCACCGATTCGTCGCCGCGACCCAAAGGATCGCCGCCGCGCCGCGATCTGGGCGCTGGCCGATGGTGACGGCGCCCGCGTCAAACGCATAGACCGACCACAGGCCGATCAGATATTCCTGATTTCAGACAACCCTGCCCATCAACCGGAAATGCGCACCGCCGGCCAACTGGCCGACCTGCGCATCATCGGCAAGGTCGTCTGGTGGGGCCATACCGTGAGGGATTAAACATGCCGCTGCTCGTCGCGCTCGTTCTGGTCCTGGCTGTCGGCTACTGCGCTTTTAGCGGCGGCAGTGGCGAAAAAAGCGCCAAACGCGCGTGCTCGCAGGGCGATACGATGTCGTCGATCATGGCTGCAAACTTTGTGAAGCGAGAACTGCGGTCCCCCTCGACTGCGAAGTTTGGCTCGCATAACAATGCCACGATCATTGATGTCGAAGAGTGTCATTACATCGTCCGAAACCATGTCGATGCCCAAAACGCCTTTGGTGCAACGGTGCGTCAGTATTTCACGGTCGAGATCAAGAAGGATCCGAACAGCAACAACTGGCGGGCCATCGAAGTCATCATGGAATAACGCAGCTTGGTGATTTCGCCCTCTGGAGCAGGCGCCGCAGGTCGCCGCGCAGACCTGCTGACATAGCTGTATGTTCCTGTTATGTTCTCACGAACAGCAGGAGCCCCCATGTCCTTAAACCCCGACTTAACACCCGCCCCAGCCTGCCTGCCGGTCGCCCCCTGGCTCGGCGGCAAGCGCAACCTCGCCCGCCGCATCTGCGCCATCCTCGATGCTACGCCCTGCCGCACCTATGCCGAGCCGTTCGTGGGCATGGGCGGCATTTTCCTGCGCCGCCGCGCCCGCCCGAGGGCCGAGGTGATCAATGATTTCGCTCGCGACGTGGCTAACCTGTTCCGCATCCTGCAACGCCATCTGCCGCAATTTCTCGATACGATCCGGTTCCAGATCACCTCGCGCGCCGAATTCCAGCGCCTGACCGCCACTGACCCCAGCACGCTGACCGATCTGGAACGCGCAGCGCGGTTCCTCTACCTCCAGCGCACAGCCTTCGGGGCCAAGGTCAGCGGCCAGAATTTCGGCGTCTCAACCGACCGGCCCGGCCGGTTCAATCTGACCACGCTGGAACCGATGCTGGACGATCTGCACAGCCGTCTGGCCGGCGTCGTGATCGAATGCCTGGACTGGCGCGACCTCATCCGCCGCTATGACGGCGACGGCACGCTGTTCTATCTCGACCCGCCCTATTGGGGTTGCGAAACCGACTATGGCGCCGATCTGTTCGGCCGGGGCGATTTCGCCGACATGGCCGGCCAGCTCGCCGGGGTTCGCGGTCGCTTTCTGATGTCGATCAACGACCGCCCCGAGCTGCGCGACCTCTTTGCCGCCTTCCACATCGCCCCGGTTCTGACCAGCTACACGATCGCAAATCACGCTGCCGCCCGCGCAACCGCGCGGCCAGAGCTGCTGATCTCGAATTTCACCCTGCCGCCGGAGATCCAGCTATGACCCGACGCTCGACGCCGCAGAAAAAGATCGACGACAACGCATTTCCGGTGCGACTTTTCGTGGTGGTACCGCCCGCGGGTCTTGGGCGCAGGAGCGCCGATATGTTCAACTGGCTGGACACCCGGCTCGGTCGCGGCCACTACGCCCAGCACGCCGCCGCCTCATGCCCCGCCGCAGGCCGCGTGCTGCACCGCATCGCGATCTATTTTCGCCACCCCGCCGACACCGCCGCCTTCGTGGCGGCCTTCCCCGATGTTGATCTTGCCGACGGCACCATACTGCCGACCTACACCAGCCCATATCGCCGGTAGAACCGACCTTGCCTTAGCTCATACCGAGACAGCTGGAACTCCTCTTTTCGAGGCGATCCATCCTTAAAATCAGTTCCATGTTTCACGGCCCGCGACAACAAAGCGCGGGCCGTTTTACCCTTGATAATTAAGGGCAATCCGAAACATGGAACTGGCTGATCAAACATGGAAGACGATTACCATGTTCGGATACTGCCGGTTTCCATGTTCCGCCCGCCCCGCCGCGCCGATTTCACCAGCATTTATTGACCGAACGCGGCCTGACAGCCATTCTTTCACACACAACGGCCCGCGCCTTAAACACCCGCTGAAAGCCCCTTTTTCGCCACTTCTGCCTGACATCTCATCAACCCGGCGCGGCACCATCGCCTCTCGCGCATCCCTTTGTGATAGCGGGCTTTTTCACCTGTCCCCGGCTTATCCCACCTGATCCCGGATTTGTGCAGGTTTCTCTGTCAGATAACAGCCGATCTTTCAGGAGCCGCTTGAGGACATCGGCGACCCGCTCTTCTGGACGCCG
>JAUNUO010000187.1 GCA_030538135.1 Paracoccus sp. (in: a-proteobacteria)
CTGATCGCAGGTCAGCATCAGCGCCGTCGAACTGCAAGTGGCGGCCGAAGCCCCCGTCGCCAGAATCGCAAGGGTCGAGGTGGCCGCAAGGACAAGGATCATCTTCATCGCTTTGTTCCGTCATGCTGGGGATGCGGCGAGGTGCCGCACGGGACGGCGCGTGACTATCCGTTGGATATGTCAGGAATATGGCGATCGCGCGCAGACACTAGGCGCGATTGGGCAACAAACCCCGCCGGATCATGCGCTTGTGCAGCATGGCCCTTTCGGCCCGTTCCAGATCGCTCAGGCGGTCCTGCCGCGCCAGATGATGCCACAGGCGGGCGGTCTTCAAATCGACCATGAACCGCAACCGCGCCGAACGCGGCAACAGAGGCGCGCCATAGCCATCCAGAAACGCTGCCTTATCGTGATGATAACTGTCGGGCCAGCCGCGACCCTGATACAGCGCATGGTGACGATACACCCGCAACAGCACCAGAAAATTCGCCACGTCGCCATGGCGCGGTCCAAAGGCGATCCGGGGCGGATCAAAGCCGATCACGCGCGCCCGGTCCGCAAACAGGTTCCCCGGATGAAAATCCCCATGCAGCAACGAAAACCACGCATATCTGACGCGCAGCCGATTGCGCCTGTGTGCCAGTTCGCGGATGACGGCATGATAATCGGCGCCCTGTCCGGGATACAGCAGATCACCCCTTGATCCCGCGTCAAAACGGGGCCGCAGGGCGCGCGTGGTCGTATGCAACCGCCGCAACCAACGACCCGCATCGCGCAACAGATCCAGCCGCCCGGCATCCTGCATCCGGGCTTTCAGCACCGGTGCCTGCACCCAATCCATTGCGAAAAAGCTGTCGTCAGGCGCAATGAACCATGGTGCCACGCTGTCGGGATTTGCCCGCACCATCGCGATCAGAGCGTCGAACTGCATCCGCGTGCTGTCTGGCGTTGCGCCCGCCTTGATCGCCAGATCGCGCCCGTCCTCGGACCGGGCGTGCCAGACCCGCTGCACCCCGGCCGGCCGCATCCGGTGATAGATCATCCGCAGCGACCAGCGTGAACCAAGCCGGGCCGACAGGTCGCGGCTGATCGCGGCCATGGCCTGTTCGCCGTGTTCCACAGCACCCCTCAAACATCGTTACCAAAGGTTAACGTGCCAGAGGGCCGTTCTATTCTCAATATCCGGGAAGATGGGGCTTCATCCCCGCGGCGCGATCCATCCTTGCGCATCATGGGGATCAAGGTCGGGCGCGATGGCCGACAGCGCCTGACGGAACCGGTCGTCGAAATCTCCTGGCAGATCGAAACGGCTGGATTCGCGGTTGATGCTGGTACCCTGCTGCGAATCCGTCTGCATCGTCCGATCCAGCCGCGCGGTATCGGGCAAGGGCAGGCCGGCCGCATCGCAGATCATCGCGGCCACCGTTTGGGGTTGCGTCACCATCCGCCGATAATCCAGAACCCGCAGATCGTGCCCGGCCTCGACCGCCTGCCGCGCCGCGAGGATCATTTTCACCAGACGCCGCGCCGATTGATGTTCATCGACGCCGAACACGCGACGACTGGATCGCGCCCATTCCACCGCATCGCGCAGCACGAAAAAGCTGACCGCATCCGGGGCGGTGTCCATGATGCTGCCCATGGTCTGAGTGACCTCGGCCCGCAGCTTGACCCCGAAGGCCGCGCCTGTGCTGAGCCGATCCAGATCGGACAGCGCCAGATGCGTCAGCGCCCTGACCAGATCGGGCTGACCACGACGCAGGCCCCGCGCCCGGTTCAGATTGGTGAAACTGTCGGGTTCCGACCAGGTATCCAGCCCGCAGGTCTGCGCGATCTTGGAAATCAGGGTCGAGCCACAGCGCCCGATCGAAAAGAACAGCACCGGCCGACGGGTCAGCGGCGCATCCAGCCGCAGCGCATCTTCGAACGACGCGAACAGAACCGCCCGCGCATTACGGCGCTGTTCCTGATAAAAGAAGGCCCCCTCGCGGTCGGAAATGAACCGTCCCGCATCGACCCAGCACGTCCGCCGCCGTTCCAGATCGAAATGGTGCAGCGACTGATGATCGCTCAGCGCGATGTCCACGTCACGCGCATCATCGCCCAGTTTGAACGAACCCGGCCCGGCCATCGTATAGGCCGTCCCCTTGGGTTTCAGGACGCTGCGCTTGATGAAAGTCGCCATCGCCGTCAGACCAGCCGCGCGCCTTCCTTGGCAACACGGATGAAATCCGCGAACAGCGGCGCGGGCGCGAAGGGTTTCGATTTCAGTTCCGGGTGCGACTGCACGCCGATGAACCAGGGATGGTCGGGATATTCCACCACCTCGGGCAGCTTGCCATCGGGTGACATGCCGGAAAATTTCAACCCCGCCGATTCAAGCTGATCGCGATAGGCCGCGTCCACCTCGTAGCGGTGACGGTGACGATCCTCGATTTCCAGCGCACCGTCATAGACCTGACTGATGCGCGATCCCGGCGCCAGCACGGCGGTATAGGCGCCAAGGCGCATGGTGCCGCCCTTGTCGTCGCCGACCTTGCGCTGAACGGTGTAATTGCCCTGCACCCATTCCTTGAGGTGATAGACGACCGGGGTAAAGCGGGTCTTGCCTGCCTCGTGGTCGAATTCCTCGGACCCGGCATCGGGCATTCCGGCCAGATTGCGCGCGGCCTCGATCACGGCCATCTGCATCCCCAGACAGATGCCCAGATAGGGCACCTTCTTTTCGCGGGCATATTTCGCGGCGGCGATCATGCCTTCGGTGCCGCGTTCGCCGAACCCGCCCGGCACGATGATGCCATGGAACCCGTCCAGCAGATGCGCGCCCTCGCCTTCCAGGTGTTCGCTGTCCACCCATTCGGTGCGCACCCGCACACGGTTGGCCATGCCGCCATGGGTCAACGCCTCGGAGATCGACTTATAGGCATCCTCAAGCTGAGTATATTTGCCGACGACGGCGATGCGCACCTCGCCTTCGGCATGTTCCAGCCGGTCGATTACATCCTCCCACCGCGACATGTCCGGGCGGGGGGCGGGGCTGATGCGGAAGGCGTCCAGAACGGCACGGTCCAACCCGGCGCGGTGATAGGCCAGGGGCGCCTCGTAGATGGATTTCAGATCATAGGCCGGGATCACCGCGTCGGGCCGCACGTTGCAGAACAGCGCGATCTTGGCGCGTTCCTTTTCGGGAATCGGATGTTCGGACCGACAGACCAGCACATCGGGGGCAATGCCGATGCTGCGCAATTCCTTGACGCTGTGCTGGGTCGGCTTGGTTTTCAGCTCGCCCGAGGCGGCCAGATAGGGCAGCAGCGTCAGATGCATGAAGATGCACTGGCCACGCGGGCGATCCTGCGCGAACTGGCGGATCGCCTCGAAGAAGGGCAGGCCTTCGATATCGCCGACCGTGCCGCCGATCTCGCACAGCATGAAATCGACCTCATCCTCGCCCACGGCAAGGAAATCCTTGATTTCATTGGTGACGTGGGGAATGACCTGAATGGTCTTGCCCAGATATTCGCCGCGCCGTTCCTTTTCCAGCACGTTCGAATAGATCCGCCCCGCGGACACCGAATCGGTGCGGCGCGCGGACACCCCGGTAAAGCGTTCGTAATGGCCAAGATCCAGATCGGTTTCCGCGCCGTCATCGGTCACGAACACCTCGCCATGTTCAAATGGCGACATGGTGCCGGGATCGACGTTCAGATAGGGGTCCAGCTTGCGCAGACGCACGGTAAAGCCGCGCGCCTGCAACAACGCCCCGAGGGCGGCGGATGCCAACCCCTTGCCAAGCGAGGACACCACGCCGCCGGTGATAAAGATGTAACGCGCCATGCAAGCCCCCGTGAGATCGGCATTCAAAAGATCACGGTCCGCAAAAAGGGCCAGATCACGGGACTCACGATATAACCGATTCGTCCCGATCCGGCAACGGACCGCAAGCAGATGTGGGGGCGCAAAATCTCGCCCCCATGTGTGGTGGTATCAGTTCGCCGGCGCGGGCGGTGTCATGGGCTGAGCCGCACCGGCCGGATCAGCGGCGGGGGCCGTTGCCGCAGGTGCCGCAGGTGCGGCGGCACCTTCGGGTGCGGGGGGCGTGATCGGCTGACCTGCGCCGGGCGGCGGAGTATAGGTCGGCAGTTGCGGCAGATTGCCGGTGGCGGGTGCCGGGGCAGTCGCGCCGCCAAAGCGGTCCAGAACCGAACCCGTCGATGATTCCCGTGCCGCGATCACCGTCAGCGCGATCGAGGTGCAGAAAATCGCGATCCCGAAAATCCACGTCAGCCGCGTCAGGGCGTTGGCCGCCTGCCGGCCGGTCATCACGCCGCCGGT
This sequence comes from Paracoccus sp. (in: a-proteobacteria), assembly GCA_030538135.1. Taxonomy (GTDB): domain Bacteria; phylum Pseudomonadota; class Alphaproteobacteria; order Rhodobacterales; family Rhodobacteraceae; genus Paracoccus. The sequence goes on from JAUNUO010000187.1 coordinate 4,333, forward strand.
GCCGCCGCCACCGCCCATGCCAAGGCCGCCGCCTTCGGACCGTTGCAGCAACACCACGCCGGTCAAAAGCACGGCAAGGATCAGGTGAATCGTCAGGACGACGTTTTGCACAGTCAGCGGCCTTTCATTTGCGGACGGGGCTATCTACTCATCCAAAGCGATGAAAGCAAGTCTGGGGACGGCCATGGGCGGCGCGGTGATGATTCAGGGAACCGGCTCGAA
>JAUNUO010000188.1 GCA_030538135.1 Paracoccus sp. (in: a-proteobacteria)
CCGCGGATGACGACCACCGGATAGGCGCCGACGTGCATTGTCGCATAGGCGCCGGGCTTCGGCTGTTCGCAGGCCGGCACTGCGAACAGCCACTCGCGATACCAGACCTGCTCCAGATCGGTCTGGAACACCCCCGGGTCGCAGTAAAGCGCACGGGAGAGCGAGAAATTTTTCGGCTGCGCGTCCAGTTCGGCGCGGATCTGGGCATGGGTCAGCATCTGGCACTCCATTGACCCATGCGTTCCCGCACAGGCATCGGTTCTGGAATGCGGCACGCAATGGGGGACGGGCCGGCCAGCCCATATCGCCCTCACCGCCCGCCGCGGCTCAACGTCTCGTGCAAGGCTGGTTTCCGGGCTCGCGAAGGCCGGACCTGTCGGTCCCGGATGCGGCGTCTTCCCGGGAAGCCCCCAGTGACCTTGCCGCATCCCCCTCCGTCACCGTTGCGGGGGCAGCGCCGGTCTCCCACCGGCTTCCCAATTCTCCGCTGTCGCCAGCAGCACCTTGCAGGAACGAGAAAAGCACATCGTCATCTACATGTGTGGACTGTTTGCGACACAAGCCCTGCCAATGACGACCAAGGCGGGTCAGTCGCCCGATCGCCACATCCAGCGGCGCGCGTCATGGGTCAACAGCACCCGCGAAAGGGGCGCGACATCGATTCGGTGGGCGATTGTTAGCGGTGCCCCCAAGGCGTGAAGGACCGCTGCGCGGATCGGCCCCGGATGGCTGATCGCGATCACCTGCCCGCCCTCGGCCGCCCGCGCCTCAAGCCAGTCGGCCACGCGGGCCTGCACATCGGCCAGCGTTTCGCCCCCATGGGGCGCGGCCGAAGGGTCGTTCAACCAAACCGCCACAGCGTCCGGCGTGTCGGCCAGAACTGCGGCCAGATCGCGGCCGGCCCAGCGGCCGAAATCCGTCTCGGCCAGCGCGGGATCCAGATCGGCTATCAGCCCCAGCGCTGCCGCGGTCTGCGCGGCGCGGCGTGACGGCGCTGCAAAGGCGCGCGCGCCGCGCGGCAGGGAATCGGCCAGTCGCGTGGCGCGGATCAGCTTTCCGGGCGGAACCTCGGCATCATGCCCAAAAATTGTTTCGGGCGGGGCAGCTGCGCTGATCAGGTAAATCCATGTCGACATCCCGGCAGATTGGGGGACAGGGCGCGCGGCCACAAGTTGCCTTTGACATGTCCGCAGCAAAGGCGCAGAGTCGCCCGCGGTTGTCGTGCCATGGGAAGCCGGTGAAATGCCGGCGCGGTCGCGCCACTGTAACCGCCCCTGGATTCGCCCGGGACGGAAGTCAGACCCCGCGCACGATATTACCGCAGCTTGACGGACGCGTATCCGAAGGAAAGAATTATGGCCCATATCGCCCATCCCGGCTTTCATGCCACCCCCATTCCCGTCCGCGACATTGCCCCCTGGGCGATCTTTGCCGGCCTGTTGCTGATTCTGGCGATGTATTTCGTCAGCACCGAACAGGGCGCGGTGGCGCTGTTCGACGGCATGTATGTACACGAATTCGTGCATGATGCCCGCCATCTTCTTGGCTTTCCCTGTCACTGAGGGGGAAATTCCATGATGGGACGTCTGTTGCTGCTCGGCATGCTGGCCGGGCTGATCGCCGGAGTCTTGGCCTTCGGCGTCGCGCGGGTCTGGGGTGAACCGCCCGTCGCCGCCGCGATTGCCATCGAAGAGGCCAACGCCGAGGCCGAACACAGCCATGCCGCCGCGCCCGCCGCTGACCACGCCGCCGGCGAAATCGTCGCCCCGGCGCCAGAGGCCGCGGGCCATTCTCATGGCGATGAGGAACTGGTCAGCCGCGCCACGCAGGCAGGGCTGGGCCTTTTCGTGGGCATGACGGTTTTCGCCACCGCCCTCGGCGGTATCTTCGCGCTGGTCTTTGCCTGGGCGCAGGGCCGGGTGTCGGATCTGCGGCCTGTCGCCACCACGGCGGCGATCGCCCTTCTGGGTTTTGTCGCCGTCGTGCTGATTCCGGCGCTGAAATATCCCGCCAATCCACCTGCGGTCGGGCACGAGGACACGATCGGGCTGCGCACGGGCATGTATTTTCTGATGATGGCGATCTCGGCCGCGGCGATGGTGGTTGCGGTGCTGACGGCCCGGCGGGCGGCCAGCGGTCGGGTCGGCATTCTGGTCGGGGCCGCCATCTATGTGGCGGCAGTGGCCGTGGCGATGCAGGTATTGCCCCGGATCAACGAAGTCCCCGCGGATTTCCCGGCCGATGTGCTGCGGCAGTTCCGCGTGGTCTCGCTGGTGATCGAGGCGGTGCTGTGGGGCGTGACCGGCCTGCTGCTGGGCTGGCTGATCGAACGTGACGGTCGCGCCCTGTCGCCGCGCATGGCCTGAGCATACTGGCGCCCGGACGGCTATTCTGCCGTTCGGACCGATCCCGTTTCGCTGCCTGAATAGGGGGCGAAGCGGGTCTCGCCGGGGCTGGCGGCCAGCGGGCGGCCGACCATCGGAAAGGCGCGCTGCGGACAGGCGGGCCGCTCGCAGACCTTGCAGCCGGGGCCGATGCGGGTCGCGGTCTCGGGGTTCTTCAGGTCGAGACCCCTTGCATAGACCAGCCTTTCGGCATGGGCCAGATCGCAGCCGAGCGCCACGGCGAAGGTCTTGACCGGCGCGCCGAAACCGCCCTGTCCGCTCTGCACCATACGGGCAATCCACAGATAGCTGCGACCGTCCGGCATCTGCGCCACCTGCCGCAGGATCTCGCCGGGTCGCGCGAACGCTTCATAGACGTTCCACAGCGGACATGATCCACCGATCCGCGAGAAATGGAAGTCGGTCGCCGACTGGCGTTTCGAGATGTTCCCCGCCCGGTCCACGCGGATGAAGAAGAACGGCACGCCCCGCGCCTCGGGACGTTGCAGGGTGGACAGGCGATGGCAGGTGGTCTCGAACCCCACGCCGAAGCGGCGGGCGATCAGGTCAATATCGTAGCGAGTCGCCTCGGCAGCCGCCAGAAAGGTGCGGTAGGGCAGGATCAGCGCGCCGGCGAAGTAGTTGGCCAGCCCGATCCGCAGCAGGGTGCGGGCGTCGCTTGCCAGCGCGGGATCATCCGAAAGCCGGGCGATGGTTTCGCCCTGTTCCAGAAAAGCCAGTTGCGTCGCGATCTGGAAGGCCGTCTGGCCGGGAGTCAGATGCGCGGCCAGATGCAGAAGGCGCGCCCCCGCGTCATAGCGGCGCAGCGCCGCGCCCCCCTGCGCGATGCGGATGCCATGACGTCCGGCCAGCCGGTCGATCAGCCCCGCAGCCATCCGCCCGGGCGGCAGGCTGTCCCCGATCGCCTCGGCGGCGGTGTCGAGTTCGGCCACATGGTTGCGCCGCTCATAGAACCAGTCGCGCACCGCCTCGAACGCCGCCGGGGTGGTGCCGGGGGATTCTATGCGCCCCGCCAACAGGTCGGCTCGCTCGGCGGTATCGCGCAACCTGCGCTGCATGGCGACGATGCTGCGCGCAACCTCGGGCATGTTGGCGGCCAGTTCCCGCACCTCGGCCAGCGAGGCGCCCGCGCCCTGATCAGCCAGCGCAGCCCGCAGATCGGTGATCAGCCGCGCCTCGTCGGCATCGGAAAAGAGCTGCACATCCAGCCCGAAGGCGGCGTTCAGCTTCAAGAGCACCGGCACGGTCAGCGGCCGGGCGTTCTGTTCGATCTGGTTGAGATAGCTTGGGCTGATCTCCAGCGCGCGGGCCAGCGCAGCCTGAGTCATGCCGCGTTCCTCGCGGAGCCTGCGCAGGCGGACGCCCATGAATGTTTTGCTCATCTTTGCAACCTTTGCAGTTCGCAAGCTCGACATTCGCAAGATTGCACATTTTCAGTAGTTTATCACGGGTTTTGGGGTGTGAGAAGCTCGCATTGTTAATGCTGCGAAGGTGTCCACCATGTCCACTGAAATCCGGCTGATTGAAATGATCTTCCCCGAAGCAGCGAATCACTATGGGACGCTGTTCGGCGGCAATGCATTGGCACTGATGGCCAAGGCTGCTTTTGTCGCCGCTACCCGCCACGCCGGGATGTCGGTGGTCATGGCGCGATCGGAACGGGTGGACTTCGCGACCCCGATCCGGGTGGGCGAAATTCTGGAGCTTGTGGCTCGCGTCACGCGCACGGGCCGCGCCTCGATGACTGTGGAAGTCGAGGGCACGGCAAGCGCACCCGGAATATCCGCGGATCGCCCGGTGCTGAGCGGCCGGTTCGAGATGGTGGCGGTGGATGTGGACGGGCGCCCTCAACCCGTAGCGCAGCCCGCCGCGCAAGAGATTCACGAAAGGAAAAAGACATGATCACGCATGACGTGCGGACCTACAGGTCCGCCGAACATCTGCCGCGCGAAGAGCAACTGGCCTGGAAGATCGCCGAGGTCGCCGCCGATCCGGTGGCGGTCGAAGCCGATGTGGCCGAGATGATCGTCAACCGGATCATCGACAACGCCGCCGTGGCCGCGGCTTCGGTTGCGCGCCGCCCGGTGGCCTCGGCCCGGGCGCAGGCGCTCTGC
>JAUNUO010000189.1:0-295 GCA_030538135.1 Paracoccus sp. (in: a-proteobacteria)
CGCTTCCCGGCCCCACGCCCCAGACCAACCGCCACGCGCAAACGCGGGGGGGATGGGGCAACTATCACGAAAAATCAACACGCCGCTGAAGCCCTCCACAGAACTTCAACGGCGTCGGGCGGGTTGAGGATGAACCCGCGAGACGAACTCGCGCCCAACCCCGATTCTAGCTGCCGGGCAACCCCCATGCAAGCCGGAAACCGCCCCGACCTTGCGGCGGATTCCAGCCCCGTCTAGCCTGCCAGAAAGAGAAACGCCGCCAGAGCGCAAACCCTGACGGCGTAAATGCTTCCAG
>JAUNUO010000189.1:305-4516 GCA_030538135.1 Paracoccus sp. (in: a-proteobacteria)
ACCGTCAGCCGCGCCAGATTATCGGGCAGGCTGACCAGTCGCAAGAGGCCCCCGAATGGCACGACCCCGCAAGATGACCCATGAAGCCTTGATCCGATGGATTGTGGATCACATGCCCGCCGAAGGGCAAGACCTTTACGGCACCCGCTGGATTGCCAGCGATCAGACGCATCTGGCCGAACGGCTGCCCGCCACCGGCACCCGCCTGCTGTCATTTGGCGTGATGATGTCGTAGTGATGGTAAAACGATTCAGGTCAGGTAATGCGAACTCATCTTGCTGCTCTTTTCGTCCTCATGATCGCCGGATGCGCGGTCGGTTCTGGTGCAATGGTCAAGGGGGTCGGGCCCGACGATCTTCTGAAGCTTCGCGAAGGCCCCAGCCTCAACCATAAAATCATCATCGGCCTGCCCGACGGAACGCGCCTCACCCGCCAGAACTGCGTGACGAATGAGGGCAAGGTCTGGTGCAGAGTCATTCTAACCGACCGGCCCGGTATCTCGGGCTACGTTTCGGCGGACTATCTGGCGCATCGCTGACATGGCGTTGGCGGGGCCGCCCGCCAGTTCGCCGTCTAAGGGCGACTCAGGCGTGGCGGCATTGTATCGCCCAACGGGCAGACCGGCAGGATCTGCCTATGGTTCCGCCATTTGTCACCGTAACGCCGACTTCACATTCGTCTGAGATTGTCATGGCGAGACTTGCCACCTAACCTTTTACCCTGTCCAAAGTCGGGTATCAGCAAGCAGATCCTCATGGGTTTTCGCAGTCATCCCTTGCCCTTTCTCTGGCCCCTTGCCGCAGCAGGCGCGGCAGGTGCGACCTCATGGGATATTTTCGAACGAAACCTGCGTTTTTTTGACAAGGCGATCGAGGACGACCATCCGCCACCGCCCGACTGGACAACGCCGAATCGTGTCATTCTGGAACTGGACAGCATGCGGTTGCGCGATTTTTCGGGCGTCGGTTCCGGGGGAGTGCCGGTCCTGATCGACGCGCCTTATGCCGGGCATTCGGCGACCATCGCGGATTTCGGCCCCGGCCAGTCGCTGGTCGCGACACTGCTGGCCAACGGGCTGGGGCGGGTGCTGGTCACCGACTGGAAACCCGCCACGCCCGAGATGCGCGATTTCGACATCGACACCTATCTGTCGGAAATCAATGTTGTGGTCGATGATCTGGGCGGAAGGGTGGCTTTGGTCGGGCTGTGTCAAGGCGGCTGGATGTCGGCGATGTATGCCGCGCGGTTTCCGGGCAAGGTCGCGGCGCTGGTGCTGGCGGGCTCGCCGATTGACACCCATGCGGGCAGCGGGCCGATCAAACGGCTGGCCCACGGTCTTGGCCCTGATTTTTACGCCGATATGGTCGCCGCGAATGGTGGTCTGATGCCCGGTCGCCTGATGCTGAGCGGCTGGAAAAGCATGCACCCCGAACGGCAGTATTTTCAGAAATACGTCGATCTTTACGAACATCTGGACGATGCCGATTATGTCGCGCGGGCCGAACATTTCGCGCGCTGGTATGAAAATGCGCTGGATCTGCCGGGACGTTACTACCTGCAAGCGATCAACGATCTGTTCATCGACAACCGTTTCGCACGGGGCGAGTTCGTGGGCCTGGGGCGCAAGCTGTCGTTGAGCGAGATCACTTGCCCGGCCTATCTGCTGGCCGGGACCGAAGATGACATCACCCCTGCGGCGCAGGTCTTTGCCGCGCGCAGACTGCTTGGCACGCCGCCGGAACAGATCACGGCGCAGACGGTCCCCGGCGGGCATATCGGCCTGTTCATGGGCAGCGGCACCCTGCGCAACGCATGGCCCGACATCGCGCATTGGCTGACGGATCGGGTGCGCGGATGAGCGGGGCCCAGGTCATTGCGGTGCGCGGGCCGGTGGTCGATCTGGCGGTTGCGGGGCCGCTGCCCGCCATCCATGACGCGCTGATCGTGGACCCCGACGGCACGGCGGTCCTGTGCGAGGTGCAGGCGCATCTGGCCGATAACCGGGTGCGCGCCATCGCCTTGCAGCCCACGCAGGGGTTGTCGCGGTTGATGACGGCGCGGCTGACGGGGGCGCCGCTGTCGGTGCCGGTCGGGCCCGCGGTTCTGGGGCGTCTGCTGGACGTGACCGGGCGCACCGGCGACGGCGGGCCGGACCTGCCCGATGACACGCCGCGCCGCGCGATCCACCAGCCGCCCCCGCCCCTGTCCGGCAGCCGGGCCGAGGTGCAGTTGTTCCGCACCGGAATCAAGGTGCTGGACCTGCTGGCGCCGCTTGCGCAGGGCGGCAAGGCGGCGATGTTCGGCGGCGCGGGTGTAGGCAAGACGGTGCTGGTCACCGAACTGATCCATGCGATGGTCAGCGGCTATGACGGCGTGTCTGTGTTCGCGGGTATCGGCGAACGTTCGCGCGAGGGGCACGAGATGCTGCATGACATGCGCGGCTATGGCGTGCTGGACCGCACGGTGCTGGTCTATGGCCAGATGAACGAACCGCCCGGCGCGCGCTGGCGGGTGCCCCTGACCGCGCTGACCATTGCCGAACAGGTTCGCGACGCCGAAGGCCGCGATGTGCTGTTGCTGATGGATAACGTGTTCCGGTTCGTGCAGGCGGGGGCAGAGGTGTCGGGCCTGCTGGGCCGGATGCCGTCGCGCGTGGGCTATCAGCCGACGCTGGAAACCGAGGTGGCGGGGTTGCAGGAACGCATTGCCTCGACCGGGCGGGCGTCGGTCACGGCGATCGAGGCGGTCTATGTCCCCGCCGACGATTTCACCGACCCTGCCGTCGCCGCGATCAGCGCGCATATGGATTCGACCGTGGTTCTGTCGCGCGATCTGGCGGCGCAGGGGATCTATCCGGCGGTCGATCCGCTGCGCACGACCTCGACCCTGCTGGATGCCTCGGTGGTGGGGGCCGATCACGCCCGCACGGCGGCACAGGTGCGCGAGTTGATCGAACATTACGACGAACTGCGCGACGTCATCGCCCTGCTGGGGGTCGAGGAACTGGGCCGCGACGAACAGCTTCTGGTCGGGCGCGCGCGCCGGTTACAGCGGTTTCTGACCCAGCCGTTCTTTGTCGCCGCCGCCTTTTCGGGCATCGAGGGGCGCAGCGTCCCCGTCGCCGACACCATCGCCGGCTGTCAGGCGATCATGGCGGGCGAATGCGACGATTGGGACGAGGCGTCACTGTATATGACCGGCACACTGGACGAGGCGCGCACCCGCGAAACCGCGCGCAAGGCCGCCGCATGAGACCGCTGACGCTGATCATCGCCACGCCCTTGCACATCGCGGTGCAGGACGATGCCGTCGCCTCGCTGCGGGCCGAGGATGCAAGCGGCGGTTTCGGCATCCTGCCCGGTCATGCCGATTTCCTGACGGTGATGGATGCCGGCGTGCTGCGCTGGCGGGGCGCGGGCGGATCGTGGCGCTTTGCCGCCTTGCGGGGGGCGGTGCTGACGGTGACGGATGGGCAGCGGGTTGACATTGCCTGCCGCGAGGCGATCCTCGGCGAGGATCTGGCGGGCTTGCAGGCCCGCGTCGCGGCGACCCGCGCCGAACAGGCGGATGCCGGGCGGCGCGCGCGGGCGCAGGACGCACATCTGCACGCACGCGCCATCCGCCGCCTGATGCGGCAACTTGCCGGGGGCGGCGATACGCTGGGGCTGTTGAACGAGGCCGAGCCATGACCGAGGACCGCACCGAAGACGCCGCCCGCCGTGCCGAGAGCCGCGACCGAGAGGGGCGGGTGCATCCCGAACCGTCCCTGTCGCGACGGTTCGGGCAGATCGGCGTCCTTGGCTGGATCATCGTCGGCCCGGTGCTGCTGGGCGTGGTCGCGGGCCGATGGCTGGATCGCTGGCTGGGCACCGGCATCACCCTGACCGCCGCGCTGCTGATGGGGGGCGCGGTGCTGGGTCTGTGGCTGGCGCTGCGCTGGATGCACGACCAATGACCGTCGCGCTGACCCTTGCCGCCGCCGTCGCCGGGTTCGGTGCGGGCTGGCTGCATTTTTCCACCCTGTCGCGGGTGGCGGACCTGTTCGTCGCCGGCCGCATGTCCGCGTTGTGGCTGCAACTGGCACGGCTGGCCCTGCTGGCGGGGTTTCTGGTGCTTTGCGCCCTTGGCGGGGCGCCGGTGCTGGCCGGGGGCGCCGCCGTGCGCTGGGCCTCTTGCAACATCTTTTCCACGCAAGACCACGCCGCCGCCGC
>JAUNUO010000190.1 GCA_030538135.1 Paracoccus sp. (in: a-proteobacteria)
GGTCACGATGGACGCTGGCTGGTTGTCGATGATGCCTTTGCCGGGCAGATGGCGTTGCGTGATCGGTTGCTGGCCGACCAGCGCGACCGGGTGTGATCGCGCTGGATCACGCGGCGGTCCCGGCGGCGCGGGAATTGCTGAACATGGTGCTGGCGGCGCTGTCTGGGGATTATGTCCGGGGCGAGGGCCTTGTGACCCGGCCCGACGGAATCGCGGTTCCCATCGACCGCGACGATCCGATGGCGACGCTGTGCCGTCTGTTGGCCGAGGATCTGTGCCTCATGCAGCGCCGCGATGGTGACGGGGAAAGCGTGCTGACCGCCGCCGCGCTGTGCTTTCCGGCGGGGTGGACCTTGGCGCAGAAATTCCTGCGCCAGATGATCGCCATTCACGCCCCGATCGCCCGTTACGACGCCGATCTGGCTGCGCGGGTTCAGCGCCTGCTGGACGGGGTGCGGCCGGGGCGCGGGCTGATGCGCGGCGCCGCGCATTGGTGCGGCAGCCCCTTGCACCATCCCCTTAATGAGGATGAGAAATTCGCCTCGCCCGGCGATACGCCGAACATCCGGGTCGAACGGCAATGCCTGTTCCGTCTGCCCGACACCCGCGCGGTGATGTTTTCGATTCACACCAGCATCGTCGCGCCCTCGGCGCTGACCCCCCATCAGGCCGAAACGCTGGCCGAATTTCCGATCCGCCGGTCCGCCTGACGCAACGGCACCGTTCGCAATCCCCGGCAACGGCCGATTTTACGCTGTGGATTCAAACCTGTGTACAGGCCGTGTACGCGCGGTGTACGGGCCGTGATTGCCCAAAAAACAAGCACCCAAAAGGGTGCCTGTGGGTCGTTCTGTGGATAACTTCACCGGTCAACAGCTGTAATACATCAGATATTCGATCGGGTGCGGCGTGTGCTCATAGGCATAGACCTCTTCCCACTTCAGCCGGATATAGGATTCCAACTGTTCGCGGGTAAACACATCGCCCGCCAGCAGGAAATCCATGTCCTTTTCCAGTTCTTCCAGCGCCTCGCGCAAGGAACCGCAGACGGTCGGGATTTCGGCCAGTTCCTCGGGCGGCAGGTCATACAGATCCTTGTCGGATGCCGGGCCGGGGTCGATCTTGTTGCGGATACCGTCGATCCCCGCCATCAGCAGCGCCGCAAAGGCCAGATAGGGGTTGGCCGCCGGATCGGGAAAGCGCGCCTCGACCCGTTTCGCCTTGGGCGATTCCGTCCACGGAATACGCACGCAGCCCGACCGGTTGCGGGCCGAATAGGCGCGCAGCACCGGCGCCTCGAACCCCGGAATCAGGCGTTTATAGCTGTTGGTCGATGGGTTGGTCAGCGCGTTCAGCGCCTTGGCATGTTTCAGGATGCCGCCGATGAACCACAGCGCCTCTTGCGACAGATCGGCGTATTTGTCGCCCGAGAATAACGGCTTGCCGCCCTTCCAGATCGACATGTTGACATGCATCCCCGACCCGTTGTCGCCCTTCATCGGCTTGGGCATGAAGGTCGCCGACTTGCCATAGGCATGGGCCACGTTGTGGATGACGTATTTGTATTTCTGGATATTGTCGGCCTGTTCGACCAGCCCGCCAAAGATCATCCCCAGCTCGTGCTGACCCGAGGCGACCTCGTGATGGTGCTTGTCCACCTTGATGCCCATGCGCTTCATCGTGGACAGCATCTCGCCGCGGATGTCCTGCCCGGCGTCGATCGGGTTCACCGGGAAATAGCCGCCCTTGTGGGGCGCGCGATGGCCCTGATTGCCCATTTCATATTCGGTATCGGTGTTCCACGCCCCATCGGCGCTATCCACCTGGAACGAGACCTTCTGCGGCGTCACTGCATAGCGCACGTCGTCGAACAGAAAGAACTCGGCTTCGGGCCCGCAATAGAAGGCGTCGCCGATGCCCGTCGATTTCAGATAGGCTTCGGCCTTGACGGCGGTGCCGCGCGGGTCGCGGGAATAGGGTTCGCCGGTGTCGGGTTCGGCGACGTTGCAGTGGATGCACAGCGTCTTTTCGGCATAGAACGGGTCGATATAGGCGCTGGACGGATCGGCCATCAGCTTCATGTCGGACTGGTCGATGGATTTCCACCCGGCGATGGACGAGCCGTCGAACATCAGCCCTTCTTCGAAGAAATCCTCATCGACCAGATCGGCAACCAGCGTGACGTGCTGCAATTTGCCCTTGGGATCGGTAAAGCGGATATCGACATATTCGACCTCCTCGGCCTTCATCAGATCCAGAACGTCTTTGACTTTCATTTTTTCTTTCCTTCCTGTGCGACCCTGCGGGCCACGAGATGTCCGGTGCGGCGGATCACACGGCGTCGTCGCCGGTTTCGCCGGTGCGGATGCGGATCGCCTGTTCGACCGGCATCACGAAAATCTTGCCGTCGCCGATCTTTTCGGTGCGGGCGGCGGCGATGATGGCCTCGATGGCAGCATCGACCTGATCGTCGGGCAGCACCATTTCGATTTTGACCTTGGGCAGGAAATCCACGACATATTCCGCCCCGCGATAGAGTTCGGTATGCCCCTTCTGTCGGCCAAAGCCCTTGACCTCGGTGACCGACAGGCCTTGAACGCCCACCTCTTGCAGCGCCTCTTTCACATCGTCCAGCTTGAACGGCTTGATGATCGCCTCGATCTTCTTCATCGGCTGTGATCCTTCCTCGCGGCTTGCCTGAGGACTGATTGGCGGGTTTCATGCGAGGGGTAAATGCGGCGCCGCGGCAATCGCGGCCCGAGCCCCCGGAACCCGGTAGGATCGCCCGCCATTCGGGCACGCCGCCCAAAAAACAGGCAGAATGATGATGGAAGGCACCGAAATCCTGACCACCGCCCAAATGCGCGAGGTCGAATCCGCAGCCATCGCCAGCGGCGCGGTGACGGGACTGGACCTGATGGCGCACGCGGGCGTCGGCGCAGCCCGGATCATCCATGCACGCTATCCCAAGGCCCGGACGGTGCTGATCCTTTGCGGACCGGGCAACAACGGTGGCGATGGCTATGTGGTCGCCCGGTATCTGCGCGAGGCGGGACTGATTGTCCGCGTCCTTGCCGCGACCCGTGCCAACCTGCTGCCGCCCGATGCGCGGACTATGGCGGAATCGTGGCAGGCCATCGGACCGGTGGCGCCGATGACGGTCGATAATGTCCGCAGTCGCGATTTTCGTCCCGATATTGTGGTTGACGCCGTATTCGGCACCGGCCTGACCCGCCCGCCTGAGGGGGAAATTGCGGCCGTGCTGGAGGAAACGACATATCTTCACGCCGGCGTCTGGGGGAAACACACCCCTGTTATCGTCGCGCTTGATGGTCCTTCGGGACTGGATCTCGATACTGGTCGCGCGCTGAGCGGCGGCCAGCCCTTCATGGGTGCCTCGCATATCCCGCTGGCCCATCTGACCATCACCTTTCACAGCATGAAGCCCGGGCACCTGCTTGAGGATGGTCCCGAATATTGCGGTGAGGTCAAGGTCGTGGACATCGGCCTTTCCGGCCGCAGTGCGATGGCGCGTGTTGTCGCACCGGAATCGCACGAAATCCAAAAGCCGAGCGGCAACAAATATGACCACGGGCACGTTCTTGTGCTGGCGGGCGGCCCCTTGCACGCGGGTGCCGCGCGGTTGGCCGCGCGTGCCGCATTGCGGGTGGGTGCGGGGCTGGTGACACTGTGCCCCCCCGATCTCGCGGTTCCGCCTTCACCCCCCGATGCGCTGATGCTGCGACCCATCGACAGCGCCGCAGCGCTTGCCGAGTCGCTGCGCGATGATCGCATCCGGGCGATCTGCGCGGGTCCGGGGCTGGGGGTGGATCGTGCCCGCGATCTTCTGCCCGCGATTCTTGCCACGAAACGCGCGACAGTCCTTGACGCCGACATGCTGACCGCTCTGGCTGAGCAGCCTCGCGCGCTGTTCCCTCGGCTTGACACTCATGTGGTGCTGACCCCGCATTCAGGTGAGTTCGCGCGCCTGTTCCCTGAACAGGCCATTCGGCTGCGCGAGGATCGGCGCTATTCCAAGCTGGATGCGGTGCGCGATGCGGCCCGGCTGTCGGGCGCGATCGTGCTGCTGAAAGGCCCCGATACGGTCATCGCCGCGCCGGCGGACATGTCGCTGATTGTCAAGCCCTACCGGGAAGTTGCCATCCACCGCGCGGACGACGTTCCATGGCTTGCGACCGCAGGCGCAGGCGATGTGCTGGCCGGGATGATCGCCGGCCTGATGGCGCGGCGGGCCAGGCCTTTCGACGCGGCCATGCGGGCGGTCTGGCTTCACGCCGCCGCCGCGCGCCGTTTCGGCCCCGGCCTGATCGCCGATGATCTGCCCGACCAAATCCCCGGAGTCTTTCGTGACATGAATCTGTAAAATCCCCCTCGCACCCCGCGCGCGGCCCTGCTAAGAGATGCCGGATTTTCCGGCGGGCAAACCCCGCCCGGTTCGGCATTGCGGGTGTGGCGAAATTGGCAGACGCACCAGATTTAGGTTCTGGCGCCG
>JAUNUO010000014.1:0-1473 GCA_030538135.1 Paracoccus sp. (in: a-proteobacteria)
ACGCAGCCGATGATCGACAGGCTGATCGGGGTCTTGATGTGTTCCAGCCGTTGTTCAAGGATTTCGACGGTCTTGATGACATCGAACCCCTGTCGCGCGCAGGACGGGCAGGAAATGATCTGCACCCCGCGCGTGCGCAGGCCAAGGCTTTTCAGGATTTCAAAGCCCACCTTGATTTCCTGCACCGGATCGGCGGACAGCGAAACGCGGATCGTGTCGCCGATCCCGGCCCACAACAGGTTGCCCAGACCGATCGCCGATTTCACCGTGCCGCCCACGAATCCGCCCGCCTCGGTGATGCCAAGGTGGATGGGGGCATCAGTGGCCTCGGCCAGTTGCTGATAGGCGGCAGCGGACAGGAACACGTCGGATGCCTTGACGCTGATCTTGTATTCGTGAAAATCGTTGTCCTGCAATATCTTGATGTGATCGAGGCCGGATTCGACCATCGCATCGGGGCATGGCTCGCCGTATTTTTCCAGCAGGTGCCTTTCCAGCGAGCCGGCGTTGACGCCGATACGGATCGAGCACCCGTGATCCTTGGCGGCCTTGATGACCTCGCGCACGCGGGATGCGTCGCCGATATTTCCGGGGTTGATGCGCAGGCAGGCCGCACCCGCTTCGGCGGCTTCGATGGCGCGCTTGTAATGGAAATGGATGTCCGCGACGATAGGCACCGGGCTTTCGCGGCAGATTTCCTTCAGGGCGCGGGTGGTTTCGACATCGGGTGCGCTGATGCGCACGATGTCGGCGCCCGCATCCGCCGCCGCGATGACCTGCGCCAGCGTGGCGCGCACATCGCTGCCGTCGGTGTTGGTCATCGTCTGCACGCTGATCGGCGCGTCGCCGCCCACCGGCACATTGCCGACCATGATCTGGCGCGATTTGCGCCGCTCGATGTTGCGCCAGGGACGGATCGGATTGTGAGTCATCATCAGCCTCGTGCTTTGGGCGTCAGATAGGGGTTTACGCGTGCCGGGGCAACAGCGCGGACAGATGTGCGGCGGGCAGGATCACCAGCAGCGGGCCCTCCGACCGGATGCGCACCGGCCCGGTCGTCTCGTTCGAGGTGCCGACGCGGCCCGCAGGTTCCAGTAACAGTCCGTCGATGGGCCAGCGCAGGCCCGTGCTGCTGCCGCGCACCGGCCCCATAGGAAACAGTGAAAATCGCGTTCCCGGCGGCAGGTCAAGGGACAGATCGGCTGGGGCCAGCGCCACGGCATCCGCCGCAGTCAGGATCACGCAATGCGGGCGGGGGTGGCGCACCAGCACGTTCATCGCCGCCAGCGTGTGATCCAGCCGCCGCCCGCCGAACCCGACCGCCACCACAAAGGGCGCGTCGATCCGCATCAGGCATTTGGCGAAATCGGTGCTGTCCTGTTCGGTCACCGGATGCAGGCGGTCGGACGGGATCGCCGCGCGGGTTTCGGCGCTGATCGAATCGAAATCGCCGATCACCGCCTGCGGCATCAG
>JAUNUO010000014.1:1573-3796 GCA_030538135.1 Paracoccus sp. (in: a-proteobacteria)
CCGACAAAGCCCAATACCTGCCGCCGGTAACGCCAGCCGATCGGGTCGAAATAGGCCAGCCGCAGATAGAGCGGCGGCGTGTCCATCGTCACGATGACATCGGCCGCGCGCCCGGCCATCAGCCGGTCCCACCACGGGTCTTTCTCGTGATAGCGAAAGGCACGGCCCGGCAGCAGCACCCGGTCCCAGAACCCCGTCAGCAGCGACGGTTCCGCCCCCCACCACAGCGGAAAGGCCAGCGCCAGATGGCTGCACCAGTCCAGCGCCCCGGCGGCCTGTTCCAGATCGGGTTCAAGCGGTTGCGGCGCGGCATAGCCCCGGCGCAGCACCGGGTCGAAATCCAGATCGCGCAGGGCGATGCGTCGCACCTCGGCCCCCGTCGGCAGTGCCGCCTGATAGCCGTCCAGCAGATGCGCCGACAACCGCCCCGCGTCGGGGTGGCCGTCGATCAGCAGAACCCGCGCCCCCGCCATCAGTCGGCGAAAGGATCGGTGACAAGGATCGTGTCGTCGCGTTCGGGCGAGGTGGACAGCAGCGCGACCGGGCACTGGATCAGTTCCTCGATCCGGCGGACGTATTTGATCGCCTCGGCGGGCAGATCGGCCCAGCTGCGCGCGCCGGCGGTCGATTCGGACCAGCCGGGCATTTCCTCGTAAACAGGGGTCACCTTGGCCTGCAATGCGGCGGCGGTGGGCAGATAGTCGTAATGCGTGCCGTCGATTTCATAGCCGGTGCAGATGCGCAGCGTCTTGAACCCGTCCAGCACGTCCAGTTTCGTCAGCGCGATGCCGTTGACGCCGGAAATGGCGCAGGTCTGGCGCACCAGAACCGCGTCGAACCAGCCGCAGCGACGCTTGCGCCCGGTGACGGTGCCGAATTCATGGCCGCGTTCGCCAAGGCGCTGGCCGTCGGCGTCGTGCAATTCGGTCGGGAACGGGCCTTCACCGACGCGGGTGGTATAGGCCTTGACGATGCCCAGAACGAAGCCGATCGCACCCGGCCCAAGCCCGGTGCCGCTGGCCGCCATGCCGGACATGGTGGTGGAGGAGGTGACATAGGGATAGGTGCCGAAGTCGATGTCCAGCAGGCTGCCCTGCGCGCCCTCGAACAGGATGCGTTTGCCCGCTTTGCGGGCATCGGCCATGATCCGCCACACCGGCTGCGCATAGGGCAGCAGCTTGGGCGCGATCTCCAGCAGTTTGGCGCGCAGTTCCGCCCGGTCGATGGGCGTGGCGCCCAGACCGGCGCGCAGCGGATCGTGATGCGCCAGCAGGCGGTCAAGCCGGGCGTCCAGCGTTTCTTCGTCCCCCAGATCGGCGACGCGGATGGTGCGGCGGCCGACCTTGTCCTCGTAAGCCGGGCCGATGCCGCGGCCTGTGGTGCCGATTTTCGCCTTGCCCGCGGCTTCTTCGCGCAGGCGGTCGAGGTCTTGATGCAAGGGCAGGATCAGCGGAGTGTTTTCCGCGATCATCAGGTTGTCGGTGCCGATCTGCACGCCCTGCCCGGCCAGCTTGTCAATTTCGGAAAACAGCGCCCAGGGATCAAGCACGACACCGTTGCCGATCACCGCCAGCTTGCCGGGGCGCACGATGCCCGAGGGCAGCAGGGACAGCTTGTAGACCGTTTCCCCGATGACCAGCGTGTGCCCGGCGTTATGGCCGCCCTGAAACCGCGCGATCACATCGGCCCGTTCCGACAGCCAATCGACGATCTTGCCCTTGCCCTCGTCGCCCCATTGCGCGCCGACAACCACCACATTGGCCATATTCTGATCCCTTCAGGTTCTGCAATGCCGTGGATGGTCTAGCGGATGCGCGTGCGAGGGGGAAGCGGGTAACGATTTTTCGCGAAAAATCATTCTGGCGCGACGGTGAAAACTGGCGCAGCATGGCGCAAAGCCGCAAGGGAGCCCGCGATGTGCAACGCCTGTCTGATCGAATCCGTCCGCCGCGATGCCCTGTCCCGGCGCCATCTTCTGATCGGCGCGGCTGCCGCCGGGGCCGCCGCAATGGCCCTTGGCCCGCTTGCCGCCCGGCCCGCGCTGGCGGCATCCAGCGGACGGGTGGTCGATCTGACCCACGCCTGGGACGAGACCTTCCCGACCTTCGACGGCAATCCCGGCATCGCCTATGAGGCCGACAAGACCATCGCCGCCGACGGCTATCAGCTGTGGAAGCTGACGATCTTCGAACACAGCGGCACCCATGTCGATGCGCCGATGCA
>JAUNUO010000014.1:3896-4962 GCA_030538135.1 Paracoccus sp. (in: a-proteobacteria)
TCTTTGTCGGCGCGCCGAAACACAAGCGCGGCACCGGCGGGCCGGCGCGCGTGATGGCGGTGATCTGATGGCAACCGTTCCCATGCTGTCCGACGATCAGGCCAGCCCCGAATCCTGCGCCACCTTCGAGGCGATCCGCGCCGCGCGCGGCACCGATTACGTCAACAATTTCTGGCGCGCGCTGGCCCATGACCCGGCCTTGCTGGCCGCGACATGGAACCGGCTGGCGCAGGTGATGGCCCCCGGCGCGCTGGACCCGCTGACAAAGGAACTGGTCTATCTGGCGGTGTCGGTGGCGAATGGATGCGATTACTGCATCCATTCCCACACGGCGGCGGCGCGTGCCAAGGGCATGAGCGATGCGCAGCACGCCGAATTGCTGGCGGTGATCGCGATGGCCAGCCAGACGAATGCGCTGGCCACCGCCCTTTCGGTTCCGGTGGACGAACGGTTCCGGGTCACTTCACCGTGATGCGGCCGTCAATGACCGGGGTATAGCCGCCAGCCAGCACCTGCATATAGGTGGCCAGCACATCGGCCAGATCGGGGCCGAAGTCATAGACATCGGTCGCATTGCTGCCAAAGACATGATAGCCGTCGCCGCCGCCGCGCATGTAATTGTTGCTGACCACGCCATAGGTCGCGGCAGGGTCGATCGGCCCCCATGTGCCATTGTCGTCCTGCACCTGAACCTCGCTGATTCGGCTGTTTGCAGGGGCGGCGGGATCGATGGTGTATTTCAGTCCCGCGACCTGCGCAAAACGCCCGGCGGCTTCCTCATACTGGCTGGCACCGTTTTCCAGCGCGGCGATCACATCGGCGCCTTTCAGCCGAAAGGTGGCCAGCGTGTTCTGAAACGGCAGGACGGTATAGATCTCGCCCATGGTGACCGGCCCCTTGTCGATGGATGCCCGCAAGCCGCCGCCGTTCTGGATGGCGATCTGGATGCCCTGCCCGCGCACCCGGTCCAGCATCGCATCAGCGACCAGATTGCCCATCTCGCATTCGCGCTGGCGGCAATTGGCGCGGTCGCCGTCGATGGTGGCCGCGCTTTCCGCCACCACCT
>JAUNUO010000014.1:5062-9733 GCA_030538135.1 Paracoccus sp. (in: a-proteobacteria)
GCACCTGGGCGGCAAATTCCTGATCGCGCAGATAGCCGGTATGGGTCAGCGCGATGACCTTGTTCACCCCCTGCCCGGTCAGGTCCGCCACATCGGCCTTGAGGCTTTCCATGTCATCCCGAAAGATCACATTGGGACCGGGCGCGGCGGTTTCCGGCGTGTCCATCGCAAGGGCCGAAACGATGCCGATCTTTTCACCGCCCACATCCAGCACCGCATGACGGTCGATCTTGCCCTTCAGCACGTTCGACTGCGACACGTCGATAGTCCCCGAGATGATCGGAAAATCCGCCCCGTCGGCCAGAAGGGCGGCACCTTCCGGGCCATCGTCGAATTCGTGGTTGCCAAGCGCCATGGCGTCGAATCCGATGGCGTTCATGAACTCGACCGTATCCTTGCCCTTGTAGGTCGTATAGAACAGGCTGCCCTGATACTGATCGCCGGCGTCCAGCACGATGACATTGCCGCCCTCGGCCCTGATCTGGTCGCGCACCTGGTTGATCGCGGTCGCCAGTCGTGCCACGCCGCCGAAACATTCGCCCGCCGCGCGGGTTTCGGCATCGCAGGTGCTGTCGAAACTGTTGATCGGCTCGATCCGGCTGTGCAGGTCGTTGATATGCAGCACATGCAGGACATATTCGGCCTGCGCGCCGCCCGCGAACAGGGCCAGCGCGGCGGTTGACATCAAAAGACGCAGGGGCATCGGGCTTCCTCGCTGTTCGGTGCTTTCCCGCAGATTGGCGCAGCCGCGCATGACGGTCAAACATCAATGCGGGGTTGACGCGGCGGCGGCGTGCGCGGCAGATGCGGTCATGCTGATCTACAAGGTGCTTCGCCCGGCCGAATGGGCTGACATGCAGGCAAAGGGCCAGACCGCCGGCGCGCCGGTCGATCTGGCCGATGGATTCGTGCATTTTTCCACCGCCGCACAATTGCCGGGCACGCTGGACAAGCATTTTGCCGGGGCGGGCGATCTGATCCTGCTGGCCTGCGATGCGGGGATGACGGGCATCCGTTGGGAAAAATCGCGCGGCGGTCAGGATTTCCCGCATCTTTACCGCGCCTTGCGGATGGAGGACGTGATCTGGTCGCGCCCCTTGGCGGATGGCGAAAGACCCGAGGGGCTGGAATGACGATGCTGGAAAAGCTGGGTCTGGCGGCGCTGCACCGGCTGGACCCGGAACGCGCACATGATCTGTCGATCCGGGCGCTGTCGCTGGGTCTGGTGCCTCTGTCCGGGCCGGTCACGTCGGACAGGCTGGCGGTGCGGATGGCGGGGCTGGACCTGCCGAACCCCATCGGGCTGGCGGCGGGCTATGACAAGAACGCCCGCGCCGTGGCCGCGCTGATGCGCGCGGGATTCGGCTTTGTTGAACTGGGTGCGGCGACCCCGCGCCCGCAGTCGGGCAACCCCAAGCCGCGCCTGTTCCGGCTTTCCGATCAAAAGGCGATCATCAACCGCTTCGGATTCAATAATGACGGGGCCGAGACGATCGCCGCACGCATGGCCGCCCGCCCCGCCGGTATCCCGGTCGGGCTGAACATCGGCGCGAACAAGGACAGCGCCGACCGCGCCGCGGATTTTGCGCAGGTGGTGCGGGTGGCTGGCCATACGGCGGATTTCCTGACCGTCAACGTGTCCAGCCCCAATACCGAAAAGCTGCGCGATTTGCAGGGGGCCGATGCGCTGGCCGCGCTGCTGGCCGGGGTGATCGCGGCCCGCGACGCCCTGCCCATCCGCAAACCGGTATTCGTGAAGATCGCCCCCGATCTGGATGACGCCGGAATCGCCGATATTGCCGCTGTCGCGCGCGAGGTCGGCGTGGACGGCATCATCGCCACCAACACCACCCTGTCACGCGACGGGCTTGACCCGCAATGGCGGGACCAGGCGGGCGGCCTGTCGGGCGCGCCCTTGTTTGAAAGATCGACCCGCGTTCTGGCGCGGCTCTATCGGGAAACGGGGGGGGACGTGCCGCTGATCGGCGTGGGCGGCATCGCCAGCGCGGAACAGGCATGGCAGAAACTGCGCGCCGGGGCCAGCGCGGTGCAGATCTATTCCGCGCTGATCTATCACGGGTTTTCGCTGGCCGCCCGCATCGCGCACGAGTTGGACGACCGGCTGACGCGCGACCGGATCACCCTGCCTGAACTGACCGGCAGCGGCGTGGCGGACTGGACCTAAAGGCTGTCCGGCGCCAGAATCTGGTTCATCGAAGCCGCCGGCTCGTCACAGCCCGCATCCCCGATGACCCGCGCCGGCACGCCCGCAACCGTCTTGCAGCGCGGCACCTCGTGCAGCACGACAGACCCTGCGGCGATGCGCGAATGATCGCCCACGGTGATATTGCCCAGAACCTTGGCACCTGCCCCGATCAGCACGCCATTGCCGATCTTGGGGTGACGGTCGCCGTCCTCTTTGCCGGTGCCGCCAAGGGTAACGGAATGCAGCATCGACACATCATTGCCGACCACCGCCGTTTCACCGATCACGATGGAATGCGCGTGGTCGATCATCACGCCGGTGCCGATCCGCGCCGCCGGGTGAATATCGACGCCAAAGCATTCGGAACAGCGCATCTGCACGAAATAGGACAGATCCTTCCGCCCCTGTTCCCACAGCCAATGGCCAATGCGATAGGCTTGCAGCGCCTGAAAACCCTTGAAGAACAGGATTGGCTGAATCAGCCGGTGCGTCGCCGGGTCACGCTCGTAAACGGCCAGCAGATCGTCGCGGGCCGCATCGCCAAGCGCAGGCGTCTGCGCATAGGCCTGATCCGCGATCTCGCGCAGGATCTGTTCGGACATCTCGTCCGACGCAAGTTTGAGGGAAAAGCGATAGGCCAGCGCGGCTTCAAGGCTGCGATGATACAGCAGCCCGGCATGAATCAGCGCGCCCAGCAACGGTTCGTTCTGAACCGCGCTGCGGGCCTCGGTGCAAATCTGCGTCCATATCGCATCCTTGTTGTGCGAAATGGCGCGTTTGCTGTTGGTCTGAATGTTCATCGGCCCACCCGCTGGTTGTGCTGCCTCTGTCTTAGCGCAGAAGCAGCCCCGCGAAAAGCGCGGGCAGGCCGAAATCGTCAGCTGCGCGGAATGCGCAGTTCCAGCCAGTGAACGGAGATGCGGACGGTGCCGCCGGCAAACTGACCACCCTCGGCCGTCATCACGATATTGGCCGGGCTATAGAACGACATCGGGCTGCCCAACAGCCCGCGCGCCCACGATCCCTGCCCCCTCCCCAATCCGCTGCCAAAGCGATCTTCGGCCCCGATGTTGCCCAGCTTCCATGTCGACAGGCTGCCGGTAATCGGCTGCGTCACCCGCGCCGCGGCCCCGATGACCATGACGCCGGCCGGAATGACGACGCCGGTGTCGAAGGTCGCGCCGCTGCCGACCTGCACCTCTGCCTCGGCCATGCCCGCCATCAGGGCCGAGCCAAATCCGCCCATCGACAGCGCGCCAGGCACCCACGCCTGACCGTCGTGAACCGCCTCGACCCCCAGATCGACGATCTGCGAACGCATCCCGGCCTGCGGGGCGACGAACATCCAGCCGCCGTTGCTGCCAATGGCGATCTTGCCCGCCTGCCCGGCCCATGCCCCGACCGCACCCGAGGGCACGCCCCAGCACTGACCGTCGATCACCACCTCGGGCGGTTCGGTCACGGCGCGGCTTTGCAGCACCAGATTGACCAGCCCGTCCAGACGCATCAGCGCCTCGTTCACGGTGACGTGCTTCTGCGCCTGAGCAGGCTGAAGCAGCGGCATCCCCAGCCGCAGGGTATCATTCAGAGACATCGAACACTCTCCTTGCAAAAGGGCCTGCGCCGTATTCATCAGACAGTTGCGCCACTGCGGCGGTAAAAGCTCCGCCTCCGGCGATCCCCGGCGGCAGGGTCATTCGCGTCTCGGCGGTGACGGTTTCCGAAAACACGCGACCGTCGCGGATCAGGCGCACCAGATAGGCCTCGCGCGTTTCGCCCAGAGGCACGTCCAGCCCGTCCCAGCCATCGCCGCCGATCCGGGTCCGGCGCACCCAGGTCAGCGCATTGTCCGTCAGTCGCAGATGGCACGGCGAAAAAGGCCGCAGCCCGTTCCCTTCGACCCGCGCCGAAAGGCTGCGATAGCTGCCGTCCTCGGGGCCGCGCATGGCCGATCCGATCCGCCAGTGCCGCACCTGCCCCCGCGCCGCGGGCGACAGGTTCACCTGTTCCGGCGCACCATCCAGCAACACCACGGCACTGCCCGCCGGCCAGGTTTCGGGCATAAGCGCATCGGTGCCCGCCTGCCCGCGCAACCGGCCCGAGATTTCCCAGACACCCGGTTCCACAGGTTCGGCGCGGGTGAACTGAAACAGCTCCCACCCGCCGGGCGTGCCGTCGCCTATCGCCATGAGGTTCACCCCCGACAAAACGCCCACACGCGAGGCGGATTTCAGCCCGCCACCCTTCAACCGCACCCGCAGCGCCGGCCCGCGATCCGTCATGCCGGGCCGCGCCGCCGCCAGATCGGTTTCGGTCACACCCATGATCGACCGCCGAAATACCGTAGTATTCAGGTCAAACCCGCCGCCAGCCTCGACCGAGGCATAGGCCGCGACCGACCCGTTCCATGGCGTCGCCGTCACCGCCAGATGGGGCGCGTGTGGCGCCTCGTCCCCCTTCATCAG
>JAUNUO010000014.1:9833-11365 GCA_030538135.1 Paracoccus sp. (in: a-proteobacteria)
GACGGCGGCACCGCGAACCGCACCGTATCCCGCGCGGCCAGTGATTCCGCCAACCAACGCTCGGCCAACTCGCGCCCTTCGCCACGGGTCAACGCCATGGGAAACTCGCTTTCCGCCACGGCACTCTGATCGCCATCGGGCAACATGGTTTCGGCGGTCGTGACGGCGTAATCACCCCCCGCCTCGATATGAGTCAGCCGAATGCGCCCCGATATATCCGACTGCGGCGCCCTTGCCGTTTCCGGCCCGGCCAGTTCATCCGCAATCGCCATATCGTCGGGGCCCAAGTCGGCATTGACCCGCCCGTCGCGCATGACGAACATCAACCGCCCGTCCCGCTCTACCGGATCGAACCCATAGGCCAGCATCAGCGGCTGCATCGCCGCCCGTCCCGTTTCCCCACCTTGCAGCGCATAGCCGCGCACGACACCCGACAGACCCGAAGTGTCGAAGGCCGCAATACCCGCCTCGCGGCACAGGTCGGCGACCACGGCCGACAAGGCGACCGCCCCGGCCCGTCCATTCAGCCAATGTCCGCGTTCCCAGGCCGGACCATCGCTCCATAGATCGGTGCGCGCCGGAAACGCTGGATAGGGCCGCGCGTCCCAGCACCAGACATGCGCGCGCGACATGTCGATCATCCGACTGCCGCCCTGACGCGGTGGATTATTGACCGGATCGGTCCAGTAATCCGTGAACGCTCGCACATAGGCCGCCTGCAAGGCATCATCGCGCCGCCCATTGGAATAGTGCGGCAACACGCTTTCGGAACTCATGGCGTCCAGAAACTTGTTCGGCTGATTGGTCGCCTTGTCCAGCGCGGCACATCCGTATTCGGTGAACCAGATCGGTTTCGACCCGGGCTCCCACGCGGTTGGCTGCGACTGACGCACACCGCCGATACGCTCATGATGGGTGTTTCCCCACCACCCGCGCAAGTCCTTGTAGCGCCAGACCCAATCCTCGCCATGCGCGCCATCGTGGATGGGAGAACGCCGCTGCGCCCTGCGGTCGGCATCGCTGGCATAATACCAGTCGAACCCCTCGCCCCCCGCCACATTGGCGCGCAGATAATCTGGGTTGTCGATCCGGCCCCAATGCGCATCCAGATGCGCTTCGCCCTCGCGCCAATCGGACAGCGGCATGTAATTGTCGATGCCAACAAAGTCGATCGCCGCATCCGCCCACAGCGGGTCCAGATGAAACCGGATATCGCCGTCCGGCAGATGATGGCCGAAATATTCGGACCAGTCGGACGCATAGCCAATCTTGACCTCAGGCCCCAGAATCGCCCGACATTCCCGCGCCAGCCGGATCAACCCCTCGACCGCTGGATAGCGACCGTTCGCCCCGCGAATGCGGGTCATGGCGACCATTTCCGAACCGATCAGAAAGGAATCGATCCCGCCCGAGGCTGCGCACAAATGCGCGTAATGCAGGATGAACCGGCGATACGACCATTCGTCCGGCCCGCTGTAAACGATGCGGTCGCCCTCGCGCTGGAAATCGTCTGGCTGCGCATTGCCAAAGAA
>JAUNUO010000014.1:11465-13715 GCA_030538135.1 Paracoccus sp. (in: a-proteobacteria)
GATCCGACATTCGGCAGTTCCCGACCCAGAATATCCATCGAGGCGCTGAAGTCCGTGCCGCCCATCGGTGTGTTGCGGTTGATCGACACCGTTTCGCCCAACCCCAGATCGAACGTGACCGGAGTCGTCGCCAGCGAATATTCCCCCGTTCCGGGGATCATCGCCACCGCCTGCACGTCACGCGGCAAACCGCTGCCGTCCTGCGCGGCGCGCGTGACCTCGAAGGTCAGTTGCGGCATCCGGTTGCCCCAACGTTCCAGCGCCAGATTTTCCAGCACCACATAGGCCGTGCCGCGATAAGCCGGTGCGGCCTCGCCTTCGAACGCCGCAATCGCCGGGTCGGGCATCTGCCGGTCGTCACCCGGATAAACCCGCATGTTCAGATCCTCGGCGGCGATTTCCTCGCCGTCCGCCCAGACCCGGCCCACGCCCAGAATGGTCCCCTCGCAAAGGGCCAGCGCCACCGACAGCATATAGCTGATCTCGGTCACACGCGGCTGCGGGCTGCCCTTGCCGCTGCCCTGACCGCGGCGGATTTCCTGCAACGGGGTCGCCCAGATCACATGGCCTGGCAGTCGCATCTGCCCCCAGATACGCGGAATCGGCTGACCTTCGCCCGCCGTGGGCAGGCGCAGCCGGTCGATTCGCCCGGTTTCTACCGCACGCGACCCGCCGCCCAACAGTTGCTGGTCGATGACGCGGCCCACGGTCGCACCGATGGCACGGCCCGCAACCGCACCCGTCAGGCCCAGAAACGCCCCGCCAAACCCGCCTCCGACCGAGGCACCTACCGCAGACAGCAGAATAGTGGCCATCCGGGCCTCCTTTATTTCAGTTGGTGTCGGGGAACCGGAACCGCGCCGCGATCCGCGCGCGCCAAGGCCCGCTCAACGGGCTTTCGATCACCCCGTGCCGTTCATAGGCATGGATAAAGCTGGCCCCCGGCCCGGTTCGAGCCAGAATGCCAAGATGTTTCGCAATCGCGCCCTGCCGCATCCGAAACAGCAGAACATCGCCCAGTGCCTCTGCACCTCCCGGAATCAGATGACGCAGCGCACCGCGCATCAGCACCTCATCCCCGCCGATCTCACCCCAGTCGGGCGTATAGGGCGGCGCTTCTTCGGGTTCCGCACCATACAGCTCGCGCCAGATTCCCCGGATCAGGCCCAGACAGTCGGCGCCGGCCAGCTTGCGGCTGGCCTGATGATGATAAGGCGTCCCGATCCAGCCGCGCGCCATGGTAACGACATCACGGGTCATGGCGGTCCTCCGGCGCCTGTGCCCAGATGTTCACCCGTTCATAACCGGAATTATCGACCCGCCGCGAACCGCTTTGCGGCGCGGCAAGCCAATCCTCGCCCGGCAGGTGCGGAAAGCCACGAAAGTTCAGATAATTCCTGAACTTGAACCGGCAGGATCGGGGACTTTTATCGCACCCCGCCACCAGCCGGATAACGTCGCCCGCCACCGGCACCACGGCCAGCGCCGACCACAGCTCAACCTCACGCCCGTCATCCGGCATCGCGCGGTCGTTCTTGATCTTTCCGCTCAGGCCCGCCGCCGCGCCGGTTTCGACGATCAGCATTCCGCGCTCGAACCAACGCGGCTCGAACCCGCCGGCATCAAAGCGAAACAGCCGCCCTTCGGCGCAACCGGCAACCGGCCAACGCACAAACATTCCTTCACGGGTCAGATCGACGCCGCATTTCCCGTCGCCCAGCGCGGCCGAACAACGCGGATGATACACCCGCCCCCGCGCATGGTTCAAAGGCTCGCTCAGCCCCCGCAGTTCCGCCCGGAACGCCCCCCGACTGCGCACGATCTCGCCCAGCGAGCCGCGAAACACCAGCCGCCGGTTGTCCACCGCCGACCAGTCCACTTCCCACATCTGCAGTTCGGCCCCGTCCCATCGCCCGGCGATCACGTCGATTTCGGTGATCGCATCGTCGGTCAGCGCACCTTCAGCCTCGGTGTTGTCCACCGACAGCCCGGCACCCTGCACCAGCGCCATGGCCGACATGCCGTGTTCGGGACGAAAGCTGATCCCGTCGAACTCCAGCACGTCGTCATGGTCGGTAAAGCCCAGCACAACCCCGTCGCGCCGCGTAATCGCCCAGGCGCGGGCAAAGCTCGTCGCGCTCATACCCGCACCTCGATGACCGGCACTTGCGGCAGTTCACCCGCCTTGAACGAAGCGACCGACACCGCGATGCGATCCGTGTCAAACCGCACCGGCACGTCGAATTCGAA
>JAUNUO010000014.1:13815-21983 GCA_030538135.1 Paracoccus sp. (in: a-proteobacteria)
GGCGGACAGCTTTTGTAATCCGACCAGTCCTTCCAGCGGAACCCATGCAATTGCCCCTGCCGCGCCTCGAAGAAATCCAGCAGCCGAGCCATGTCGTCCAGCGACCGCAGCCCCATGCCCGCGTCATAGCGGCGACGCGAATGCGCCCAAGGGCTGTTGCGCTCCTCGAACCCGTTGGTCAGCGCAACGATCTCGGTGCGCCGCTCCGGGCCGCCGACCGACCCGAACGACAGGTTGGCCGGAAATCTGATCTCGTGAAATGCCATCTGGAAACTCCTCACCCGTTCCGTTCACCGCGCGCCATCGCCCGGCTGATCTGCGCCGCGATCTGCCCATGGCTGCGCTGGAACCCCGCCACATCCGGGGTCTGCACATTGACCGTCACATTCACCGCGCGGCCACCCCCGCCCGCCGCCACACCAAGACGCCCATCGGGGCCACGCTGTAGCGGCATGATCGCCTCTGGCCCGGCCTCGCCCATCAGGCCGGTTGCGCCGCGCATGGGAAAGTAGGCGGGCGCGCCGACCACACCGCCCTTGGCGAAGGGCATCACCCGGCCCTCGGTGAACGCCCCGCCCTTCGCAAACGGCGCGGCCCCCGACAGCATCCCGGCAATCCCGTTCGACAGCGCCCCGGACAGCGCGTTTTCCACCGGTTTCATCGCCATTGAAAACGCCGTGTCGGCCATGCTGCGGGCAATCCCCTTCAGCGCATCCGACAGCTTCAACCCATCCAGCGCCACGCCCTGAAACGCCCGGCTCAGACTGCCGCTCAGCCCCGAGGCCAGTTTGTCCACTTCGCGCGTGGTATAGATCGTCTGATCCCGCAGCCGTCCCAATTCCGCCTGAAATTCAGCCGTCACCCGGCCTGCCTGACCGCCGGTCTGGTCCCAGCCGCCGAAATCGTCGTCGAACCCGCTTGCGTCCGCCATTTGCAACGCCCTCTGTTATGAAAAAGCCCTCAGCCCCCGCCGGGCGTGTCGGGAAAGCGCGCGGCCAGTTCCGCCAGCCGGTCGCGCGTCATCTGCCGGGGGCCGCTTTCGACGCCCAGCATCAGCGCCAGTTCCGCCGGGGTCAGCGCCCAGAACTCGGCCGGGCGCAGACCCAGCCCGCGGATGCCGGCGCGCATCAGCCCCGGCCAGTCCAGGCCCGCCGGCCTCCCCCCGCTCACTCCGGCAACCGGAATGCGCGGGCCAGCAACTCGGCAGCCAGACGCGCCGCCGCCAACGATCCGCCGCCGATGTCTGCACTCAGCAGATCATCGGCGCGCCCGGCCCAGCCGCCACCGCGAAGCCCGGCTACCAGAACCGCGATCACGTCGCGGGCCGAGAACCGTCCGGCTTCGAACCGCTCGACCAGCGCAAGCAGGCTTTCGGCCTGCAACGCATGTTCCAGTTCCGCCAGCGCGCCCAGCGTCAGTTTAGCCGTGCGGATTTCCCCATCCAGCACGACCTCGACTTCGCCCGTCATCGGATTGGCCATCACAGCGCCGTAAATTCCAGCACCCCGGCCGAGGCCATGCTGACCTCATAGGTTGCCTCACCGTTGTAGCTGCCCGAATATTCCAGACTGGTGATCTGGAACGGCCCTTCGACGATGCCGAAATCCGGGATCACCACCTGAAACCGCGGCACTTCGCCGTCGAAGAAAATCTGCCGCGCGCGCCCGTCGGTCGCCGCATCGCGGAACACGCCAGAACCCGACAGGCTGGCGCTGCGCACACCGGCCCCGCCCAACAGCTCACGCCAGCCGCCTTCGCTTTCCAGGCTGGTGACATCCACCGTTTCCGCGTTGAACGACAAACGCGAGGCACGCAACCCCGCGATTGTCTGGAACGAACCATCGCCCGTCATGTCCATCTTGATCAGCAGATCGCGCCCATTCTGCACAGCCATTTTCGTCTCCTCAGCCCAGATCAATCCGGGCGCGGAAGGTCAGATCGACCCGCCGCGCCGCTCCTTTCCGATCCCGGCGCGCCCGCGCGCGCAGGAACCACACACCCGCCAGATGCCCGTGAT
The DNA here is from genome assembly GCA_030538135.1 of Paracoccus sp. (in: a-proteobacteria). Taxonomy (GTDB): domain Bacteria; phylum Pseudomonadota; class Alphaproteobacteria; order Rhodobacterales; family Rhodobacteraceae; genus Paracoccus. Next base: position 15,833 of record JAUNUO010000014.1, read on the forward strand.
CCAGCCGCAGATCGCCACGTTCCAGCGCGTCCGATACGGCGGCGGCGGCGGCCTTGACGGTTCGGAACCCGCCGCCTTCATCCGCGCCGGTCAGCACCGAAACCACGAAATCATGGCGCGATCCGCGTGCCGTATAATCGCCCGCATCCGTCACATCCTCGGGGCCCAGCGCGACATAGGTGCCGCCCGGCGCCTGAACCGGCATCGCATCATAGATCGCATCGCCCACCAGCCCGGCCAAAGCCGGATCATGGCGCAGATGCTGATACACCGCGCCTTGCAGCGCGACCGTTGCCGCATAGCTCATATCTGTTCCTCTTCCGTCGCAAAGCAGGTCAGCCAGCGGCCCTGCGCATCGCGTTCCGCCACCGCCTGAATGGCGAACAGCCGCTGACCCATGCGCAGCCTTTGTCCGGGGCGGGGGCGTCGCGGATCATCCGCGCCCGTCGCCCGCACCGTGATCCGCCAGCCGACCGCACTTACCGGGCCGATCTCATCGCGGATCGCGGAACCGGCGCCGGATTTCATCTCGGCCCAGATCCGGCCCAAAGGGCGCCAGTCCATGATGAATCCGCCCATGCCGTCGGGCTGCCTGTCTCGCGATTCAAGCGTGAGAGGCACCGTCAACCGAGGGGCGGCCATCAGCGCACACCCCGCCCAGCCAGCGTCCGCACCTGCCGCCACTTCTCGATCAGCGCACTGACGCCGAACGGAATGGCGCTGCGCGACCCTTCAAAGCTGCGATCCTCGTAATATCGCGCGGCCAGCATCAGCACCGCCTGCGCCAGATCGACCGGCACCTGATCCCAGGTCTCGCCGAACCCGGCAACGAATGTCACAGTCACGAACCCGGCGCGCGGCACATGCGGCAACATCACCCCGGCGGGCAGGATCATCGGGCGTTGCGCGTCCTGCAACAACCGCCAGCTTTCCGGCGGCAATTCCGTCACGATCCCGCGCCCGTCGCTGATTTCGATCCTTTCCACCGCCAGCACCGGCGCCAGGGGCAGCGTCTGTCCCAGCCGGTCGCGCCAGTCGTTGATCTGCATCCGAAACCGCCGGGTCAGCAGAACCTTGCCCGTGCGCGCCTCGATGGTTGCGATGGCCGCGCGCAGGAAACCTGCCAGCGCAGCAATCTCTGCCGTATCCTCGGCCATGTCGAAACCCGAACCCAGCCGCAAATGGTCGCGCAATGCAGCGACGGGCAGCGCCTCCGCCGCAGGCGCCGTTTCCTCGATCAACATCACTTTCTCCGAACCTCCCGTCCTGCCGTCCGCCTGATCCACCACCAGACAAAAGGCCGCCCCGGCGGGCGGCCCAGATCATTACCAACACTCCAAGAACGGAGGGCCGCGCCCGCGCGCCGACCCCAAGCACGCGCGGACAGTATGCAGCCGGTCAGCCCGGCGCGCACTGCGCGGCCCTCCGCATCGCCCGATCCTGACCGGATCAGACGAGTTTCAGCAGTTTGACGGCACGAAAATCGGTCACGCCACCGCCCACGCGCTTGGTCGCATAGAACAAAACATGCGGCTTGGCGCTGAAGGGATCGCGCAGGACACGCAGGTCAGGGCGCTCGACCACGGTATAGGCTGTGCGGAAATCGCCAAAGGCGACCGGCGCGGCGGTGGAATCAAGGTCTGGCATGTCCTCGGAAATCATCACCGGATAGCCCAGCAACAGCGCGGGCTGGCCAGCGGCAAACTGATCGGTCCAGACATAGCGACCCTCGCCGTCCTTCATCTTGCGGATCGCGGCGGCGGTTTTCGAGTTCATCACGAAGGCCGCATTGGCGCGGTATTCGGCAGCCAGCGCATAGACCAGTTCGATCAGGTCATCAGCGGTCAGCGAGCCCATTTCAGCAACTTCGACCGCGGCAATCTGCCCTTCGCCTTCCGCGCCGTTTTCAACGGTCGGATAGGACAGAATGCCACGCGGCTTGTCCTGGCCGTCTCCGTTGATAAAGGCGGCGGCCTCGGCGCGGGCGAACTTGTCGGCGATGCGCTCGGCCAGCCAGCCCTCGACGTCGAACGCCGCATCGTCCAGCAGGCGCTGGCTGGCTTTCGGCATGGCCGACAGTTCGTGAACCGGGATCACGATACGCTCGACACCGGGGGCCTGTGCCTCGGGGGCTGTGGTTTCGCTGGCCCAACCGGCGACGGTATCGGTCTTGTCCACCAGCACCTCATAGGTGGCGCTTTCGACCAGCACGACATTGGCAAGCTTGCGCAGCGAGGCAGCGCCGGTCAGCACCGTCTGCACCTGCTCCGCCACCTGCGGCGCGGCCAGAAAGCCGCCGTCCGATGCAACGGTCAGGCCCTTTTCCTCGATAGCCAGACCGCGTAGCGCGGCATCGTCGCCATTGCGTAGATAGGCGTTGAACGCCTTCTGATGCGGCACTTCCACCTCGGCCTGGGTGGACAGAGGGGCGCGGCCCCGGAAAGCGGTCTTGCGGTCCAGTACGGTCATGCGTTCGTCCTGTGCTTGCAGTTTCTTTTCAATGTCTTCACGAAAGTTCTTCAGTTCGCTGACGAACCCAAGAACCGCCCCTTTCAACTCGCCGGGCGCATCGCCCCCGGCCGCGGCTTTCACCTCGGTCATTGACTTCTCCTTGTTGCAGGGTGCGGGGGCCGCCGCCCCCAAAACGTCTTGCGGCGATCTTTGGCCGGGCTGGCGGGCTGCCACCCGCCGCCCGGCCTCCCCCGCCGCTCACGCGCCGCGCAATTCCTGCGCGGCGGCGGCGAACACGGCTGCCATCTCGCGCAGATCATCCGCGTCCTTGCGGCCGACCTTCGCCTCGGGAAGCATCGGGAAAGTCACCAGCGACACTTCCCACAATTCCACTTCCTTCAGGCTGCGCCGCCCGGCCGCGTCCTTTTCGGCGCGGATGGTGCGATAGCCGATCGACAGCCCGTCGATGGCCCCCGCCGAAATCAGCGCTGCCGCCTCGCGGGCCAGCGTCACATCGGGCAGCAGCCGCCCCCTGACCCAAAGGCCCCGGCTGTCCTCGCGCACCTCGTCCCAGACGCCGATGGGCTTGGCCGGGTCGTGCTGCCACAGCATCCGCACCTTGTCGCCCTTGGCCGTCAGCCGCTCCAGACTGGCGGCAAAGGCACCCGGCGCAACCGCATCGCCGCCCTGATCGGTCAGACCGAACAGGCTGGCATAGCCCTCGATCACCGACCCGTCGGTCAGCACCGGCGCACCACCGGCGAATTTCAGTTCCAGTCCCAGATTCATGCCCTATCCTTTCGGCGCAAATTCCAGAATGCCCTGCACGGCCTGGGTCAGGATCACGGCGACCACGCCGTAAACCGTCATCCACAGCCGCCGCTCCAGCCCTTCGATCAGCGCCTCGATCCGCTCCAACCGCTTTTCGACGGCGCCGAATTGCAGCGCCATGATACGCTCCTGCGCCTCGAACCGCTGGTCGTGCCAGCCAAAGGCATCCTTGACGAACCGCGATCCCTCCATCGCATCACCCATCCGTTTCCAGCGGCGCCAGACCCAGCAAGGCCCGCTTTTCCGCATCGGTCAGAAACGAGGCCCCCGCGACCCGCGCCCATTGCTGATCGCGTTCTGCGGCCAGCGCGGGGATCTGATCGGGGTCCGGGCGCAGGTCGATCTCGGCCCCCAGATGCTCGGACAGCCACCAGGCAACGCTGGCCGCGACCCGCGCCACCAGAGGCAGCACCGTCAGCCGGTAAAACGCCCGATGCGCCTCAGCATAGTTGGCATAAGTCGCATCGCCCGGAATCCCGATCAGCATCGGCGGCACACCGAATGCTTGCGCGATTTCCCGCGCCGCGGCCTTCTTCGTCTCGTGAAACTCCATGTCGCTGGGGCTGAACCCCATCGGCCGCCAGTCAAGCCCGCCTTCCAGCAGCATCGGCCGCCCGGCGTTGCGCGCGCCCTGATGGTTCAGCTCCATCTCCATCACCAGCCGGTCGTATTGTTCCGGCGACAGGCTGCCATGCCCGTCCACGCCGCGATACACGAACGCCCCCGAGGGCCGCGCGGCATTATCCAGCAGCGCCTTGGACCAGGCGCTGGCACTGTTATGCACGTCCAGCGCCACCGCTGCCGCCTGCATCGGCGACAGGCCGTAATGGTCGTCCTGCGGATGGAACGCCTTGATGTGGCAGATCGGATCGGGGCTGCCGGTCATATCGAACCGATGCTTGCGCCCGCCGACGGCATAGTCATAGGCGACCGGCCAGCCATCCGCCCCGGGCACCACGTTCATCCGGTCCGACCGCAGAACGTGCAGCTCCTCGGGCACCCCGGTTGCGGCGGCACCCACCGCCTCAAGGTACCCGTTGCCCGACAGCAGGATCTGCCCGAACAACGCCTCGAACAGTTCCGCCCGCCCCTGCCCCGGATTTGGCCGCCGCAAGAGGTCCATCACCGGATGCGCGTCATAGCGGCAATCCCGATCCTCGCAGATCAGCGGCACAGCCGCCGCCGCCTCGGCGATCATCTTGACACAGCGGAACCCGACCGGGTTGCCCACGAACCCGGCCCGCGTCAGGCTTCCGGTATCGCGCGCCGACCAGACCACCCGGCCACCGCCGGTCGCCATGGCCACAACCCGGCCGGTCGCACTGGCCTTCCTTTCCATCGCGGGCGCCTCGGGTGCGGCCATCGCCGCCTTCCCGCCCCGCTGAAACAACCCAAACGCCATCATCGCCTCCGACAGCCAGCCACGAAAAAGGGCCGCCGAACCGGCGACCCCGACCGAAGCGCAAGGCCCCGCATCTTCTGTTCATAAATATCCTCAGGGGGTCCGGGGGCAGAATGCCCCCGGCGCAACCTCACAGCATCCGCATCTGCGGCCGCCGGTATCGCCCCGCCGGCTCGATCATCAGCTCGTGGATCGCCCAGACCATCGCATCCAGCCGGTCGGGGCTGCCTCGCCCTTCCCAACCGCGCACGGTCATCTGGCACATCTGGTCTTCCAGCTTGCCCAGACGCCCCCCGCGCAGATGCCTGATCCGCCCCTGCTCATACAGCGCCGCAACCGGCTCCGCCCGCAGACCCTTGCCACGCGCCGCCCGCAGCGCCTTGAACGGCACCAATGGATCGATCTGCCGGATCACCTGTTCCACCAGATCGCCGCCCTGATTGACCTCGGCCACCAGACGTTCGGCGCCATGCCGGTCCATCGCGGCAATCGCGGCCCGCGCCCATTCCGTCGGCCCACCACGGACGCTGGCATCTTCCAGCACCACGGCCCGCCACTCGCCCGGCGCGCCATCGTTGACAACACCGGCCACCACGATCCCGCATTCGTCGCTGGCCTTGCCCGCCGTCACCGCCGGGTCCACAGCCACCACGATCCGGTCCAGCTTGGGCGCCTTCTCGACCCGGCAGGCTTCCAGCATCGCCGTGGTCCACAGCGCGCCTTCCACGTCGTCCAGCAGCACCCCGTCCAGTTCCTGCCGCCCCAGCCGCGTCCCGGCATAGCGCGCCTCGACCTCGGCCAGAAAACTTTCCGCCAGATAGGCACGGTTGGCATCGGTCGGCGCGTGGGTCGTCACCGTGCTGGCATTGCCCAGAATGCGCTTCAGTACCCCCACATTGCGCGGAGTCGTGGTGATGACCTGCTGCGGATGCTCGCCCAGACGCAGCGCGAATTGCAGCATGTCCCAGGTGTCCTCGGCCTTTTTCCACTTGGCCAACTCGTCCACCCAGGCCCCGTCGAACTGCGGCCCGCGCAGCGCCTCGGGTTCATGCGCCGAATAGACCGTCGCCGTCGCGCCATTGGCCCAGACCAGCCGCCGCCGCCCGGCTTCCCAGACAGGGCGGCGGTCGGGGGGCGAACAGGCCAGAATGCCCGATTCGCCCATCACCATCACCTCGCGCGCCTGATCGAAGGTTTCTCCGACCAGCGCGATCCGATGGCATTTCCCCGGCGCGGCCGCCGTCGGCCCTTCGACCATCCTGCGCACCCATTCCGACCCGGCGCGGGTTTTCCCCGCACCGCGCCCACCCATGATGACCCAGCTTTTCCAGTCACCCTCGGGGGGCAACTGGTGCGGCAAGGCCCAGAACTCGAACAGCCACGGCAGGGCCATCAGTGCGTTCTCGCTCAATCCGCTCAGAAAATCGTCAACCTCCTCCGGCCCGGCGCAGGCAAGCCAGGCGGCGC
>JAUNUO010000014.1:22083-37126 GCA_030538135.1 Paracoccus sp. (in: a-proteobacteria)
CCGCTCAGAAAATCGTCAACCTCCTCCGGCCCGGCGCAGGCAAGCCAGGCGGCGCCCGATCTCGTCTCGTGCGGCGTCAAGGTCAAGGCTTCCGCCTCCGACGCTTCCGGCAATGTCCTTGCGAAGTTTGTCAACTTTCCCCCTTTCCTCGGAAAGAAGCTTCGAGGCGTCACGCACATCGCGCGCCGCCTGCAAAGCGTCCTTCAAAGCCTGCTTGTCCGGCCCTTGCTGGGCGTTTCGTTCCATGTCCTGCCAACGTCGTTCCAGATCGCCGACATAACTCCAGAGCAACTTCGAGGCGAATTCCACCGCATCAAGCCCTTGCTCCCGTTCTGCCCGCGCAACCCGTTCGATCGCGGCCAAAACACTTTCGTTCTGCATCTCCTCGGATGCAGCATCAGGCACCGCCGGTTCCCCCGCGTTGCACCAACCCTGATCGTCCATGACTCACTGCCTCGCCCCGTGTTCTGTCCGCACGAGCAAGAAATGAAAAAAGCGGCCAACGGGTCACCCCGTGCCGCTTGCCCACTTCTCCCAGCATGTGTGGTTTCTACCTAAGGGCGTTCGCTAAGTCAATCCCAAACGCTTAGGGCGATCCGTTCACGTCGAGTAAATCAACAAAAACAGACCGTTAACCTACGCAACACCCCCACCGCCCGCAACCTGCAACAGCGCAACAACCGTCCCGAAAACCGTCCCGCCGACCGGTAGAAACGCTTAACCGCGATTCCTGAAAATGCGTTACACGAGTCGGACAACAGGCTATTCTTTCCCCGGCATAGGGCAACAGCGCAGGGAACAGCATGGCAATCGAACCCGATCGCTTCATGTCCAACGGGGAGCCGCTCGGCCCCGCCGGGTTGTTCGAGTTTCTCCGAAGATATGAAACGCATCATAAACCCCAACCCCGCGCCGTGTTCTGGACCTTTGCCACCGGCGATAAGACGAATCCCTTCATCAGCCATATCTGGTTTGAAAACGGCTCGGATGATGTGTTGCAGCGCGTCTCCTTCGGCAGCTTTGATTTCGCGACGGTGGACGAACAGATACGGCACGGCACCGCAAAACCGCTAAGCTATGACAATGTCATGCCGAAAGAAGCCATCAAGTTCGACACTCGCGATGCCCTTTACGACAGCGATTACATCATCGACCGCGACATCCTGATCGAACGGGCCGGGCAACCGCCGCTGATGCTGCTCACAAAGCTGGCCAAAGGCGGCACCGCCGAACAGGTTCTGCTCTGAGAAAGCTAATCTGTGCCGCGCCCCCGACCGCGCAGCCGCGCCCGAGGCCCGACGCGCAATTCGGCGGCGGCACGCCAACAGAGACCGCCGTGCGGCCGGACCGTCAGGCAGAATCGCCCTTGTCGGATGCGGCTTTCGCGCGCGCCTCGGCGGCGGCGGCAACGGCATCGGCGGCCTCGTCCTGCATCCGCTTGGCAAAGGCGACCATGTTCGCCGCATAGGCTTCGGACCAGTCGGCCAGATCCTCGGCCTGCATCTGCGCGGCCTTGCTGCGCATCTCGGCGGCCTTGGCGCGGATATTGGCAACCTCGGCATCCCAGCCTTCCTTTGCCTCGGCCCATTGCGCGCGCACCTGTTCGCTCGCCTCGTCGAAATAGCCGCTGATCTGCGCGTCCAGATCGGCCTGCCGCGCATCCGCCGATTCGCGCCACCGGCGGGCGCTGGCCATCAGATCGCCCTGACGATCCTTGAAATCTTCCTGCCACTTGGCCACACGCGCCTCGAAATCCTGCGCGCCACGCGACAGGTTCGCAAAAAGCTCGGACAGTTTCATATCTTGCTCCGCAGTTGTGGGTCGCACCTTGCGCCCCGCAATCAAACAGAAAAGCCGGCGCAAAGGTTCCCGCGCCGGGTCATTTTGCCGCGGCAGAGCCGTGTTCAGCCGCCGTCCTGAACCGGCGTATCGGTCGACTCGCCGCGCGCGCGCTCGATCTCGCGCCAGCGTGCGACATTGGCGTTATGTTCATCCAGCGTGCGCGCAAAGGCGTGACCGCCGGTCCCGTCCGCCACAAAGAACACGTAATCCGTCTCGGCCGGGTTCAGTGCCGCCTGAATCGCCGCCCGTCCGGGGTTGGCGATCGGCGTCGGCGGCAGACCATCGATCTGATAGGTGTTATACGGCGTGCGCGCGTTCAGCTCGGACCGTCGCAGACCCCGCTGCAACACCTCGCGCCCGCCGGTGACGCCATAGATCACCGTCGGATCGGTCTGAAGCCGCATCCCGTCGCGCAGCCGGTTCACGAACACGCTGGCGACCTGCGGCCGTTCGTCCGCAACGCCGGTTTCCTTTTCCACGATGGACGCCATGATGAGCGCCTCTTCGGGGCTGTCATAAGGCAGGCCAAAGGGCCGCGCCTCCCACGCCGCCGCAAGGATCGCATCCTGCCGCCGCGACATTTCGGCCAGCAGGGCGGCACGGTCCGCGCCCTTCTGCACCTCATAGGTATCGGGCGCCAAAGACCCCTCGGGCGGGACCGCATTCACATCGCCCGACATGAAGCGCGCCGCCTTCAGCCCCTCGACCACCTGCCAAGCCGTCGTGCCCTCGGCCACGGCGATGCGCAGCCGCGCGTCGGCCCGATCCTCGGCCTCAAGAATTTCGGCCGGGGCCTGTTCCGTCGCCGGGTCATAGCGGGCCATATCCTCATAGGCGCCCGTTTCCGGGTTCACGTCGCGCAGCACCACCGTATTGGCGCGCACGCCGACGCGAAAGATCACCTCGGTCCCGCAGGTGCTTGGCCCGCCGGCGGTAATCACGCCCAGAATGTCCTCCATGCTGGCCCGCGGCGGCACCAGAAAGCTGCCGAATTTCAGATCGCCCGACTTGCCTTCGTAATCGGCGCCCGCGCGAAAGATATAGGCGTTGCTGATCGCCCCCTGCGCCGCCAACTGTCCGCTGACCGCGTTCAGGCTTGCCCCCGGCGCGACCTGCACGCATTGGGCGACCTCGCTGACGCCCGGCCCGCTGAACTGATGCTTGCCCCAGGCAATCGCCCCCGCCACCGCGACCAGAATCACGACCAGCAGCGTCAGAAAGTTCGAGGCGATGTGCCGCCAGATCATCCGCGCACCTTGCCCACGATCAGGCAGGCGTTCGTGCCGCCAAAGCCAAAGCTGTTCGACAGCGCCACGTCGATCTTGCGCCGCACGGCGGCATTGGCGGCCAGATCGACCCTGGCCTGAACCGCCGGATTGTCCAGATTGATCGTCGGCGGCGCGATCTGGTCGCGGATCGCCAGAATGCAGAAGATCGCCTCGACCGCGCCCGCCGCACCCAGCAGATGCCCGATGCTCGATTTCGTGGACGACATCACCACATTGCCCGCATGATCGCCCAGCAGACGTTCGACCGCGCCCAGTTCGATGGTGTCGGCCATGGTGCTGGTGCCATGCGCGTTGATATAGTCGATGGCATCGGCGGTCAGTCCCGCGCTGCGCAGCGCGTTCTTCATCGCCCGGAAACCGCCATCGCCGTCCTCGCTTGGCGCGGTGATGTGATAGGCGTCGCCCGACAGCCCGTAACCCAGAACCTCGGCATAGATCCGCGCACCGCGCGCCCGCGCATGTTCGTATTCTTCCAGAACGACGACGCCCGCGCCCTCGCCCATCACGAACCCGTCGCGATCCTCGTCCCAGGGGCGGCTGGCCGCCTTGGGATCATCCTCGCGTTTCGTGGACAGCGCCTTGCAGGCGTTGAACCCGGCGATGCCGATCTCTGAAATCGGCGATTCCGCCCCGCCCGCGACCATCACATCGGCATCGCCAAGCGCGATCAGCCGCGCCGCGTCGCCTATGGCATGGGCGCCGGTGGAACAGGCCGTCACCACCGCATGGTTCGGCCCCTTGAAACCGAACCGGATCGACACCTGCCCTGACACGAGGTTGATAAGCGCGCCGGGAATGAAGAACGGCGACACCCGTTTCGGCCCGCGTTCCTTGATGAGAACTGCCGTTTCCGCGATGCTGGTCAGCCCGCCGATGCCCGACCCGATCATCACGCCGGTGCGCTCGCGGTCCTCATCGGTCTGCGGCACCCAGCCGGAATCCGCGACCGCCTGCTGCGCCGCGGCCATCCCATACAGGATGAAATCATCGACCTTGCGCCGGTCCTTGGGCTCCATCCAGTCGTCGGGGTTGAACGTCCCGCCCGAGCCGTCGCCATACGGAATTTCGCAGGCGTATTTCGTCACCACGTCCCTGGCGTCAAAGCGCGTGATCGGCCCCGCACCCGACTGCCCGGCCAGCAACCGTTCCCAGACCGGTTCGATCCCCGATCCCAGCGGACACACGATTCCCAGCCCGGTGACAACAACCCTGCGCATTCGCACTATCCTTGATCTGCTCTCATTTCCCGTTCTGATACACGCCCGGTTCCGCCCGCGCAACGCCGCCGCGAATCCCGATCTGACACACAAGCCGTTTCAGAACCGTTAAGCCGCGCCCGGCGCTCAGTTCAGCCCTTGCGCGCGGAATTCCGCCCGCAGGTCGCGTTCGGGCCGGGCACCGACATGGGAAATCACCTCGGCAGCGGCCAGACAGCCCATGCGCCCCGCGACCTCAAGCCCGGCACCAATCGCCAGACCATAGATCAGACCGGCGGCGAACTGATCGCCCGCGCCGGTCGCATCGACCGGCACCACCCGGTTTACCGGCACGCTGACCCGCTGATCGCCGCGGATCAGCAGGGGCGGTTCGCCGGATCGGGTGCAGACGACCAGCCCGCAATCGCGCACCGCCTCAGCCAGAGCATCCTCAAGCCCGCATTGATACAGCGATTCCCATTCGTGAATGTTGCCAATGACATAATCCATCGGCCCGGCGATCAGGCGGCGGAAATCCTCGCGGTGGCGGTCCACGCAGAACGGATCGGACAACGCGATCCCCGCCTGCCCGCCCGCCGCACGACAGCAATCGGCGGCCTTCAGGAACGCCGCCTTGCCGCCGGGCTTGTCGAACAGATAGCCTTCCAGAAACAGCCAGCCCGCGCCGCCGAACACCGACGGGTTCACGTCATCCGGCCCCAGATCGGCGGAAATCCCCAGATAGGTGTTCATCGAGCGTTCACCGTCCGGCGTCACCATGATGATGCTGCGGCTGGTCGGCAGAACATCGCCCGAGACCGGCGGATTGACGAACACCGTCCCCCCCGCCTCGGTCTGTTCGGCATAGGACAGGCCAAGCGCATCATCCGCCACCCGCCCGATAAAGGCGGTGCGCAGCCCCAGCATCCCGATCCCGGCCAGCGTATTGGCGACCGAACCACCGGGCACCAGCCGCGCCTTGCCCGTGTCGAGATCAGCCGATTGCGCGGCCATCAGAAACTCGGACCTTTCGCGGTCGATCAGTTGCATGATGCCCTTTTCGACAGCCAGCCGGGCAAGGCTTTCGTCCGTGGTCGGGGCGATCACATCCATCACGGCATTGCCGATGCCAATCACATAGGGGGTGGTCATTCGGTCTTGTCCTCGTAGGGGCACAGGTCGCGGATCGGGCAGATGCCGCAGCGGGGCCTGCGCGCCTGACAGATATAGCGGCCATGCAGGATCAGCCAGTGATGGGCATTCTGCGCGAAACGGACCGGCACGTTATCCTCGATCGCGCGTTCCACCGCGTCCACGTCGCGGCCCGGCGCGATCCGGGTGCGGTTGCCGACGCGGAAGATATGGGTATCGACGGCCTGCGCCGGATAGCCGAAAGCACTGTTCAGCACCACATTCGCCGTCTTGCGTCCCACGCCCGGCAAGCGCATCAGCGCCGCCCGGCTGTCGGGCACCTGCCCGCCGAACTCATCGACCAGGATCTGCGACAGAGCGATGACGTTTTTCGCCTTTTGCCGGAACAGGCCAATGGTCCTGATATGTTCGGTCACGCCCTCGACGCCAAGCGCCAGCATCGCCTCGGGCGTGTCGGCGGCGGCGAAAAGGGCGCGCGTGGCCTTGTTCACCCCGACATCGGTGGCCTGCGCCGACAGCGCCACCGCCACGACCAGCGTAAAGGGATTGCTGAATTCCAGCTCGGTTTCCGGGGCGGGGTTCGCCGCCGCCAGCCGCGAAAAGATCGCCACCTGCGTCCCATGCGGCAGCGGTTGGGGAATCCGCCCCGCCATCACCATCTTGTTCACAGCCTTTGCCATGCCGCATCTTTTGCCCGCCCCGGCAGCCCGATGCAAGCGCCGCCACCACGCCGATGTGACTGGAATCTTTCGGGGAACCGGCCCAAGCTGCGCGCGTTGAGGCAATGGCAATCCTGTTGCCACGGAATCACGCTCCGGCACACCGCCGTGGCATAACGAAGGGAACACAGATGAAAACCCGTATCAGCCTGCTTGTGGCCGCCTCCGGCCTCATGGCCATCGCCGCCTGCACCGACCAGACCGGCCAACCCATCGGCGGCATGAGCCGCACGCAACAGGGCGCCATCGCCGGTGGCGTGCTGGGTGCCGTGATCGGCGCGACCGAGGATGGCGACAACCGTGGCCGCGACGCCGCGCGCGGTGCCATTGTCGGCGCGGCGGCCGGGGCGCTGGCCGGCAACGTCCTCGACCGTCAGGCGCAGGCGCTGCAACAGCAGATCGGCAACCCGAACGTGCAGATCGTCAACCACGGCACCCATCTTCAGGTGGTCATGCCCGAAGGCATCCTGTTCGCCACCGGCTCGGCCGCCGTATCCGGCCCGGCGCAGAACGACCTTTACGCCGTCGCGCGCAACCTGAACCAGTATCCCAACAGCCGGGTCGAGGTGGTGGGCCACACCGACAGCACCGGCAGCATGGCGCTCAACATGGATCTGTCGCAGCGCCGGGCGCAATCGGTCGCCGGCATCCTGGCCGCCGCCGGGGTCAGCCAGGCGCGGTTGTCGGCGCGCGGCGTCGGCCCGAACCAGCCGATCGCCTCGAACGCCACCGATGCGGGCCGGGCGCAAAACCGGCGCGTGGAAATCCTGATCCGCCCGACCCAATGACCGGTCAGGGGCCGGGCAACCGGCCCCGCTGCCACGATCTTTCTGTGAAAACCACCCCGACCCGGTGCCGCAGGCCGATGGACTTGCCAACGCACTGGTCCTAAAATCTGACCAATTCATACAGGTCAGACATGCCGTTCCAAAAGATCGAAGCCGAAAAACTGTCGCAAGCCGTGCAACGGCAGATCGAATCGCTGATCCTGCAAGGCATCCTGCGCCCCGGCGAACGATTGCCCTCGGAACGCGACCTGTCCGACAGTCTCGGCGTCAGCCGCCCCTCGCTGCGCGAGGCGATCTCGGCCCTGCAAGGCTCGGGCCTGCTGACCAGCCGTCCGGGCGCGGGCATCTATGTCGCCAATGTTCTGGGGTCGGCCTTTTCGCCGGCACTGGTCAGGCTGATCGCGCGGCACGACCGCGCCGCCGCCGACTATCTGGATTTCCGCAAGGATATCGAGGGGTTGGCCGCCGAACGCGCCGCCCGCCATGCCAGCGACGCCGATCTTGCGGTGATCGCGGCCACGCTGGCGCAGATGGAAACGGCGCGCGATCCGCAGACCGAATCCGCGCTGGACGTGCAGTTCCACATGGCCATCGTCGAGGCCAGCCACAACATCATTGCCCTGCACATGATGCGGTCGATGTATGATCTGCTGCGCGAAGGCGTATTCTATAACCGCGCGCGCATTTTCGATCATGCCGAAACCCGCGCCTCCCTGCTGGATCAGCACCGAGCGATCAACGCGGCGCTGCAAGACCGCGATGGCGCGCGGGCACGCGCGGCGATCATCGTGCATCTGGATTTCGTCGCCGCACGGCTGGCCGATCAGGCGCGCACCGATGCCAACGCCGATATTGCCCGGCTGCGACTGCGCCACCTTGCCGAATAACGATCTTTCGGCGAAAAATCTTGCCCATGCGCGATGAAAAACCCCGGCCTTTGCGGGCCGGGGTCTGATCTTGTCCCTCGCTGAAATTCTCAGTTCAGCTTGCGCGCCACGTCTGCGATGGCGTCGTCAATTCCGGCCGAGCGGCTGCCCGCGGCGACCTGTTGGCCCAGCAATTCGCCCGCGGCGGCCACGGCGGCCTGAACCGCGCGGTCGCGCACCGCGCGCACGGCATCGGCCTCGGCGCTGGCGATCTGTTCTTCCGCGCCCTTCAGGCGGCGGTCGATCGACGTGGCCAGATCCTGCTTGGCCTTCTCGGCCTGAAGCTCGGCCTCGCGCTTGGCATTGGCGACGATCTCGTCTGCCTGCACCTTCACTTCGCGCTGACGGCGCTCATAGCTGGCATAGATTTCCTGCGCTTCTTCACGCAGCCGGCGCGCCTCGTCCAGATCGGCACGGATACCCTCGGCCCGTTTGTCCAGCAGGTTGCCGATGACCCGTGGCACACCGAAATAGACCAGTATGCCGACGAACAGCAGAAAGGCCAGCAACACGATGAAGTTCGTATTGGTCAGGCTGAAGAACGGGCCTGACGCAGCCATGGCCGGACCCGCAGCCATCACGGCGACGGCAAAGGCGGAAAACAGCTTGGTCATTGCACGGCCCCTTTCAGACGACGATCCACGGCCGCGTCGATGGCGCCCTGATCCGCCGCGCCGCCAAAGGCGGTCAGCAGATCTGCCGTCACATCGCGGGCGACGGTCTGTGCATCAGCGACCGCCGAAGCGCGGATTTCCCCGATGCGGCGTTCCGATTCCGCCGTGCGGGCAGAGATTTCGGCATCGGCATGGGCGATGGCGGCATCCAGTTCGGCCTGGATTTCCGCGCGGTTGGCGGCCACGATCTTCTGTGCCTCGCCGCGCGCATCGGCCAGCGCCTTGTCATAGGCGGCCTCGGCCTCTTGCGCCTTGCGCTTGAATTCCTCGGCGGCCATCAGATCGCCGGTGATGGCGCCCTGACGATCCGACAGAACCGCCCCGATCCGCGGCAATGCGATGCGCGACAGGATCCAGTAGATCACGCCCAGCGTAATCAACAACCAGAAGATCTGGTTCGGGAATGTCGAGACATCCAGCTGCGGCAGCCCTGTCTGGGCCACTTCGTGGGTGACATCGGTGGGAACGCCCACGACCGCAGGCTCCACGACGATGATTTCGGTTGTTTCCTCGACCACGACAGGCGCGGTCTGCTGTAGCAGGCTGATCATGTCCTCACCCTTGGCCTATCAGGTCACGAAGGGGAGGGAACGCATCCGCGCCCCCACCCCGCCGCAAGGATGGGAAAGGATCAGACCGCGAACATCAGCAGCAGCGCGACCAGGAACGAGAAGATCCCCAGCGCTTCTGCGAAAGCCATGCCGATGAACAGAGTCGCGGTCTGGCCTGCGGCGGCCGACGGGTTGCGCAGCGCGCCCGCCAGGAAGTTACCAGCAACGTTGCCCACACCGATGGCGGCGCCGCCCATGCCGATGGCGGTCAGACCAACGCCGATGTACTGGCCCAGTTCTCCGATATTGCCTTCCATGTCGTATCTCCTTGCGGTTGGAAGTTGTGAATTCAGGTTGACCCGGCTGCACGCCCGTCAGTGCGACGGGTGCAGCGCGTCCTTCAGATAGACGCAGGTCAGGATGGTAAAGACATAGGCCTGGATAAAGCCGACCAGCACCTCGAACCCATACATCGCGGTCACGGCGACCACCGACAGCGGCGACACCAGCGCGATGGCGGCAAAGCCCGCGAACACCTTGATGACGGCGTGACCGGCGATCATGTTGCCTGCAAGACGAATGGAATGGCTCAGCGGGCGCACGAAATAGCTGATGACCTCGATCACGGCCAGAACCGGGCGCAGGGCAAGCGGTGCGGATTTCACCCAGAACAGTTCCAGGAAATGCGCGCCGTTCTTGACGAAACCGACCACGGTCACGGTCACGAACACCGCCACGGCCAGAACCGCCGTCACCGCGATATGCGAGGTGGTGGTGAAGGCCATCGGGATCAGGCCCAGCATGTTGGAAAACACGATGAACATGAACAGCGTCATGATATAGGGGAAGAATTTCAGCCCTTCCTTGCCCGCGATGTCTTCGATCATCTTGTGGACCATGCCGTAACCCAGTTCCGCGATGGACTGGGTGCGGTTCGGCACGATGGCGCGGCCGCGGGTGCCGACGACCAGCAACAGCGTGATCGCGACGACGGCAAGGAACATCCACAGCGTGACGTTGGTGACGGTGTACCAATGCACCGGGCCGTCGCCGAACAGGGGTTTCACGATGAACTGGTCCATCGGGTGAAAGACCAGACCGCCCTCTTCACTTGCTGCCACGTTCAGATCCCCTCGTCCTTGCCGGTCTGCGGTCCGGCCCGTTGATCGGTGCCGGGCGGTCCCGGCCGGTTCAGTTCGCGCGCGGTCAGCATCATCGTTTTGACGCCGGCCGCAAAGCCCAGAAAGATAAAGACGATCAGCATGATGGGCATGGTGCCCAGCCAATAGTCCAATCCGTATCCGATGGCAAAGCCGATCCCCAGCCCCGACACCAGTTCGATGACCATGCGCCAGGCGATATGCGCCCTGTCATGCCCGGCCAAGGGGGAAGGCCCCCTGTCCTTCGGGGTTTTTTCGGCCAGCCGCCGTTCCAGATCACGCAGCCGCGCGGCGTCCTGTGCCCGCTGTGCCCCGTTGTCCGGCCCTTCGGCCATGCCTCACGCCCCCGTCATCGGTTGGTCTGGGTGATAGGCGCTGGCCCGGCCCGAGTCAAGCAAGCCGAGGCGACGCCTAACCACCTGTTTTCATTGATGTCAGCGCCCACGGGTCGGGGCTGGACTTTGCCCCGCGCGCCGGTTCATATTCAACCGCACAGTTGAACATTATCCATCGTGACCGACCCGCACCGCCCCGATCCCACCCGGCTGGACGCCATTTTCGCCGCGCTGGCCGACCCGACGCGACGACGGGTGCTGGCCATGCTGCTCGAAGATGACATGGCGGTCAGCGATGTCGCCGAACCCTTTGGCATCAGTCTGGCCGCGGTGTCGAAACATCTGACCACCCTTGCGGCGGCGGGGCTGATCCGGCAGGAACGGCGGGGCCGGATCATCTGGTGCAAGCTGGACCCGGACGGGATGCGCGCGGCCTCGGTCTGGATGCAGGGCTTCGGTCAGTTCGATCCGGTCGATCTGGACGATTTCGAACGGTTCCTGCGCGCCGAACTGGAAGGCGGATTGGGGGGCGAGGATGACGGCTGACATCATCTGCATCGGCGCGATGCTGTGGGATGTGATCGGCCGTTCCCCCCGCGCGATGCAGGCCGGGCAGGATGTGCCGGGGCGCATCGCCCATCTGCCGGGCGGCGTGGCGCTGAACGTCGCGGTCGCGCTGGCCCGCTGGGGCATGAAGCCCGCGATCCTGTCCGCCGTGGGTAACGACCCCGAGGGGCGGGCGCTGACCGATCAGGCGACGGGGCTGGGGGTGATCTGCGATCATCTGACCCGGCGCGACGACCTGCCGACCGACTGCTATATGGCGATCGAGGATTCGCGCGGGCTGATCGCCGCCATCGCCGACGCCCATTCGTTAGAGGCGGCGGGGGATGCGATCCTGTCGCCGCTGGACGGGCCGCTGACCGGGTGGACCGGGCCGGTGGTTCTGGACGGCAACCTGACCGAAACCCTGCTGGCCCGCATCGCCGCCGATCCGCGTCTGGCGCGGGCCGATCTGCGCATCGTTCCCGCCAGCCCCGGCAAGGCCGAACGGCTGGAGCCCCTGATCGCCGCCCGGCGCGGCACCTTTTACCTGAACCGGGCCGAGGCCGAGACGCTGGCAGGCCACTCCTGCCCCGATGCTGCAACGGCCGCCGCCGCCGTGGTCGCCCGAGGCGCGCCCCGCGTCATCGTCACCGACGGCGGCGAGATGGTGGCCGAAGCCGCCACGAACGCCACCCCGATCACCGCGCTGCCCCCCGCCGTGCGCATCGCGCGGGTGACCGGGGCGGGCGATTGCTTTCTCGCCGCCCATATCGCCGCCGAACGCGATGGCGCCGACCGCGAAACCGCGCTGATCCGTGCCGCACAGGCCGCCGCCGCGCATGTCTCTGGAAAGGATGTCCCATGACCGCCCCGCTGAAATTCTCGCCCGAGGTGCGCGCCGCGCTGGACGCAGGCCGCCCGGTCGTCGCCTTGGAATCGACGATCATCACCCACGGGATGCCCTATCCGCAGAACCTCGACATGGCGCGGACCGTGGAAACCACCGTGCGCGAGGCAGGGGCCACCCCCGCGACCATCGCCGTCATGGACGGCCTGATCCTGATTGGCCTGACCGACGCCGAACTGGAACAGTTGGCGCAGACGCCGCAGGATCAGGTAATGAAGGTCAGCCGCGCCGATCTGGCCGTCTGCGTGGCGCAGGGCCGCACCGGCGCGACCACCGTGGCGGCAACGATGATCTGCGCCCATCTGGCCGGCATCCGCGTGTTCGCCACCGGCGGCATCGGCGGAGTCCATCGCGGCGCGGAAATCAGCTTTGACATCAGTGCCGATTTGCAGGAACTGGCGCAAACCCCGGTCACGGTCGTCTGCGCCGGGGCCAAGGCGATCCTCGACCTGCCAAAGACATGGGAAACCCTTGAAACCCTTGGCGTTCCGGTGATCGCCTATGGTCAGGACGACCTGCCCGCCTTCTGGTCGCGCCAATCCGGCCTGCCCGCCCCCCTGCGCATGGACAGCGCGGCCGAGATCGCCGCCGCCGCCCGGATGCGCGAACGGCTTGGCCTGCCCGGAGGTCAGCTGATCGCCAACCCGATCCCGCATGACGCCGAAATCGCGCTGGCCGAAATCACGCCGGTCGTCGAACAGGCCCTGCGCGAGGCCGATGAACAGAACATCACCGCCAAGGCCGTCACCCCGTTCCTGCTGCAACGCATCTTCGAACTGACAGACGGGCGGTCGCTCGATTCCAACATCGCGCTGGTGCTGAACAACGCCCGCCTCGCCGCCGAAATCGCTGCGGAAATGGAGCGCGCCTGATCATCGCGGGTCAGGGGGCCGCAGCGCCCCCGGACTATCGCAGCCGCGCGATCAGCGACGAGGTATCCCATCGCCCGCCGCCCATCCGCTGCACGTCCTTGTAGAACTGATCGACCAGAGCGGTGACCGGCAGGCTGGCCCCTACTTCGTCGGCGGCATCCAGACAGATGCCCAGATCCTTGCGCATCCAGTCCACCGCAAAGCCAAAGTCGAACCGCCCTTCGGCCATGGGCGCGTGGCGGTTGACCATCTGCCAGCTTCCCGCCGCCCCCTGCGAGATCACCTCGACCAGCGCCGCCGCGTCCAGCCCCGACTTTTCCGCAAAGGCCAGCGATTCCGCCAGCGCCTGCACCAGACCGGCAATGGCGATCTGGTTGCACATCTTGGCCACCTGCCCCGCGCCGATCTCGCCCATGCGGCGGCAGATGCGGGCATAGGCGGCGATCACGGGTTCGGCACGCGCGTAATCGTCCGCCGAACCACCGCACATCACCGACAGCACGCCGTTTTCCGCCCCCGCCTGCCCGCCCGACACCGGCGCATCGACAAAGGCCGGCGCGCCCTCCAACCCGGCCAGTTCCCGCGTTACCCTGGCAGAAACCGTGGTGTGATCGACAAAGACCGCGCCCGGCGCCATCCCGGCAAAGGCACCGTCCCGACCCAGACAGACCGAGCGCAGATCGTCGTCATTGCCCACGCAGGCCATGACGAATTCGGCCCCCGCAACCGCCTGATGCGGGGTCGGCGCGCTGGCCCCGCCATGACGCGCCACCCAAGCCGCCGCCCGCGCGGCGGTGCGGTTATAGACCGTCACCTCATGCCCCGCCGCCGCCAGATGCCCGGCCATCGGAAAGCCCATCACACCCAGTCCCAGAAACGCCACTCGCGCCATGCCGCCTTGTCCTTTCGCTATACCGCGCGTTGAAATGCCCGCGCCGCTGTCCTATGCAGCACCCCACCATCCGGGCGCGCGCGGGTCAAGCCGCCGCCCCTCAGCCGCCAAGGACCGCCACCCGACATGCTCACGCTTTTCCGTTGGCTGCTGAGGATCACCATCGGCATGATCGTCGCCCTTGTCGCCGGGGTCGTGCTGGTGTGGTATTTCGCCGTCCGGTCCCTGCCCGATTACGACGCGACGCTGACCGTCAGCGGCATCAGTGCCCCGGTGGACATCATCCGCAGCACCGAAAACGTGCCGCATATCTTTGGCGAAAGCGACCGCGACGTTTTCTTTGCGCTTGGGCTGGCCCATGCGCAGGACCGGCTGTTCCAGATGCTGGCCCTGCGCCGCGCCGCGCAGGGGCGACTGTCGGAAATCTACGGCGAGCGCACCCTGCCCGCCGACGATCTGGCCCGACGCATGGGGTTTCAGCGGCTGGCGCAACAGTCGCTGGACGCGCAGACGCCCCAGGCCCGCACCGCGCTGGATGCCTATGCGCAGGGCGTGAACGAATGGATCGCGCAGATCAATGCCGGCGCGCGGGGTCGTGGCGCGCCCGAGTTCTTTCTTTACCCCGGCGACATCGCCTATTGGCAGCCCGCCGATTCGCTGGCCATCCTGAAACTGATGGCGGCCGCGTCCTCGACCGCGCTGGCGGACGAAGTGCTGCGCGCGCGCCTGTCTGTCGCCGCGCCCGGCCGTGGGCCGGACCTGCTGGCACAGCCCGGCGATGCGGCCCTGCCCGATTACGCCACGCTGTTTCCCGGCGCGCGGCTGTTGCCGCCGACCCGATTGCCGCCGCCGCCCGACCGGGCCACCGGGCTTGCGGGGTTTCTGCCGGTCGATGCCGGAATGACCGCGACCGGGTTCGCCGTCGCCCCCGCCCGCACGGCCATGGGTGGCGCCATTCTGGCCAATGATCCTCAAGGCCCGCTGACCGCGCCGGGGCTGTGGTATCTGGCCCGGCTGGACCTGACCTCGGGCGGGGTGATCGGCGGCACCATTCCCGGCATTCCGCTCGTTCTGTCGGGGCGCAATGCCGGGCTGGCATGGGGCATCACCCCCGCCGGACTGGACGATACCGACGTGCTGATCGAGGAAGTCCAGCCCGGCGATCCGACCCGCTATCGCGCGCCGCAGGGCTGG
>JAUNUO010000191.1 GCA_030538135.1 Paracoccus sp. (in: a-proteobacteria)
GACGCCCGCCGGCTGCTGCTGTATTTCCGCAAGGACGCGGCGGGGCGGTTCATCATGGGCGGGCGCGGAAATTATTCGGATTCGGCAACACGCCGACAGATGCAGGTGCTGCGGGATGCCTCGGTCGGGCTTTATCCCGAATTGCGCGGCGTGCGGTGGCGTTTCGGCTGGGGTGGGTTTGTCGCGATGACGCGCGATCATTACCCGCATCTGGATCAGGTTGCGCCGGGGGTCATGGCCGCGATGGGATATAACGGGCGCGGCGTCGCGATGGCCACGGCGCTGGGAAAGGTGATGGCCGACTGGGCCACGGGGATGCCCGCCGCCGATCTGCCCTTTCCGGTGACAGCCCCGCGTCCGATTCCCTTCTATTTCATGCGTCGGCCCGCCGTGATCGCCACCGTGGCGTGGTCCCGCCTTCGCGACCGGATGGAGGGTGACAGGTAAGGCCGTGCCCCCGCGACGGAAGGCGCAACTGTTCGATTAACCAGCTTGACAGGCCCGACGGGCGCAAACAACCTGTCGGGATCAGACCGCAACGGCTTCATCGAAAGGTATCGCCCGAATTGCCAGACGCCTTACCGTCACACCGGGATTTCGTGAAGATGCATGGGCTCGGCAACGATTTCGTCATCGTGGACGGGCGACTGTCCGCCTTTCGTCCGTCGCCGGAAACCATTCGCCGGATCTGCGACCGGCATCGTGGCATCGGCGGTGACCAGCTTTTGGTGATCGAACCGCCGACCGTCGCCAATGCCGAAGCACGGATGCGTATCTACAATATCGACGGGACCGAGGCGGAAACCTGCCTGAACGCCACCCGCTGCGTCGGCCGGCTGCTTCTTGATGAAGGCGAGGACGACGAGTTGCGGCTGGAAACGCTGGGCGGGGTCATTGCGGCAAGGATGACCGGCACGGGCGACATTGCGCTGCGTCTGGCGCAGCCGCAATGGTCGTGGCAGGCGATCCCTTTGACGGCCGAGGCGAATACGGCGGCGCTGGACATGGTGTCGGGTCCGCTGGAACGGCCGGTCGCGATGAGCCTGGGCAATCCGCATCTGGTCTGTTTCGTGCCCGACCGGGATGCGGTGGACGTGCCGCGCTGGGCACCGGCATTGCAGAACCATCCGATGCTGCCCGAAGGCGCGAATATCGGCGTGGCCGAACTGGCGGCGCCGGACCGGCTGCGGCTGGTGGTCTGGGAAAGGCCCGGCATCCTGACACAGGCCTGCGGCAGCGGAGCCTGTGCCGCCGCGCTGGCCGCCCGTCGGCGCGGTCTGACCGGGGCGCGGCGGTTTGTGGTCGAAATGCCGGGCGGCACCCTTGCCGTCGAGGTTCACGCGGACGACAGCCTGACCCTGTCCGGCCCCGTCGCGACCGCCTTTGCCGGTCGTTTTCCGACCGATCCGGGGGTGGCGGCATGACCCGCGCCCCCATCGTCGTCGTGGACCGCATCAGCAAGACGTTTCCCGCCGCCAACGGGCGCGATGCGCATCGGGCGCTGGATGACGTGTCGCTGAACATCGCGCCGGGCGAGGTTCTGGTTATCATCGGCCCATCGGGTTCGGGGAAAAGCACCCTGCTGCGGACACTGAACGGGTTGGAAGGTTTCGACAGCGGCAATATCATCATCGACGGCGTGCCTTTGGCGGACAAGCGCACCGATCTGAACCGGCTGCGCGCCGAGATCGGCATGGTGTTCCAGCATTTCAACCTGTTCCAGCACAAGACCGCCTTGCAGAACGTCGCCCTGCCGCAGATGGTGGTGCGCCGCCGCCCCCGCGCCGAGGCCGAGGCGCGGGCGCGTCAATTGCTGGACAGTGTCGGCATCGGCGACCGCGCGGACCATTATCCCAGCCAGTTGTCCGGCGGCCAGCAACAGCGGGTGGCTATTGCCCGCGCGCTGGCGATGGACCCCAAGGTCATGCTGTTCGACGAGGCGACCAGCGCGCTTGACCCGGAAATGGTCGGCGGCATCCTTGACCTGATGCGCGACCTTGCGCGCAACGGCATGACCATGGCGGTCGTCACCCACGAGATGGGCTTTGCCCGCGAGGTCGCCGACCGCATCATCTTCATGGACCACGGCAGGATCGTCGAGGAAGGGGAACCCGCACGGTTCTTCTCGGCCCCTGCCGAGGCCCGCACCCGCGCCTTTCTGGATCAGATCCTGTGAACGATCGGGGCCGGTCATCATTTTGAACAACAACAGGGGGAACAAGACATGAAACGACTGCTTGCATCGCTTGTGGCGACGATCGCCGCCGTTGTGACGCTGACCGGCGTCGCGCAGGCGGACGAGATGGACGACATCCTCGCCCGCGGCGAATTGAGGATCGCGGTCCAGACGCAGGGTCCGCCGGTCAGCTTTGTTGACAAGAACGGCGCCCGCACCGGGCTGGCTGTCGAACTGGCGCAGATGATGGCCGACGATCTGGGCGTCCAATTGGTGATTCAGGATTACGACTGGAAGGGCCTGATCCCGGCCCTGCTGTCGGGCAAGGTGGACATGATCGCCGCCGACATGACCCCCACGCCGCAGCGTGCGGCGCAACTGCTGTTTTCCCGGCCGATGTTCTATCAGGAAACCGTCGCCGTCGTGCCGACCGATTCTTCGGCCACCTCATGGGAAGACCTGAACAAATCCGGCCTGAGCATCGGCGCCACGCAGGCCAGTTCCTATGTCGAGGCGATCAAGAAATACATGCCCGAAGCCGAACTGAAGGAATTTGCGGGCGGCACCGCGGCGACCGCACAGGCGCTGGCCACCGGGCGTCTGGACGGCATGGTTTCCGACCTTGGGAACGTATCGAGCTTTGTCAATGAATTCGACAACCTGAAGATTCTCGACGGCGTGATTACCCGTGAACCGCTGGCCTTCGCGGTGCAGAAGAACCACTTCCATCTCAAGCTGTGGCTTGACAACTATGTCGAGCTTATCACCCAGGACAAGCGCCTGGATGATAAGATCAACTACTGGTGGAATTCGACCGACTGGGAAGCCGACCACAAGTAAGTTCGCGGGCCGGTGATTGCGCCGGCCCGTCCGTTCCGCCCGGATCGCAGGCAGCATGAACTGGCCCGTCAACGTCTATAACTACCGCATCGTCGCGCAATATCTGGACCGCTTTGCCGAAGGTCTGGCGAATACGCTGACGGCTGCCGGAACGGCGCTGGTGCTGTCGCTTGTGCTTGGCACGGTGATCGCGATGGTGCGGCTGTCGCCGCGCAACATCCTTGCCCGTCCGCTGGGCGCCTATGTCGAGTTCATCCGTTCGACCCCGCTGCTGGTGCAGATCTATCTTGTCTATTACGGCCTGCCGGCGCTGCTGCCATTCGCGAAAACATGGAACGACATGTATTTCGGCATTGCCGCGCTTGTGCTCAACTCGGCCCCATACATGAGCGAGATCATCCGCGCCGGCATCGGTTCGGTTCCGCGCGGCCAGATCGAGGGCGCCAAGGCGGTGGGCATGACCTATCGCCAGAGGATGCGCCATATCGTGCTGCCGCAGGCCTTCGCCAACACCCTGCCGCCCCTGATCGGGCAGACGGCGGTGCTGATCAAGGACACATCGCTGCTGTCGATCATCACCGTATTCGAATTCACCAGCGCCGGGATATTGCTGAACAGCGAAAGGGTGCGGCCGAACGAAAGTTTCATCACCATCGCGGCGGGTTATCTGGCCATCTATGCGGTCATGCTGCTGTTGTCGCATGTCGTCAAACGGCGTCTGGCCGGGCCGGCCTGGAACGCGGGGGGCTGAGCGGCGATGGAATATTACTGGTCGATCACCGTCGCGCTGATGCCCTTTCTGTGGCAGGGCTTCTTGCAGACGCTGCTGATTTCCTTTGTCAGCATCGTGGCGGGGTCGTTCCTGGGCTTTGTGATCGGGGTCATCCGCAGCCAGCACGTTCCGGTGCTCAATCAGTTCCTTGGCCTTTACATCCACGCCCTGCGCGGCACGCCGTTTCTGGTGCAGCTTTATCTGTTCTATTTCGTGCTGCCCAATACCGGTGTCTCGTGGCTCAGCTGGAGTTCGCAGACCGCCGCCTTCGTCGCACTGTCCGTCTATACGTCAAGCTATGTGGCTGAAATCGTCCGCGGCGCCATCGAGGCGGTGCCGCGCGGCCAGTCCGAAGCGGCGACCGCATTGGGGATGACCCGCATCCAGCGGCTGTGGCATGTGGTCCTGCCGCAGGCGCTGAAACTGACCGTCCCACCGATGAGCGGCGTCTATGTGATGATCATCAAAAGCACCGCCATCCTGTCGGTGATCGGCATTTCCGAACTGACCCGACAGGGAGAAATCGCCATCCTGCGCCACCCCCGCGACGTGCTGTTCATCTATGGGCTGATCGCGGCGATCTATTTCATCTATTGTTACCCCGTGCTGCGCTTTGCCCG
>JAUNUO010000192.1 GCA_030538135.1 Paracoccus sp. (in: a-proteobacteria)
GTGAAACTGGTGCCGCTGAAGGGACTCGAACCCCCGACCCCATCATTACGAATGACGTGCTCTACCAGCTGAGCTACAGCGGCACTGGTGGCGGCGCGGATAGCAGGTTCCGGGACCGGGGAAAAGAGGGGCAGAGAATTTTTCTGCCCCTTTTGCGGTTCTGCTTAATCCTTGCGCGTCACCCGTGCAGATTCCCCAAGTTTCAGCGGTGCCTGGTTGTTGCGGTGCAGCGCCGTGTATTCGTGTTCGGGAATGTCGAACTCGGCGGTGCGGATCGGATGCGGATCGGGCATCTCGTCACGCGCGGCAGCCGGTTGGGTGGACGGCGAAGGGGCGGGGTCCGCCGCTTTCGCGGCAGGCTCGGCGAGGACCGATGCAACAATGACAGGTTCCGGCGCGGGGGGCGGGGCCACCGGCGCAGGTGCGGGTTCCGGCGTGGTCACGGTGGCCGAAGGCGCGACGCGGATGTAATCGTCCTCGCGCGGGACCATGCCGGGGGCGACCCGCGCGATCTCGACTTCGGGCTGCGCGCGCGGCGGTTCCGGCGCAGGCGCCGGTTCCGTCACGGTTTCGACCTTGGCCGCAGATTGTTCCGGTTCCACCTCGGGGACGGGATCGGGGGTAATGTCCTGAGGCTCGGGCGCGGCAGGTTTCGATGCACCCGCGCCGATCAGCAGCGGCAGCATTTCCGCACCGGCAGAGGCCGCACCGTTGTGACGTTCGTCCGGTTCGCGCCAGCTCAGCGTGTCGAAACCGCCGCAGCTGTCACAGACCGGCGCCCAGTTCGCCATGACGTTCTGACACTTGTCGCAGCACCACTGATGGCCCCGGCTGGCGGTCAGCGCGCGGGCCAGCCAGCCGCGTACGACCGCCTCGTCTGCGCCCTCGCCGCGCTCGACCGCCGCCATGATCGACAGGGTGCGCACGGTCGGGTGAACCTCGGCCAGATCGCCAAGGGCGCGGCGGGCGCCGGGGAAATCCTCGGCAGCCAGCAGCAGTTCGGCGTTCAGCAGCCGCGTTTCCTCGTTGTCCGGGTTCTTGCGGATCAGCGTCTGGAACCGTTTCAGCCGCGCCGCGGGCGTTTCCTCGGGGGCGATCTCGGCATAGGCGGCGGCGACATCGGGGTGCGGCCGCACCGACCAGGTCTTTTCAAGCACCCGCGCAGCATTGCGGAAATCCTTTTGCGCGATATAGCTCCGCGCAGCCAGAACCGCCGCCGGAATCAGGTCAGGACTGGCGCGGTTGGCCGAAATCGCCGCCTCGCGCGCGCTGATCGAACTGCCATGTGCCAGAACCTCGGATGCCTCTTGCAGCGCCAGAACGGCGTCGCGGCGGATATGCACGTCCTTGGGCAGATCGCCATGCCTACGCTTGTCCTTCAGCACCGCGCGGGCACCGTGCCAGTCGCCTTCCTGCGTTTGCAGTTGCAGCAGCGTATCCTGAATTTCGGTGTGACGCGGCTTCAGCGCATAGGCTTTCTGGGCCAGCAGCAGCGCGGTCTTGGTGTCGCCATCGGCCAGCTTTTGCCGCATCAACCCGCGCACACCCACGAAACGGGTGCGTTCATCATCCAGCAGCTTGCGATAGATTTCCCCGGCCCGACCGGAATCCCCCGCCACTTCGGCAGCCTGCGCGGCCAGAAGGTTGGTGATATGCGGGCGGTCCAGATATTTTTCCGCCTTGGCCGCCTTGTCCATCGCCAGACGCCCCTCGCCCGAGGCGACGGCCAGCATCCCTTCGCCCAGGGCCTCGTATCCCTTGCGCTCGCGCGAGCGGGCAAAATAACGGTTGATCGCGGTTTCGTCGCCCGCAAGGAACCGCAGAAAGGCGACGATCAGGCCAAGGGCGCGCAGCATCACCCAACCCGCCACCATCAGAATGACAACGGCCACGACCAGTTGCACCGGACCAAGCAGATATTCGGTGCCGGCAAATTCCAGCCGCAGCGACTGCCCGGTTTCCGAAAGCTGCATGACGCCCAGGGCGACCGCCAGCACCACTCCAAAGAAGAACAGGATTTTCAGCAAAGACAGAAGCATCGCGTTCCTCGTCAGTTGGTTTGGCCGGAAAGTTCGGTCAGTGCGTCATGGGCGGTCACATAGGCGCGCGCGCCGGTCAGCCATTCGGCCATGGCCGGCGCGGTCCGCGCCGATTCCGGCAAGGTGTCGATTTCGCTCAGCGCAGCGGCGATGTCGCCGGAACCCACGGCGGCCCCGGCGCGCGACAACACGGCATCGGGATCGGTGCCGTCGCGTGCGGTCACGGACCGGGCACCGGTCTGGGCGCGCAGGAAATTGCCCACCGCGCCGAACGCCCTGCTGTCGCTGGCCTCGCTGCGCAGGGCTGCGCGCAAGGCGGCACGGGCGGCATCGTCATATTCTGCCTGCAAGGTGGCCAAGGTCGGCGCCCCCGCAGTCACCGCCTCGGGGGGCTCCACCCCGGCGCTGCGCAACTGATCGGCGGCGGCATCGGTAGAAACGCCCTGATCCAACGCAGTCTGCAAGGCCGCGATCGCCGCCAACGCCTCGGCCCGGCGGGTGGATTCGGTGGCGGCCTGTTGCAGTTTCTCGGCCTCGGCCTGCGCATCGGAAATGCGCGCCTCGGCCTGCCGGGCCGCATCGGCCAGCTGCGATTCCAGCGATTCGCCCTGTGCGACCAGCGCCTGCAACCGATCAGCCACAGCCGGATCAAGCGCCGGGCGCGCCGTCAGTTCCTCGATTCGCGCGGCCTGCTGTTCGACCTGCTGCGTCAACGCGGTCAAAGCCTGCGGCGAAGCGCCCTCATCGGCCGCGGGCAGAGCCGCGATGGCCTCTTGCGCGGCGGTCTGCCCGGCCTGCCGCGCCTGATCGGCCGCCTGAGCAAGCTGCCCCTCGATCCCGTCCAGCCGTGTTTCCAGCGCCGACAGATCGGGGCCTTCGGGCGTAATCTGCGCATCCAGCGCGGTCGAAATCTCGTCCCGCACATCGTCAAGCGTGACGCCACTGCCCTGTTCGACCACCTCGACAGGCTGCTGTTCGGGCAGCCAGCCCGGCGGCAGATGCGGCAGTGCCCAGATGGTCGCCGCGGCACCTAGCCCTGCGGCAACAGCGCCACCTAAGGCCAGCGGCCAGAACCCGTCGCGCCGCTGAGCGGGGGCGGGAACCGGCGCAGGAACGGACGCCGGCCTGGAAGGTTCGGATTTCGGCGCGTCAGCCCTGGCCGCTTCGGGCTTGCCCGCCGCAGCCCTCGCGGGCTTTGCGTCCTTCGATGCCGCATCGTTCAGCTTCAGAGGCTTGTCGCCGGTTTCCCCCTTTTTCGCGGCGGCGGGGCGCGGCTTGTCCTTGGGTTTGCCCAACAGGTTGCTGTCTGCCGGCGTGATCTCGCCGCCGGTGGCGGCAGGCTTGGCCGCATAGCCCGCCCCGACGGGGGTCGATTCGATCACGCTGCCCGGCTTGGCGGCCTGTTTCTTTGCGTCTCCGGCCTTGGCCCCGGTATCTTGTTCTGGATTGGTCACGTCTTGGTCCCTGTCAGAATCGCCCGGCGCAGGGCGGCGTAGTGGCGTTGCGCCGCAGTCTAGATGCCGGATGGCCTTGCCTCAACCCGCCCCGATCAGGATTGTTCCCCGCGAACAAGGCGTCGGATTGCCGCATGTATGCCCGGCGCATCCGGCGTCAGCGCGGTTTCACAACGTGCGGCGGGGCCATCCCACGCCTGCCGCGCCGCGACGCTGATCGGGGCGATCCACAAGGGCGCCCGTGATCCCTGCGCCATCCCGGCCGCAAGCCGCGCTGATCTGGGCGAGAACAGCGGCAGGATGACCGGCGCATCCCCCGCCAGCAGATCCAGCGCGGTCGGTTCGGGGGGCAGTTGTTCCTGATCGTAAACGATCACACCCTGCGCCCCCAGATCGCGCGCCAGATAACGTCCGCGCGGATGGACCAGAGGCACCGTCGCCGTCGCCACTATCGGCGCCAGCCCGGCGGCATCGCCCGGCCCTTCGATCACGTCGAACCCCGCCGCCCGCGCGGCGCCCGCCGTATGCCCGCCCACGCAATAGGCGATGCGCCCGCGCCCCGCCCCCGCGAACGGCACCGCCTGCGCCGAGGTGAACAGCAATCCCCGCGCCGCTTCCAGCGCCGCCGGATCATGCGGCAACGGCACGATCCGCATCAACGGCGCGATCAGCACCGGCAAGGCAGACGTGTCCGCATCCGCCGCCAGCTGATCAGCAAAGCGGCGACTATCGGCATCAGGCCGGGTCAACAGAACGGTCGGCAGCACTGGCATGGCCCCTGCAAGGGTGTTACGGACCAAGGGGTAAGCCGCCTTTCCCCCCTTCACAAGCCATCCATGACCGATCTGACCTTCCTTGGCATCGAAAGCAGTTGCGACGACACCGCCGCCGCCGTGGTGCGCGGGGATCGGG
>JAUNUO010000193.1 GCA_030538135.1 Paracoccus sp. (in: a-proteobacteria)
TGAGGCAGGCACACACCCAGCCCCAGCGCACGTCCGGGGAGGGTGTGGCATCTCCTGTTACGGCCATCGGCGTCCCCGCCTGTTCCGTACCCAAACAGATAGATCGCCCGCATTAAGATCAGGTAAACGGCGCACCATCTTCTGTTTGAAAATATCCTCTTGGGGGTCCGGGGGGCGAAGCGCCCCCGGGTGCTTCAGCGCGGCGGGGCCATCGTCACCGCGGGCAGGGCGCAGTCCCGCCGTGCATCCGGCGCGCAATCGCGCGGTTCCAGATCGCGGGTCAGGCAGATGCGGACCTCTTGCAGCGCGCGGCCTTGGCAGGTGACGGTGATGCCGTTGCGGGTCAGGGTTGGGTTCGCCTCGATAAAGGCGTCCTCGACCACGGCGGGCGGCAGGCGGATGTCGTCGGTCAGGCGGTTGAACACCTCGGGGATTTCCACCGCATCCAGCGCGGCCCGCGTGGCGGCGTAATAGCCGCGCGCAGAAAGGCCGGAACAGCGGCCGTGTTTCTGCCATTGATGCCAGGCCAGCCCGCCCGACCCCATGACATCGGCCATCGCCTGACTTTCCCGGCGCGAGGGGTCGCGCTCGTCCGTGTCGCAGCGTTGAGGCCAGCCGCTTTCGTATTGCGGCCAAAGCCCGTGGACGACAAAGCCGATCCGTCGCCCGGTCTCGCATTGATCCGACCTGCGGTCATCGCCCGTGCTGGCGCACCAGCTTGGCGACCATGACAGCGCCAGCACATAGTAATCGAACTGCCCTGCCACGTCGCGCGCCTGTGCCGGACCTGTCAGGGCCGCGGCCAGCGCCAGTGCGATCATCCGGTGTCTTGCCATGCTGTCCTTGTCTCCGCCGTGGGATTTTTCCCTTTTCCCTCGCAAAACGATGCGATACAAGACCGCCAAATCTCCCGAAAACGAGAAACCGGGCCACCGCCCAAGCCGTTTTCCCGGCGTAAGCCGTCATGCATGCAGGAGACGCGAGATGGACAAACTGACGATGACCCGACGCGGCCTGATCGCCGTTGGTGGTGCGCTGCCGGTGCTGGCGGCGTTGCCCGCCCATGCGCAGGACGCGGCAGCGCCGGCCGTGGGGCAGGCGCAGACCATCCGGCTGGGCGCGCTCGAGGTCAGCAGCCTTCTGGGCGGCAAGGGGATGCGCGACAATCCGATCGACACCTTTGGCCTGAAGGCCGATCCCGATGATTTCGCGCAGGTCAGCCGCGACAATTTCGTTCCCGCCGACCGTACCGGCAATTCCTTTACCATGACGCTGGTGAAAACCCCCGATGCGCTGGTGCTGTTCGATGCCGGGATGCAACCGACCGATACGCGCGCTGCCCTGGCGGCGGCGGGGTATCAGCCGGGCGATGTGACCCATCTGGTGCTGACCCATATGCACGGCGATCATGTCGGCGGATTGATGGACGACGGCGGCCCGGTGTTCCCCAATGCTGAACTGATCGTGCCGCGCGCCGAAAACGATTATTGGGCGGCCAACCCGTCAGAGGCCTATACGGCCAAGGTCGCCCCGCTGATCGGTGCCGCGCGCCAGATCGGCGATGGCGACGAAATCCTGCCCGGTATCACCGCCGAGGGGGCCTATGGACATACGCCCGGCCACACCACCTATCTGCTGACCAGTCAGGATCAGCGGCTGCTGGTGACCGGCGACAGTTTCAACCACCATGTCTATTCGGTGCAGCGCCCCGATTGGCATGTCCGTTTCGATATCGACAAGGAGGCGGGCGCCGCCACGCGGCAGCAGGTTCTGACCCGGCTGGCCGACGACCGCATTCCCTTTGTCGGCTATCACATGCCGTTCCCGGCGCTTGGGTTCATCGCCCGGTCCGGGGACAATTCCTTCCGCTTTGTTCCCGCCAGCTATCAGTTCGATGGCTGATTAAGGAGATAATACATGAACAAGCCTCTCATGGCCAAGGCCACCGCAGTCTGGCTGGTCGATAACACAACGCTCAGCTTCAAGCAGATCGGGGATTTCTGCGGTCTGCACGAGCTTGAGGTGCAGGGCATCGCCGATGGCGACGTGGCCACCGGCGTCAAGGGCTATGACCCCGTTGCCTCGAACCAGCTTGACCCCGAGGAAATCAGGCGCGGCGAGGCCAGCCCGGCCTACAAGCTGAAGTTGAAACACAACCCCGCCGCCGAGGGCGAGGAAAAGCGCCGTGGCCCGCGCTATACCCCGCTGTCGAAACGACAGGACCGCCCGGCGGCGATCCTGTGGCTGGTGAAATTCCACCCGGAACTGGCCGATGCGCAGATCGCCAAGCTGGTCGGCACGACCAAGCCGACGATCCAGACCATCCGCGAACGCACGCATTGGAACATCGCCAATATCCAGCCCATCGACCCGGTGGCGCTTGGCCTGTGCCGTCAGACCGAACTGGACGCCGCCGTGCAGAAGGCCGCGCAGAAGAAATCGGCCGAAGGCGGCGTGATGACCGATGACGAACGGCGCAAGCTGGTTTCCACCGAAACCTCGCTGGCCATGGGCGGCGACGCGCGTCTGCCGACCGCCATCGCCGGGTTGGAAAACTTCCGCCTGAGCGACGAACCGGACCGGCAGCCCGAACGGGAACTGGATGCCGACAGCTTCTTCAACCTGCCCGACAGCGATGACGACGAGGACGACGACGCCTGATGCGCAAGGTTTCCCTGCCTGAACGCCCCGACTGGCGGGCCGAGGCCGAACGGCTGGGCTTTACCTTCGCCGACATGCATGGCGAGCCGTATTGGGATGAAACCTCGGCCTATGAATTCACCTTGGCCGAGGTCGAGGAGGCCATCGAAGCCCCCGCCACCGATCTGCACGCGCTGTGCCGCGAGGCGGTGGACCGCATCATCGCCGACGAATCGCTGATGGCGCGCATGGGCCTGCCGCGCGCGCATTGGGATCTGATCGCCGAAAGCTGGCGTTCGGCGCAGCCCGAAGTCTATGGCCGGATGGATCTGGCTTATGACGGCACCCGTCCCGCCGCCCTGCTGGAATACAACGCCGACACGCCGACCTCGCTTTATGAATCGGCATCCTTCCAGTGGTTGTGGCTGGAACAGCAGATTGCCGCCGGGGTGCTGCGCGAGGACGACGATCAGTTCAACGGCATTCACGAAGCCTTGGTCGAACGCTGGCGCGCGATCCTGCCGCCCGATACCGATGTGCATTTCGCCGCCATGCAGGACGTGCCCGAAGATTACGCCACCGTCGAGGCGATGGCATGGGCCGCGCGCGAGGGCGGGCTTGGCGCGCATTATACCGATCTGCAAAGCATCGGCCTGTCCGATCAGGGTCAGTTCACCGATGCCGAGGATCGGGTGATCGGCACGCTGTTCAAGCTCTATCCGTGGGAAGACCTGCTGCGCGATCCCTTTGCCGACCATCTTGCCACCTCGCAGGTGCAGATGATCGAACCGGCGTGGAAGGCGTTGGTGTCGAACAAGGCGATCCTGCCGGTGCTGTGGCAGATCGCGCCGGGGCATCCGAACCTGCTGCCGGCGTTTTATCTGGATGATGTGGCCGACGCGCTGACCGGGCGCGGGGCGGCGCGGGCAGACGGGTTCGACGCCGTGGCCGACCGGCTGCGCGCGGGCCATGTGGTCAAGCCGATCTTCTCGCGGGAAGGCGCCTCGGTCCAGATCATCGAAAGCGGCCGGCCGGTCGAAACCTCGCCCGACCGCAGCTATGACGATCAGCCCATGATCGTGCAGGAATACCGCCCCTTGCCGCTGATGGACGGTCTTCGCCCGATCATCGGCGCGTGGATCGTGGGGGATGCCTGCGTGGGCATGGGCGTGCGCGAAGATCGCTCGCGCATCACGCAAGACCTGTCGCGGTTCAAGCCGCATTACATTCGCGGCTGATCGCACCTATATTGACGCCGAACCGAAAGGAGTCCCGATGCGCAGACGTTCCCGCACCGTAGCCCTTGCCATCGTCGGCAGCGCCACCTTTGCGCTTGCCGGATGCCGCGAAGACCAGACCGCCGCCGAGGCGTTCCCCGACGAGGCGTCCTGCATTGCTTCGGCCCAGCAGGGCAACCTGTTCTATACCGAGGACGACTGCCGCACCGCATTCACGCAGGCCGCGCAGGATCATCTGGAAACCGCCCCCCGCTATGACAGCCTCGAAGTCTGCGAGGAACAGCATGGTGCCGGCAATTGCGGCGGCGATCCGGCGCAGACCGCGCAGGGCGGCGGTGGCGGGTCGATCTTCATGCCGCTGATGATGGGCTATCTGCTGGGGTCCATGCTGGGCGGGCGCGGCGGCGTTACCAGCCAACCTTTGGCGCGCACCGCCGACGGCCGCTTTGCCACGCCCGCCGGCACCAGCGTCGCCGGAAACCGCGGCGCCGGCCAGATGCCGACCAGCGCCTTCAACAAGGC
>JAUNUO010000015.1:0-5298 GCA_030538135.1 Paracoccus sp. (in: a-proteobacteria)
CTGGTCAATGCCTCGACCTGGGCGCTGATGCTGACGGGCAAGGTGCTGGACGACGATCAGCCGGGCATTGCCGGCACGTTGCGCGGCGCGATCCGCCGCCTTGGCGAGCCGGTGATCCGCGTCGCCGTGGGCCGCGCCATGCGCGAGATGGGGCGTCAGTTCGTTCTGGGCCAGACCATCGGCGACGCCCTGTCCCGCGCGCGCGAACGGGAATCGCAGGGGTTCACCTACAGCTATGACATGCTGGGCGAGGCGGCGATGACCGCCGGGGACGCCGCCCGATATGCCCGCGATTACGCGGATGCCATCGCCGCCATCGCACGGGCCTGCGACAAGGGGTCGGTGCAGGCCAACCCCGGCATCTCGATCAAGTTGTCGGCGCTGCATCCGCGTTATGAGGTCGCGCAGGAAGACCGGGTCATGGCCGAACTGGTGCCGGTGGTGCTGTCGCTGGCGCAGGAGGCCAAAGCGGCGGGGATGGGTTTCAACATCGACGCCGAGGAACAGGACCGGCTGGTGCTGTCGCTGAAGGTGATCCGGGCGGTGCTGTCCGATCCCTCGCTGGCGGGGTGGGACGGGTTCGGCGTGGTGGTGCAGGCCTATGGCAAGCGCGCCGGGCTGGTCATCGACTGGCTGCACGCTTTGGCGACCCGGCTGGACCGGCGCATCATGGTGCGGCTGGTCAAGGGCGCCTATTGGGACACGGAAATCAAGCGCGCTCAGGTCGAGGGGCTGCCGGGTTTCACCCTGTTCACCACCAAAGCCGCCACCGACGTCAGCTATATCGCCCATGCGAAACGGCTGATCGGTTATGCCGACCGCATCTATCCGCAATTCGCCACCCATAATGCCCACACCGTCGCCGCCGTTCTGGAAATGGCGGGGGATGTGGCCTTTGAATTCCAGCGGCTGCACGGCATGGGCGAACGGCTGCACGACATCGTTCTGGCCGAGACGGGCGGGCGCTGCCGCATCTATGCGCCGGTGGGGGCACATCGCGATCTGCTGGCCTATCTGGTGCGGCGGTTGTTGGAAAACGGCGCGAACAGCAGTTTCGTGCATCAGATCGTCGATGAATCGGTCAGCCCCGACACCATCGCCGCCGATCCCTTTGCCGCGCTGGCAACGGCGCGCCCCCCGGCCAGCCTGCGCGCGCCCGATGCGATCTTTGGCACGGAGCGGTGCAATTCGGCGGGGTTCGACCTGACCGATGCCAACACGCTGGCCCGCATTGACGCCGCACGGGACGGGGCCATCCCCGACGCCGGGCCGATCACTGTCGCAACGCCGCAGGGCGAAACACGCGAGGTGGTAAACCCCGCCACCGGCGAACGGATCGCCCGCGTGACCGAGGCATCCGCGGAAACCGTGACGCAGGCCATCGCCGATGCCCGCCCCTGGGATGCCGCGCCCGCCGACCGTGCCGCCGCTCTGCGCCGGGCCGCCGATCTTTATGAAGAAAACTTCGGCCCGATCTTTGCCGCCCTGACCGCCGAGGCGGGCAAGACCCTGCCCGACGCCGTGGGCGAATTGCGCGAGGCGGTGGATTTCCTGCGCTATTACGCGTCCGAGGGCGAAGCCGGCACCCCGGCCCCGCGCGGCATCATCACCGCGATCAGCCCGTGGAACTTTCCCCTGGCGATCTTTACCGGCCAGATCGCGGCGGCGCTGATGGCGGGCAACGCCGTTCTGGCGAAACCGGCGGAGCAAACCCCGCTGATCGCTGCCATCGTCGTGCG
Source organism: Paracoccus sp. (in: a-proteobacteria) (assembly GCA_030538135.1). Lineage (GTDB taxonomy): Bacteria > Pseudomonadota > Alphaproteobacteria > Rhodobacterales > Rhodobacteraceae > Paracoccus. The sequence goes on from JAUNUO010000015.1 coordinate 1,740, forward strand.
GTTGCTGCATCAGGCCGGGGTGCCGGTGGCGGCGCTGCAACTGTTGCCGGGTGATGGCGCAACGGTTGGCGCGGCGCTGACCGGGGATGCCCGCATCGGCGGCGTGGTGTTCACCGGATCGACCGAAACCGCGCGGATCATCGCCCGATCCATGGCCGAACACATGATCCCCGGCACGCCGCTGATCGCGGAAACCGGCGGGCTGAACGCGATGATCGTGGACAGCACCGCCCTGCCCGAACAGGCGGTGCGCGATGTGGTTGCATCGGCTTTCCGGTCCGCCGGGCAACGCTGTTCGGCGCTGCGCTGTCTTTATGTGCAAGAGGACATCGCCCCCCATGTGATCGAGATGATCCGGGGCGCGATGGACGAATTGCGCGTGGGCGATCCGCGCGATCTGTCAACCGATGTCGGCCCGGTCATCGACGCCGAGGCGGGCGCGGGCATCGCGGATTATCTGGCCGCACAGCGCGGGCGCGTGCTGCACAGCATCCCTGCCCCCGATACCGGCCATTTCATCGCCCCGACCCTGCTGCGCGTGACCGGGATCGAGGAACTGGACCGCGAGATATTCGGCCCCGTCCTGCATGTCGCCACCTATCGCGCCGGCGATCTGCCGCGCGTGATCGCGGCGATCAATGCGCGCGGCTATGGGCTGACCTTCGGGCTGCACACCCGCATCGACACGCGGGTGCAGCAGATCGCGGATGCGGTGCATTGCGGCAATATCTATGTGAACCGCAACCAGATCGGCGCCGTTGTCGGCAGCCAGCCCTTTGGCGGGGAAGGCTTGTCGGGCACCGGACCCAAGGCGGGCGGGCCGCTGTATCTGCCGCAGTTCGGCGCCCCTGCCACGCCCGACACGCCCCCCGGCGCGTGGAACGGAGGGGCGGATACGGCCGCGCTGGCCGCCCGGCTGAGCGCCGCGACCGAAACCCGGCTGTCCGAAACGCTGATGCCCGGCCCGACCGGCGAACTGAACCGGCTGACCACCCACGCCCGCCCACCGGTGCTGTGCCTCGGCCCCGGCGCAGCAGCCGCGCAAGCGCAGGCGCAGGTGGTTCAGGCGATTGGCGGTCAGGCTGTGATGGCGGGCGGAACGGTCGCGCCCGATGCGCTGACCGGTCTGCCCGGCATGTCGGCGGCGATCTGGTGGGGCGATGCGGATCAGGCGCGCGCCTATGCCACGGCCCTTGCCGCGCGGGATGGCGCGATCGTGCAGCTTGTCACCGCCACCCCTTCGCGCGCGCAGGTCGTGCATGAACGGCATCTGTGCGTGGACACCACGGCGGCGGGCGGCAACGCGGCTTTGCTGGCGGGTTAGATCAGCCCGAAGGCCCGGCCCGCCGCGAGATAATGGATGCGCCGCACCGCGACGGTATCGGCCAGATGGTGATCGAACTTCGCCGTCCGGTGCGCATCGGCAAGGCGCGGCACATCGCCCGGCGCATCCGGGTCGCGCGTCTGGTCCACCACGTCGAAATAGCGACACCCGATCTGTGCCGCCAGATCGGCCAGCCGCGCGTTGAAGGCCAGATGCATCCGGTTCTGATCGGCCTCGGACAGGATCAGCGGCGCGACCAGTTCCTGCGCATGGGCGCGCCGCATCGCTTGCGCGTCATGGATGATCCGCGAGACATAGCGCGCGGCAAAGGTCTTGGGTGTCAGCACGGTCAGGTTGACACCCTTCAACGCCAGATCGACCCGCGCCGGGTCGATCCCGGCCACGAAATCGCGATAGATCCCGGTCAGCCAATCGACATAGCTTTCGGGGGCGATCTGTTCCTTCTTGATCGCCAGCCGATAGTAATAACCCAGTTCCAGATCGACCTGACCAAAGGCAAGGATCAGCCGCCCTTCGGTGATCGAGGCGATCTTTTCGCGCACGTTCAGCTTGGACGCCTGCGGACGAAAACCGGCGACCGAAGCGCCCGAGACCGCATCGCCGGTGATGCGAAACGGCAAGGGCTCCGACAGACTCAGGCGCCCGCCGAAATGAGCGACTTCTTCGAAATAGGCGCTATGTGAATCGCCGATAAACCGGATCACCGGGTGCGACATGACGGCTCCGAAATCTGGGGCGCGCGGGTTGGCCGGGCGCCGGGTCTGCAATGCAGGTATTGAAATCGAACCCGATGAACAATCGTTATTTTTCAACCCAAAGCCGGGTTCGCGTCGGGCGGTGAAATGGAACGGACGGCCTTGCCAAACATCGCCGCAGGGCGAAACATGGCGCGCGCGGCAAACCGGCCGGCACGCGCCCCGGCCAAAGGAAGGCAATATGAGGGTTCTGATCTTCGACACCGCGGAAAAGGCGGTGGTCCACACCGCCCGGCTGATCGTCGAACAGGTGCAGGCGCGGGGCGATTCCGTGCTGGGACTGGCGACGGGGGCGACGATGGTGCCGATTTACGCCGCGCTGCGCGCCGCGTATCGCGCCGGGCAGATCAGTTTCGCGCAGGTCACGACCTTCAATCTGGATGAATATCTTGGCCTGTCGCCCGCCGATCCGCGCAGCTATCGCGCCACCATGCAGGCCGAATTGTTCGATCACGTCGATATCGACCCGGCCCGCACCCACCTGCCCATCGGCGACACCCCCGACCCAAAGGCCGAGGCCGCCCGCTACGAAGCCGCCATCGCGGCGGCGGGCGGGATCGACCTGCAATTGCTGGGGATCGGGCGGAACGGGCATATCGGCTTTAACGAACCGATCAGCAGCCTGACCTCGCGCACGCGGGTCAAGGCGCTGACACCGGATACGCGCGCGGCCAACGCCCATTATTTCCCCGATGACGACATGCCGCGTTTCGCGCTGACCATGGGCGTCGGCACCATCATGGAGGCGCGGCACTGTCTGATGCTGGCCACCGGCCCGGCCAAGGCAGATGCCGTAGCGGCAACGATCGAAGGCCCGCTGTCGGCGGCCTGCCCCGCCTCGGTCCTGCAAATGCACCGCCGCGCCACGGTGGTGCTGGACAGATCGGCGGCGGGGCGGCTGAAACTGTGGGGCCATTATGCCCAGGTCGAGGAGGACCGGTAAGCCCCGTTTTGTGACGCGCAACGGGTGCGGGCGTTGCTTTGCGGCGTGCGCGCAACGGGGGTGCGGTCTGGGCCAGCGTTTGTTGGGTTTTTGGCTGCACAACCCGTGCACAGGCTGTACACCGGCTGTACACAACCTGTACACAGGTTGCGGGTGTTGCGCGGTGGGCTGTGTCTTGGGGGGGTGGAACCAGCCCCACCCTGCGGGGATGCCGGATCAGCGTGCGCCCCAGGTGTCAGACAGGCGATAGCCGCCGGGCCACGGATCCTCGGGGTCCAGCATGTGCTGATGGATGCCGGTAATCCAGCCGCGACCGCTGATTTCGGGCAGGATCGCGGGTGTGTCGCCGACGGTCGTGGTGCCAAGTATCCGGCCCGAGAAGGTCGAACCGATCAGCGACACCGTGGTCAGCCGGTCGTCAGGCCCCATTTCGCCACGCGCGTGCAGCACCGCCATCCGCGCCGAAAGCGCCGTGCCGGTGGGCGAGCGATCCACCTTGCCCGGCTGGATCGCCAC
>JAUNUO010000015.1:5398-10150 GCA_030538135.1 Paracoccus sp. (in: a-proteobacteria)
CGTCACGCGCGATCCAGCGGCTTTGATCCCAGATGGTTTCGCCCGGCGGCGGCGTGACGCCGCCGACGATGACATCGCCGACCTCGCCTTCGGCATGGGCGGAAATGACATGGATGGTTTTCGTGCTGCGCATGGGCTGACCTTCGTGGCTGGATTATTGCATTGACGCCCGCTGAAACGCCGGGCGGGTGCGCATCCGGTCCAGATAGTCGGACAGGGCCGGCTCGATGATGGGGAATTTCGCCGTCAGCGCCCAGATCAGGCAATGGGTCAGGATGATGTCGGGGACGGTCACCATCTCGCCCATGACGAAGGGGCCGTCGGACATGCGGTGGATCAGGGTTTTCTGGCTGCGTTCGAATTCCCAGCGCAGGGTGTTCTTGATTCCCGCCATGCGCATTTCCTGCGGCAGGACAAAGCTGTGGCGCGCGGCCAACCACAATACGGCGTCAAATTCATCCAGCAGGAACTGGGTCAGGCTGTCCTGCCGCGCCCGGTCCAGCGTACCGGCGGGATGGGTCAGCGCGCCGTGGCGGTCGGCCAGATAGGTCAGGATCGCGGTGGAATCGGTGATCGGGGTGCCGTCGTCGATCAGCACCGGCACCTTGCCCGCCGGGTTGAACGGGGCCACGCCGTCGCTTTGCGGCATGGCGGGGACATGGGTATAGGGCAGGTCCAGTTCCTCAAGCGCCCAGAGAACGCGCAGGGTCCGCGATTGCGCGGTGCCGATGACGGTCAGCATCGGCTATCCCTTCCAGTCCAGAATCATCTGCGTCTGGGTGACGATGGCCGCCACCTGCCCGTCGGCGCGCGTCACCGTGGTCTGCCAGATCTGGATCGTGCGCCCCCGGTGCAGCGGTTCGCAGGTGGCGCGGGCGGTTTCGCCGATGCGGATCGGGCGCAGAAAGTTGGTCTTGCTTTCGACGGTGGTGGTGGACCGGCCCTCGGCGATATTCAGAAATGTCGCAGTGCCGCCGGCGTTATCGGCCAGCCCCATGATCGCGCCGCCATGCAGCACGCCGTTGCGATTGGCCATCTGCGGCGTCACCTCCATTTCCAGCACGACCTGATCGGGGGCGGCGGAAACGACGCGAATGCCCAGCAGTTCCGCAAATTCGGGCTGAGCGCTTGCGATGCGGTCGATGCGTGAATCCTGATTCATGATCCCTCCTCTTTGGTCGCATAGGGCCGCAGGTGGGGGCCAAGTGCAAGCGGTTGGCCGCGATGGACGGCGGGCGGTTTCTGACGCAATCTGCGCGCCATGACGGGTTTGAGCTTACAGGCGCGGATCGCGGTGCTGATCGTGGCGGTGCAGGCGCTGTTGCTGGCGGGGCTGGCGGCGGCATCGCTGAACGGCGCGCGGCGCGCGGTGCTGGACGAGGTGCAGGCCGGGGCGGACATGGCCCGATCCCTTGTGCTGGCGACGGTGGGGACGATGCAGGGCGCGGTGCCGCCCGACCGGCTGATGGCGCAACTGCCCGAACGGCTGGTCGCGCCGCGTCATGCCCGGATCGTGGTGCTGGACGCGCGGACCGGCGCGCTGCGGTCGCCGCCGGGCCATGAAGCGGTCGGGCGGCCTGTGCCCGGCTGGTTCGCCGCCGCGATCACGCCGCCCCCGCAGGAAACCCGGTTGCCGGTGGTGATCGGCGGGAGGCGGCTGGGTTACGTCTTTATCGCCGCCGATCCTGCCGCCGAGGTGGCCGAGGTCTGGCGCGATGCCCGGCTGATGATCGGTCTGACGGGGCTGGCGGCGCTGGCGCAGGCAGGGTTGATCTGGCTGGTGCTGCGGCGCGGGCTGCGGCCCCTTGGCGCGATCTCGAACCGGCTGGCGGATCTGACGCGGGGCGATCTGACGGCGCGGGTCGGGCCGGTGGGCACCCCCGATCTGGCCGCGCTGGCCGACCGGGTGGACCGGCTGGCCGATGCGCTGCAACAGGCCGATGCCGACCGCGCCCGGCTGTCGCGGCAGGTGGTCACGCGCGGCGACGACGAACGCAAGGCCATCGCCCGCGACCTGCACGACGAATTCGGCCCCTGCCTGTTCGCCCTGCGGGTCGAGGCCGACGCGCTGCGCCAGCACACCGACGACCCGGCCATCGCCGCCCATGCCGAGGCACTGACCGCGATTGCCGATCAGATCGGCCGGGTGAACCGCGCCCTTCTGGACGGGCTGCGGCCGATGGCGGTGGGGCATCTGCCGCTGGCCACCGTGCTGGCCGATTACATCGCCGATCTGGCGCGGCGGTTTCCCGACATGATCTTCGATCTGGACCTGCCCCCCGGCCTGCCCGAACCGGACGAAGCCACCGCGCTGACCCTGTTCCGCATCATGCAGGAAGGCACCACCAACGCGCTGCGCCATTCCGGCGCAAGCCGCGTCACCGTGCGGCTGCGGCGCGATCCGGCGCAGTGGCTGATGACCATCGCCGACGACGGCCGCGGCATCGGCCCGGATGCCCGCCCCGGCACCGGCCTGTCGGGGATGCGGGAACGGGTGATCCTTCTGGGTGGCGCGCTGGATATCAGCCGCGCTAAGGTGGGAACCGAAATCCGGGCCAGCCTGCCCGCCGTGGAGAATGCATGAAAACCGCGCTTGTCGTTGACGACCATCCGATCACGCATCTGGGCGCATCCCGCCTGCTGCGCGATCTGGGCTATGACGAGGTGTGGCAGGCGATGGACGGCGATCAGGCGCTGACGCAGGCGGCACAGGGGCCGGATGTCATCGTGCTGGACATCGGCCTGCCGGGGGGCGACGGGCTGTCGCTGGTCGCCCCCTTGGCCGAGGCCGCACCCGAGGCGCGGATTCTGGTGTTTTCGATGAACGACCAGACCGGCTTTGCCGCCCGCGCGCTTGAGGCGGGGGCGCATGGCTTTCTGTCGAAGAACGCCCCACCCGCCGAATTCCGCGACGCCATCCGCGCGCTGGAATCGGGGGAATACTGGCTGTCGCCCCGGCAGGCGGTGGCGCTGGCCACGATGCGATCGGGCGGGCCGGGGGCCGCGCTGACCCCGCGCGAACGGCAGGTGCTGGACATGATCGGGCGCGGCCACAGCCTGCAAACCATCGCCGACGATCTGGGCGTCAGTTACAAGACGGTGGCGAATGCCTCGTCCGCGCTCAAGAAAAAGCTGGGGGTCGAGGGCATGAACGGGCTGATGAAGATCGCGCTGGAGGGAAAGGTGTGACCATGCGGCTGGCGTATTTCTGCGACGGAACCGGCGATCCCTATGCGCGGCTGGCGGCATTGGCCGATACGCTGGCCGCGGACGGCGCACGGCTGGCCGGGGCGGTGCAGCACAATATCGGCGGCGATGACGATTGCGCCACCCGGATGGAGCTGCGCGTACTGGGTGATCCGGGCGCGCCGGTGACGATCTCGCAATCGCTGGGGCCGGGGTCGTCGGGCTGCCGTCTGGATGCGGGGGCGCTGGAACTGGCGGTGGCGCGGGTGGCCGCGCGGGTCGAAGCGGCCGATCTGCTGATCCTGTCGAAATTCGGCAAGCAAGAGGCGGCAGGCCGCGGCTTTGCCCCGGTCATCGGACAGGCGATGACGGCGGATGTTCCGGTGATCGTCTATGTCGGGGCGGAATACCGCGCGGATTTCGACGCCTTTGCCGCCGGTCTGGCCGAGGAAATCGCCCCCGATTCCGTGGATGACTGGTGCCGCGCGGTCCTGCGGGCGCGGGCGGCATGAGCGGATGGACCGAGGTGGATGCGCGCGGCCTGCTGTGCCCGCTGCCGGTGCTGCGGCTGCGCAAGGTCTTGCTGAGCCTGCCGCAAGGGGCTGCGGTGCGGCTGATCGCCACCGACCCTGCCGCGCAGATCGACGTGCCGCATTTCTGTCAGGCAACCGGGCACCGGCTGATGTCGCATGCGGCGCTGACGGATGGGGCGTGGGAATATCTGGTGATGCGGGGGAATGACGTTGCGACCGGGGGCGCTTCGCCCCCCGGACCCCCAGAGGATATTTAGGCACAAACGAAGCGGCGGGTTGCACCGGTGCAGGCCCGGTGGTTTTGTGACGCGGTCGCAGCAGGGGAAACATATGCGCCGGTTGACCACATGGGCTGATCGCTGATGCTGGCGATCTTTCTGAAAACGCTGCCGTTCTTTGCGCTGATCGGGTTGGGCTGGGTGGCCGGGCGGACGCGGTTCTTTCCGCCCGAGGCAACCGCCTGGCTGACGAAATTCGTGTTCTATTTCGCCCTGTCGGCGATGCTGTTCCGCTTTGCCTCGGGGCTTGATCTGGGCGCATTGTGGGACGGACGCTTCGTCGCCGCTTATCTGAGCGGATCGCTGATCCTCTGGGCCATCGGTTTCGCCGTCGCGCGGTGGCGCGGGCTGCCCTTGGCCGATGCCGCGATGGAGGCGCACACCGGGATGACCGGCAACACCGGATTCCTTGGGGTGCCGATGCTGGTCGTGCTGCTGGGGCCGGCGGCGATCGGGCCGGTGCTGATGGTGCTGACCATCGACATGGTGGTGTTTTCGACGCTGATAACGCTGATTATCCATGCCGCCCGTCAGGGGCGGGTGACACCGGCGATGGTGGGTCCGCTGTTGCGCGGGCTGGCGGGCAATCCGATGATCGTGTCTATGCTGGCGGGGCTGGGCTGGGCCGCGCTGGCCCTGCCGGTGCCGGGGCCGCTGGACGAATTTCTGGCGCTGTTGGGCGGGGCCGCAACGCCGGGCGCCCTGTTCGCCATCGGCGCCGGGCTGGCCGGGCGGGCGGCGCAGCGGATCGGGCC
>JAUNUO010000015.1:10250-11925 GCA_030538135.1 Paracoccus sp. (in: a-proteobacteria)
TGCTGGACGTGGACGATGACGGCATCGCCACGCTGACCCTGAACCGCCCGGCCAAGCGCAACGCATTGGATGCCGCCACCATCGACGAGTTGATCGGCGTGTTCACCACCCTGCCCCGCGCCGGGGTCCGGGCCTGTATCCTGCGCGCGAACGGCGACCATTTCAGCGCCGGGCTGGATCTGGTCGAACATCACCGCGAGAACCGTTCGGCCAGCGATTTCATGCATGTCTGCCTGCGCTGGCACGAGGCGTTCAACAAGATGGAATACGGCGGTGTGCCGGTGATCGCGGTGCTGAAGGGCGCGGTCGTGGGCGGCGGGCTGGAACTGGCCTCGGCGGCGCATATCCGCGTGGCCGGGCCGGACACATATTTCGGCCTGCCCGAAGGTCAGCGCGGGCTGTTCACCGGCGGCGGCGCGACGATCCGCGTGGCCGATCTGATCGGCAAGGCGCGGATGATCGACATGATGCTGTCGGGCCGGCTGTATCGCGGGCAAGAGGCCGTGGACGTGGGCCTGTGCCAGTATCTGGTCGATGACCCGGAAACCAAGGCGCACGAGATCGCGGCGGCGGCGGCGCAGAACCCACCTTTGTCGAATTTTGCCATTTGCAGCGCGATCAGCCATATGCAGAACATGTCGGCGTTGGATGCCGCCTATGCCGAGGCGGTGGTGGCCGGGGTCGTGAACACGCAAGAGGCGGCCAAGGAACGGCTTGCGTCCTTTGCGCGCGGGACGGCCGACAAGATCAAGCCGGGCTGATCCGGATCAGTCGATGGCGCGGATCAGTTTCTTGTCAAAGACACGCACCACGGCGCGCAGGTCATGGCCGCGTTTCAGGATACGGCCATCCATGCCGATCACGGCATAGGCGCCTTGCGCGGCCCGCAGCCGGGGCCGCTTTTCGATGCGATAGATCGGGGTTTCGGCGGCGCGGCGAAAGATGCTGAACACGGCGACATCGCGCAGAAAGGACATCGCGTAATCCCGCCATTCCCCCGCGGCGACCATGCGACCGTAAACCGACAGGATCACCCCAAGTTCGGCCCGGTCAAAGGCGACGCGGTCAGGGTCGGGGATAACGGGCGGCGTCACGTTCATCATGGAGGAATGGTGGCACCGCCACCGCCCGCGCGCAACGATTATTCACGCCGATGCGCCGAGCGGGACCGGCGGGACAGATCAATAGCAGGCGATCTTTTCGATCAACCCGCCCGCGCCGTATTCGATATTCAGCCGGTCCGGGCGGTAATCGGCCGTAATGGCATCGCTGGGGCCGATGGTCCGCGTGCCCAAGGGGAAACGCATCGAATCCAGAACGCTGCGCGGCTGGCCGATCAGCCCCTGATAACCCGAGGCACCGCAGGCATCCGACACGGGCGTGGGCTCAGGTGGCGGCGGGGGCGGCAACGGCTGGCAGGCGCCCAATATCACAAGGCCGGCGGCGGCAAGGAACGGACCGCGCATCAGCCGCAATCGACGTTCTGAATGTTGCCCATCTGATCCAGACGGAACACGATCCGGTTCGGATCGTAATTCTGCGGCTCGATCCCGCGGAATTCGACGACGCGATAATCCTTGGTGATGCCCAGACCCGGAATCATGCTGCCCGGCTGACCGATGGAACCGGCGTATTTCCGGGCACCGCACAGATCGGGCTGACGTTCCTGCAAGCC